>NZ_JBFBAV010000017.1:0-160042 GCF_040689505.1 Streptomyces sp. NPDC051211
GGGCCTCGGTGACGGTCGGGGAGTTCGCCGGACCCGCGGAGCGCAAGGCCTCCATGCCGCCCTCGCGCCAGGCACGGCGCCACCGCTCCACCGACTTGCACGAGGACCGCTCTGTGGCCGGGACGGCAGTTGTCCTGGAGGTTCAGCGCCCGACGGACACACCCACCCCGTAGAAATCGGCGCCACTGGCTCCTTCAGTTGGCGCAGAGAAGGTCGCCCCGCAGGCGCGTTGTCGTTCGAGGCGTTGCAGCGTCCGGCCGCCGCCCGCGGCCGCAGCGCCCCCGGCCCCGCCGCCCGGTGGACGGCCCATTGCGTCGTGTTCGACCTGGGGTGGAGCTGCTGAACGTCCTCTACCGTGAGCGGCGCGCCTGCGTAACTAGCTCCTCCCCTGGGCGCGTACCGGGCCCATAGGGGTGTGCGTGGGGGAGGCGGCTTGTTTTCAGGTGCATCGGCACGGCTTGGACGTGTGTCCTGTCACTGGCTGCTCCGTGGGCTGTAGGGCTGGAGGAGCTGGTCGACGGGTGCGTAGTCGTCGGTGAGCAGTTGAGCATCGCCGATCCAGGCGGTGAGGTCGACGCCGGTGGCGATCTTCCAGCCGGTTTGCCGGGCATCCAGCGCTTCCTGGGTCGCACGCAGATCGACTGGTCGGTCGGAGGCGAGCACCACCAGATTGCCTCCCTCGGGGGTGGCGGTCGGATCGAGGCCGATGTCGGCGGGTTCGCCGACGAGGGCGACGTGCTCGAAGGTCGCACTGAGGGTGGCCACTTCGGCACGTGCGAAGGCCAGACCGCCGTGATCGATGAGGTTGGCGACGTACAGGCCGTCTTCGTTGAGCACCCGCCGTACGTCAGCCATCGCTTCCTTCGTGGCGAGGTGCCACGGCACGCTGACGCCCCCGAAGGCGTCGCCGACGACGAGGTCACGACTGCCGGTGTCCAGTCGCCGCAGGCCGAGCCTGCCGTCCTCCACGCGTACGTCGATACCGCCCCCTGATCTCAGACCCAGTTGGTCGCGGTCGATGCGCACGACCCCGCTGTCGATCTCGGACACCACGCTGCGCGCCCCGGGCCGCGTGGCCGCCAGGTAACGGGGAAAGGTGAGCCCGCCGCCGCCCACGTGGTGGGCTGCAAGTGGCTCACCTTCGGGAAAGGCGGAATCGACCACCGACGCGATGGCGCGCACGTACTTGAACTTCAGGAAGGTCGGGTCCTCGATGTCGACGTAGGAGTGCCGCACGCCGTCGAGAACGAGTGTGCGGCCGCTGCCCCGATCGGGGTCTGCGACGACCCGTGCGCAGTGGTACCTGGTCTCCGTGTCACAGCTACCCGGCGCGACCGTGGTGGCGAGGCCGCCGGCAACGACCACGAGCGTCAGAGCGGGCGTGCTGCTCCACCCGCGCGTTCGCCACTCAACCAGCGCCGAACCGACCACCAGCAGGGTTCCGAGGCCGATCAGGATGCCGCTGACCGGCAACCGCGAGACGAGGACGAAGCCGGTGAGGACCGTGCCGACGATGGCGCCGACGGTGCCGACGCCGGACAGCCGGCCGACAACCGTCCCGGTCTCGGCGAGGCTGGTGAGACGCAACTTGGTGACGATCGGCGTCACCGCAGAGAGCAGCGCGCCCGGCACGAGGATGGTCAGCGACGCGATCAGCAAGAGCAGTGCTGGTGCCCACTCCGCAGTGGTGCGCAGCACGGCAGGGGTGAGCGCCACGACCGCTCCCGACAGCCCGAGCGAGGGGCCGATGAGCCGGCGTGGATTGACCTGGTCGGCGATGCACCCACCCAGCCAGGAGCCGAAGGCGATCGCGGTGAGGGCGATGCCGATCACCATGGTGCTGGTCTCGAGGGTGAGGCCGAGGTAGGGAGCCAGCAGCCGCAAAGCGACGATCTCCACCACCAGGACCGCGGCCGACGACCCGAACACGAGCACGGCAGCGGCACGGGGACCCAGGCCGTAGTTGCGAGGCGTGCCCTCGGCGACAGATGAGGAGGACGATCCGGTCACGGGCGACATCCTTGCACGGGCCTCATCGACAGCATTGCGAAAACTCTCATTCCTTTGCCCACGAAACGGCGGATCCTGGAGCGGGACGGGACGGTAGGCGCGCTGTCGGCCCCGGTCGGCAAGTGGGGTCCGAGGATAGAGGTGTTCGTGCTCGTCGAGGGCGGTACGTGCTCGGCAAGCAGCTTGGCTGCCTGGAGTACGAGCCGTGCGGTGTTCCGCACCCATTCCCGGTCCGCGTCGCGATGCGGAAGGCGTGGCAGGTTTCTGGCGAAGCCGACGATGCCGCAGAGGTAGTCGGCCAACGCGGCCAGGGCGGCGAGCAGCAGGACAGTCTCCCGGTCCGTGCTCGCCGCCCGGGCCTCGTCGCTCACGGGCGGCCGACGGTGCCGGAGTCGTCCATCGCGTCCATCGCCTGCGGCTGGGCCGGAATCAGGCCCGGCTGCAGCACCTCGGGCATCTGCCGCTTGCGGCGGCGTCCGGTGAGGTAGCCGGCGACGGGTTCGGTGTAGCGGGCGGTCAGCGGGCCCAGGATGACCAGCACCAGGACGTAGGCGGTGGCGAGGGGGCCGAGGGAGGGTTCGATGCCGGCGGTGACGGCGAGGCCGGCGATGACGATGGAGAATTCGCCGCGCGCCACCAGGGTGCCGCCCGCGCGCCACCGGCCCTTGACGGAGATACCGGCCCTGCGCGCGGCCCAGTACCCGGTGGCGATCTTCGTGCCCGCCGTGACCACGGCCAGGGCGAGTGCCGGGAGGAGTACCGGGGGGATGCTGGCGGGGTCGGTGTGCAGGCCGAAGAAGACGAAGAACACTGCGGCGAACAGGTCCCGCAGCGGGCTCAGCAGACTGTGGGCGCCCTCCGCGACCTCCCCCGAGAGGGCGATGCCGACGAGGAACGCGCCGACGGCGGCGGAGACTTGGAGCTGCTGCGCGATGCCGGCCACCAGCAAGGTCAGGCCCAGGACGACCAGGAGCAGCTTCTCGGGGTCGTCGCTGGAGACGAAGCGGGAGATGACGCGTCCGTAGCGGACGGCGAGGAAGAGGACGAGTCCGGCGACGCCGAGGGCGATGGCGAGGGTGAGGCTGCCGGCGGCCAGGCTCACGCCTGCGAGCAGGGCGGTGATGATCGGCAGGTAGACGGCCATCGCGAGGTCCTCGAGGACCAGGATGCTGAGGATGACCGGGGTCTCGCGGTTGCCGAGTCGTCCGAGGTCCCCCATGACCTTGGCGATGACGCCGGAGGAGGAGATCCAGGTGACGCCGGCCAGGACGACGGCGGCGACCGGCCCCCATCCCAGCAGCAGGGCCATGGCCGCGCCGGGCAGGGCGTTGAGAGCGGCGTCGACGATACCTGCGCGGTACTGGGTCTTGAGGTTGGAGACCAAGTCGCTGGCGGTGTACTCCAGGCCGAGCATGAGCAGGAGCAGGATGACGCCGATCTCGGCGCCGATCGCGACGAACTCCTCGCTCGTGCCGAGCGGCAGCAGTCCGCCCTTGCCGAAGGCGAGGCCGGCCAGCAGGTACAGGGGTATGGGGGAGAACTGGAAGCGGCCGGCGAAGCGGCCCAGGAGGCCCAGGCCGAGGATGATGGCGCCGAACTCGATCAGGAAGACAGCGGAGGAGTGCATCCGGCTCACTCCCGGCCGAGGATCGCGGCGGCGGCCTCGACGCCCTCGCGGGTGCCGATCACGATCAGGGTGTCCCCGCCCGCCAGGCGGAAGTCGGGCGCCGGAGAGGGTATCGCGCTGGAGCGGCGCAGGATGGCGACGATGGACGCGCCGGTCTCGGTCCGCATCCGCGTCTCGCCCAGCAGCCGTCCGTTCCAGTGCGACAGCGACCCCAGTTCGATCCGTTCCGCCACCAAACCGAGGTCGGTCGTGGACAGATGGCTGGGGCTGTGGTGCGAGGGCATCAGCGCGTCGATGAGTGCCTCCGTCTCGCCGCCGGTCAGCTTCACCGACAGCGCGCACTCGTCCGGGTCGTCCCGCCGGTAGGCGTTCAGCGTCCGGGCGCCGTCGCGGTGGGCGATCACCGACAGACGGCGGTGCTCACGGGTGGTGAGGTCGTAACGGACCCCTATGCCCGGCAGCGGAGTACGGCTCACGCGGGGAACAGGCACGGCAAACCCCCAGGTTTCGGTTGATGTCGACGGAAGATGGAGGTGGACAGGGCACCTCATTCGTCACCCTATCTCTGCGCCAATCGCCCGAATCGGTGAAAAGGGCGCGCTTGATGGAAGATGCCGCGGCTCCTGTTTGGGGGAGACGATGCGGCGAGACGATTTGACGGTGGATCATGCCGTCCGCCGTCGGTTGATTTCCGGCCCCGTGCCCGTACCTCCCCAACTCGGGCATCATGACGGAGGTCTCCGATGGCGGGGGCCGCGTTGAGGGGAGAATCGCGTGGTGCAGTGGAGGCGTCTGAGTTCCGGTGTCCGCCCTGTGCCCCACCCCGTCGCAGCCCCCTCGGTGTGGGCAGCCGCAGGTGTCGCGGCCGTCGTCGTGGTCACCGTCCTCAACTACCTCAACGGCCACGGCGACCCCACGATCGACCTTCTTCTGCTGTCCGTGCTGTGTGCCGTACTGAGCACCGGAGTCCGGCTCATCGCCGCACCGGGTACGGCCCTGGTCTGCTGGCTCGCCCTCAACGGCTTCGCCACGCCGCCCATGGGCGAACTGACCTGGTCCGCCGGCTACGACCTGGGCCGCCTCGGATGCCTCCTGGCAGCGGCGAGCACCGGAACCGCAATCGCCCGCATCATCAGCGCCCGGGCCGCCTACCGCCGCCTGACCCTCCACGACCCCACAGGTACCTGATCACCCCGGATGCCGGCAGGACGGCCTCCCTACGAGGCGATTCGCGCCTTGCGCCACTCCACTCGATGGCGGCCTCACGAGGGCCGTAGAGCGTCCGTTCGGGTGGCGTCGCCCCTTTATCGACGGCAAGTGCCGCGGGAAGCACGTCGGTCCGTGCTGTGCTGTGGCCACGGCCCGTGGACGGCCGTATGCGGGCCCGCCCGCTGTTCGCGGCAGGTCCGCCCCAACAGCGAAGGAGGACTGATGTCGCGCCACTGGAAGGACCGGCGAAGCCGGAGCATGATCGGTCAACTGCTGGCCGCTGCAGTCTTGTTGACGGTACCTCTGCTGGACGTATCCGGGGCTCACGCCGCTGCGGTCCACTCCAAACCCAACACTGACTGGGACGCCATCGCGCGGTGTGAATCCGGCGGGAACTGGCGGACGAACACCGGCAATGGCCATTACGGGGGGTTGCAGTTCACCCAGTCGAGCTGGAACGCGGCAGGAGGCCGCAAGTACGCACCGCGCGCCGACCTCGCCACGAAGGCGGAGCAGATCGCAACGGCGAGGCGGCTCGCCAAGATGCAGGGCATGGGGGCCTGGACCTGCGCACGCCGCCGCTGAGGGGACACTCCGACAGGGGGGCGGCCTGGTGGCTGACCCCCCGCGGACACGGTCCACCTCAAGGTGGGGATGTGGCCTGCGCGATGAGGATGGCGACGTCGTCGTGGTCGTCGGGGTGTCGCAGGGAGTGCAGGAGCCACTGGCAGGTCTCGTCCAGGGGCCGGCGCGGTTCGGCGAGGGCGTGCAGCAGGGTGTCGAGGCGTTCGTCGATGGGGTGGTGGCGGGTTTCGACGAGTCCGTCGGTGTAGAGGACGAGCCGGTCGCCTGGTTTGAGGTCGAAGGTGGTGGTGTGGAAGGGGACGCCCCCGACGCCGAGCGGCGCGCCGGTGGGCAGGTCGAGCAGTTGGGGGTGGCGGCCGGCCGGGGCGAGGACGGGCGGAAGGTGTCCGGCGTTGGCTGTGCGGCACTGGTGGGCGCGGGGGTCGTAGACGGCGTAGATGCAGGTGGCGATGTAGTGCTCGAGCCCCTGCGTGATCTTGTCGAGATGCTGGAGTACCTGGTCGGGGTCGAGGTCGAGGTCGGCGAGGGTGCAGGTGGCGGTGCGCAGGCGGCCCATGGTGGCGGCGGCGTCGATGCCGTTTCCCATGACGTCGCCGACCACCAGTGCGGTCTTGTCGTCGGCGAGGGGTATGACGTCGTACCAGTCGCCTCCGACCTCGTGGGTTGCCTGGGCGGGCTGGTAGAGGGAGGCGACGTGGAGGCCCGGGAGCGGGGGCGGGTGGCCGGGCAGAAGGCTGCGCTGGAGGGTCTCGGCGGTGTTGCGGACGCTTTGGTGCCATCGGGCGTTGTCGATGGCCACGGCAGCCCGGGAGGCCAGTTCGCCGGCGAGGAGTACGTCGTCTTCATCGAACGGGAGCGGGCTGCGGGCGCGCAGCAGGTCGAGGGCGCCGAGGACCTCGTTGCGGGCGATCAGCGGCACGGCGATGTAGGAGTGCACGCCGGCCTGGGCGAAGGCGGCTGCGGCGTCGGCATCGCGGGCGATGTGCTGCAGATCGTTGCCGTCGGCGTGAGCGATGACGATGGGCTGGCCGGTGTGGACGCAGCGGGTGATCAGCCGGTCCGCTCCGTACGCCGCGAGGTCGCCGACGCCCAGGGAGGCGGTGGCGGCGCGACTGGGGTAGGCGGCGGCGACGGCGAGTGCCCGGAACGTCTCCGGGCCCGGCTCGTGGGAGGGGGCGGTGCGGCGGAAGGCGAGGACGTCGTCGAGGACGTCGACCGCGGCGACGTCTGCCAGGTCGGGCACGGCGACGTCGACCAGCTCCTGCGCGGTCTGCTCGACCTCCAGGGTGCTGCCGACGCGGGCGGAGGCGTCGGCGATCACCGCGAGGCGACGCCGGGCCCGGTCCGCTTCGGTGGTGGCCCGATGGCGTTCGCTGACGTCGACCACGGAGTTCGCGACCCCGATCACCCGGCCGCTGGGGCCGTCGATCCGGTAGTACGACACCGACCAGGCGTGGTCGTGGTCCAGATCCGCGAGGGTGCGGCCGACGGTGTACTGGTCGAGCAGCGGGGTACCGGTGAGCAGCACCTGGCGCAGTGCGGACTCGATGGTGTCGACGTCGAGGAACGGCAGGATGTCGTGGGGGTGCTTGCCGATGTGGTCGGCGGCCGGGATGCCGTTGATGCGTTCCAGGGCGGGGTTGACCAGCAGGTAGCGCAGGCTGGTGTCCAGCAGGGCGATACCGATCGGAGCCTGTGAGACCAGGCGCTGGGACAGGGCCAGGTCCGTCTCCACCCGCGCCAGCGTGCTCTGGTCGGCGGCGATGCCCAGGGCGTAGACGTCGCCGAGGTCGTCCAGCAGCCGCATGTTGCGGAACTCCACCAGGCGCGTGCTGCCGTCCTTGTGCCGGATGGGGAACGCGCCGGCCCAGCTCGCCCCGGTACTCATCACCTCGGCGAACAGCTTGACCACCAGCTCCTGGTGCTCCTCGCGGACCAGCAGGTGGGCCGCGTACCGGCCCAGAGCCTCCTCGGCCGTGTAGCCGAACACCTCGTCCGCCTGCGGGCTCCAGAACACGATCCGCCCGCGGGTGTCCAGCACGACCGCGGCCACGCTGAGCAGATCGAGCAGGCCTCCCGGCGGCGACGGCGCCGACCGGCGGTCCCGGTCCCCCTCGCGAAGCGGCTCGTGGGCACCCATCCTGAAAGGCTTCCTCCTCAGCGGAGCCCGCTCGGAGCGCGCGCCGGTCGAGGGCTCTCTTCCATGCTGCTCCTCGAACCCGATGCTGCACGATCCGGGAGCGCCGCCCGCGCACGGCCGGACGCTCGATCGCTCCCTCGACGATCCGCCGCCCGGGCGTCGGCCCGGTACCCTGACGGGTCGCCGATGCGTGCCGACGGTTCTGGGAGAAGCTCCCATGGCTTCACCATCTCATCGGGCACGGTCAGTCGCTCAGTCGCTCAGTCGCTCAGTCGCTCAGTCGTCCAATCGCTCTGCACGCGAATGATCACGGTTCCAGTCGATCCGGGAAGAGCCTGGGACCGGCGGGTGGTGCCATGCGGCTCCACCCGCCGGAGGGATTCAGTGCGCTCCGCGCCTGTTCACGGCCGCTGCTGATCGGTGTGGTAGTGCTGGGCGAGCCGTGCGAGCGCGACGGCGCCGATGAGCAGCCCGAAGTCACGCAGGGCGACGTCGTAGTGGCCCGGGATGGTCAGCAGGTTGACGATGATGCCGGCCAGCCAGCCGGCCACCAGCCAGCCCCCGAAGCGCGGAGCCAGCGCCACGGCAAGGCCGGCCACGATCTCGATCACACCCACCGCGTACATGGTCGCCTGGGCGCTTCCGGGAACGAGGTCGTCGATCCACGGTGCGAGGTAGGTGGGCCAGTCCACGAGCAGGTTCGCGAACTTGTCCAGCCCGAACAGGATCGGCGCCACCGTGAAGCCGGTACGCAGGAGCACGAACGCCTGGTAGCCGGGGTCGGTGAGCACCGCCCGCCGCGGGGCGGCGGGGGTGGTGCTTGTGGTTCCGGAGGACATGATCCCTCCTTCTATCGGCAAGCTTCATTAGTAATAGAAGCTCCGATCCGTTCTATAGTCAATAGCCGTGGGTTTTACACTGGTGTCGTGGACACTCCGAAGGAAGTACGCGGCCCCGACGTCTCCGGCGTCTCCGCCATCTCGTCCATCGCCGCTCTGGACGAGCCGACCCGCAGGAGGCTGTACGACCACGTGGTGCGCCAGGCGAGCCCCGTCAGCCGTGACGAGGCGGCCGCGGCCCTCGGGCTTGCCCGGAAGACCGTCGCGTTCCACCTGGACCGGCTGGCCGACGAATCGCTGCTGGACGTCGTCTACGAGCGCCGCAGCGGACGCTCCGGACCGGGCGCGGGAAGGCCGGCCAAGCTCTACCGCCGCTCGGCGAAACAGGTTGCCGTCAACCTGCCGGACCGCCGCTACGAACTGGCCGGACGGCTGCTCGCCCAAGCCGTGGAGGAATCCGACGCGACCGGCGAGCCGGTACGGAAGGTGCTGCACCGCAAAGCCGAGGAACTCGGTACGCAATTGGGCGAGCAGAACAAGACCGACGTCTTCGACCTTCTGGAGCAGTACGGCTTCGAACCACGCCACGAGGACGACGCCATCGTCCTGGCCAACTGCCCTTTCCACGCACTGGCGCAAGACCACACCGAGACGGTGTGCGGCATGAACCTCCACCTGCTTCGCGGTGTCCTCAGCGGCCTGGACGCCGCAGGGCTCGAAGCATGCCTGGCACCCAGCCCCGGACGATGCTGCGTCCGGCTGCAGCCGGCCGCCTGATCGATCTCGGACTCGATCAGGTCATTGGGTGTGCAGCCGCGCGCGTCGTCCGGCGCGATCAGCGTGGACTCGAACCGGGCGTTGGCGACGAGCAAGTCCTCGGCCGGCAGCAGCGTCTTCAGGTACGCGCCGGAAGCGGCGCGGAAGGTGATGTCGGCCGCCGCGACGACGACCGACGGCCGGTCCGGCGCGGCCCGGGACCGGTCGCACGCTGATGGCGTGGAGGGGCGATCGGCGGTCAGAGGCGGTGCACGGTGTGCAGTGTCGTGTCGTAGGTGCCGCCCCCGTTGAGGAGCGAGGCTCCGGCGACATCGGCCATCGTGGGGCCGTTGACGGTCTTGCGACTGGAGACGAAGCGGGCCTTGCCCAGCGCGTCGGCGCCCAGGTAGATGCCCACGTGGTCCACCTGCCCGTCCTCGTCGGCATCCCAGAACAGCAGATCACCGGGCTGAAGCAGGGCGATGACACCCCCGGTGGAGCCGGTGGTGCGTGCGAGGCGGACGCCGGGGGAGCGGTCGGCCATCTGCTCGGACGTACGCGGCAGCCGGGCCGGCGAGGCGTCGTACATGTCGGCCACCGGAACGCCCATGTGGTACCCGTACACCATGCGGGTGTAGCCGGAGCAGTCGAGCGAGCCCACGAAGGCCGCGTCCGCTGCCTTGACCTTGCCGTTCGGGAAGGTCCATTCGACACCCATGAACTCGTGGAAGTCGGCGCCGACCGTGCGCTCGCCGTGGAGGTCGGCGGGGCTGTACGTCGCCTTGCCGAGGACCTTCTTGCCGGCGGCCGGCCCGGCACCGCTGATCACCGTGGGCGCGCCCGGCAGGAACATGGCCGCGTACGCGAGAACGTCCGGCGCGAGGGAGCCGATCCAGCCGCGTACGGTCTGCTCCAGGGCCGGGGTCCACGTGCCGTCGAACGGCTCCGGCAGCACCCGCACCCAGTCGCCGTGGGTGACGCTCGGCGGGGCCGCCCATACGGCGTCGACGACCCGGAAGGCGGTCGTACGCAGCGTGACGGGCAGGTTCGTGCAGCCCTGGTTGGCGAGTGCGCGCAGGCCGACCCGGCCCTTGGCGACAGTGCTGTCGGTGACGTCGACGTGCCACGGGCCGGGCTGTCCCGCTGACGCGCGCCACGCCTTGACCCGTATGCGGGACCCTTCCCGAAGGACCCGGATGCCCCACGCCGTTCCGGCGGGCACGCCCGTGGCGAGGGTGAGGGGCGTCGCGAGCGGGGTGGCGGTACCGCCGCTCACCTTCTCGACCCGCAGCTCGACGGCCCCCGTGGTGAGGAAGGAGAGCCGGGCCCGGTGGTGGCTGTCCGGCGAGGCGTATCCGAAGACCAGGGCGTACGAACAGGCGTCTCCCGTCGGCACCTTGTCGAAGCTCGCGACCGCCTCGACATCGACGTCGGTGATGCCGTCGTCCTTCAGAGTGGCGTAGCGGCTCGCACCGTCGGTGGTGAGGGCGATGAGACCGCGGCCGGGTGTCACCGAGAAGTCGCTGTTGGCGGGGCCGTCGGTGTCCCAAGTGCCGCCGCCCGGCGAATTGCCCCAGTACGGACGCTCCGTCGGGTCCAGGGCGGGGTTGGGCAGGGTGCGGTCGAAGTCCTCGGTGAACGGCTGCTTGTTCTCCGTGAACGTGCGCCGCGGGCCCGGCACGACGACGGTGCGGGCGCCGTGGGTCAGCAGAGCGACCCGGCGGCCTGCGGAGGTGATCTCGGTACGCGCCGGGGCCCCTGGCAGGACGGTGGCCGTGAGCTTGGACTCCAGCGTGACATGCGTGAACCAGGAGGCGTCCAGGGGCGCCACGGTCACGGACGACGCGGGTCCGGCGAGCCCGGTGGGGAGCGAGGTCGCGGCGGCACCCTCGGCGGCCCGGGCGACGGGTGCTGCGGCGAGTGCGGAGAGCGGAACGGTGGCGGAGGCGGCGATCGCCGACAGCAGAGCGCGCCGAGACGTGTGCATCATCCGTACATCATCCACAGGGCGATCCGGCCGGCGCGGCCGCCCTGCTGCCGGGGCGGACGGGCGGCCCCTGTCAGAACAGCAGCTCGCCGGCGGGATGGCCGCCGCCGACCCGGGTACGGGGCCGGTACGAGCCGGACCCGTTGGCCTGGTACAGCCACAGCACCCCGGCGCCGTCGCGGGCGAGCATGTCGGCGGCGCCGTCTCCGTTCACGTCTCCCGGTGAAAGCAGCGTGTTGTAGATGTTCCAGCCGGTGCCGATGCGTACGCGCGGGGCGAAGGAGCCGGCTCCCTCGCCCCGGTACAGCCACAGCTGCCCCGCTCGGTCACGGGCGAGCAGGTCCGTCCGGCCGTCGCCGGAGAGGTCGCCCGGTGACACGAGGATGGTGTACGTCTCCCAGCCGGCTCCGATGCGCACCGGCGCGGCGTAGGTGGTGTCCGCCCTTCCGCTGTGCAGCCACAGGGCGCCCTCGACGTCGCGGGTGATCAGGTCGTGCCGGCCGTCGCCGGTGGCGGAGCCGACTGCGATCACCGTGTCGTATGTCCTCCAGCCGGTGGTGATTCGAGTGCGGGTGGCCTGCGAGTAGCTGCCGGTGGTGTCGGGCGCGAAGCGCCACAGCACGCCGGCGGTGTCTACGGCGACGAGGGCGTCGGTACCGGGCAGTCGCACCACGTGCCGCATGGGTTGCCAGCCGGCACCCGCCTTGCAGGCGCCCGAGAAGGTCGAGTCACCCTTGCCGGTCCTGCGGAACAGCGCCCCGGAGGCCTCGCGCCGGAAGTAGGCTGCCCGGCGCGGGTCGAACGCTCCGCAGTCGGACCAGGCTGCTGCGGCTCGCAGTATCCGGTGGTCGGAGACGCGGGCGTCCAGGGGCCGTACGTCGGCCGCCGGGGTCTTGAAGTACCGGGAACTGAAGAAGACGTAGTCCAGCTTCTTGTTCAGCACCGGCACCGTGGGCTCCCCTGAACGGCATGAGGGGGTCACTCCCGGGGTGCAGGCCGCCGGGTCGAAGAAGTCCGGATCGGTCTCGTCGGCTTCGGCGAAGCGGCCGATCGCACCGTCACCGATGTTCCGGTCGTAGAACCGGGTCAGGGTGGAGCTGCGGGGCGAGTGGTTGAAGTCACCGCCCAGGACCACCGGAATGCCCTCGTCCTCCCAGAGCCGGGCCCGTGCGGCGAGCTTGTCCGCCTCGGGGACGGCCAGTGTCCCGTTGTCCCAGTACAGGTGGACGGAGCAGGCCCAGCTGATGCGGTGCTGGACGGTCGTCTTCAGGCAGGGCACCCGGATGGGCTCCTTCTCCTGGCCGACCGTCAGGTCCAGGTCCAGGGCGTCCAGGACCTCACCCTTGGCGAAGACGGCATTTCCGTAGTCGGCGTTTCCGCAGATGCCCGGTCGGCCCAGTACCGTTCTGCCGAACAAACCGTGGTAGCCGCGCCCCCGCAGCTTGGCGAGCACAGCGTCGTACTGCGGCCGGCAAACCTCCTGGAGGAAGATCTGGTCGGCGTTCCAGTCCGCGACGTCGGCCTGGGCAGCGACCGTGTCGGTACGCCGCTGTTCGTCGTATGCAGGCGAGCGGCACATGTTGCCGCAGATGTTGTAGCTGACGAAGCGCAGGGGCGGTGCCGAGTCCGGCGTCGTGGTGTCGCCCATCCTGCGAGGCGCAGCGGTGCTGTCAGCCGCATCGGGCGACAGGCCGCCGGCCGCCGCGGTCGGCGGCGAGGCCAGCACACCACCGATTGCCAGCGCGGAAAGGACGGCCGCAGCCCAGGCAGTTCGTGTCTGGCGTCGCATCACGTTTCCCCGTACGGGCGAAGGGCGGTTTGGCGCGGCGGTCAACGCGGACCGGGGTGGGAGTCGATCCGCCCCGGCATCGATGAGGATGATCACAACATCATGTGCGGCGTGTGCAGAGGAACCGATCACCCGCCGTGGCGCCCCCTTTCACCCGCATGGACGGCACCGGCCGCCCCGTCGGTCGACCTGGACGAGCCGCCTGTCGACCTGTGCGGTTCGCCGCGCCGCCTCGCCTGAAACACCGGGGTACGGCAGAAGGGCCCGGATCGCTGAGGATCCGGGCCCTTCCGGGAAGTAGCGGGGACAGGATTTGAACCTGCGACCTCTGGGTTATGAGCCCAGCGAGCTACCGAGCTGCTCCACCCCGCGTCGGTAAACCCCACCCTACGGCATCGCAGGACCACCCTTGACCAGCTACGGCCTGCTCAGGTGTCCTGCTGTCCGTCCGGCAGCGGGACGTGGCCCGTCGCCTTGTGGACCATGGCTTCCAGCTCGCTGCGTTCCAGACCGAGGGTCTCCGCGTGGTAGGTCAGGGCCATGTCCATCTCCTCGAAGGGCACACGCCCGGCTTCCCACGCGTCCCGCCAGGCCACGTGCTGTTCGTCGGTCCACTGGAGAGTCGAGATGCCGAATTCCTCCTGAAGGCGCTTCAACTCGGCCTGTGCTTCGTCGTTTTCTTCCTGCAGCCCGATCAGTTCGTCCAGTGCCTCGGACAGCTCGATTTCCGTTCCGGGATCTTAAGCGTGATGACTGACATGCGAGTTTCCGCTGGTCAAGGAACGAAACCTCACTCAGGCAGGGGCCTCGTCAGTCAGGGAAGGCATCGCGCGTGGACGCAGGACCATGAGCGAGCCTTCCAAGGTCGCCACCATGGCGAAGGGAAACCGGTCGACCTCAAGACAGAGCGCAACGTCATCAGGATGGACTCCTTGACGCACCCCCTCCGCCAGTTCGGTGGCGGCGCGCGACTCGGCAGCGCGGCGGAGGAACTCGGCAGCATCCGGCCCAGCCTCGGTGACCCTCCGGGCGATGTATTGAGCACACGCCAGATCTTCATCGGCCTGCCCGTCCTCGCCGGTGACCACGAACGTGACACGGTCACCCTTGCGCGTCCGCAAGAGCCGAGCCGTTGCCTCCGCCACCACGAAGCTGGCGCACAGCACCAGCGGCGCCTCCTTGACCGCAAGGGCGCCGACCGTCCCTGCCGTGGTCTTCTGCACAACGGTCCGGCCGCCAAGGTCGATGGAGCGCAGCAGGCCCGGCGAGTTGACGGTGTCGAAGCCGGGCGCGGGCGGACCGTCCTTGAGCGCCACCCAATCCGGGTGGCGAGCCTTGAGCGCCAGGGCTTCGTCCAGCGACTCGGCAAGAACGATCTTTTCCGCTCCCTGGGCAAAGGCCCAGGCAGCCACGGTGAAAGCGCGCATGACGTCGACCACGACCGCCACGGACGGGGCTTCGAGCAGATCAGCGATACCAAGGAAACGAGAGTCCATTCCGGTCACGATCGTGCATGCCCAACCCGAGGCAACTGGAGAGTGATGCGCATCACATCGACGGTCCCGGAACGCAACACCTCTGGCTGCCGCCGGTGTCCACCTGGTGATAAATCGCTTGTCCTGCCAGCCCGGTCGACCCGGCATGATCGCCAACTGGCGTGACAGCAAACGGTTTGCCGACGAAATGAGCCCACGATGACTCATCGCCAGGACGTCACCTTCGAGGCGGGCGGAGCGAAGCTCGTCGGACATCTCTACCTGCCCGACACCGAACCGCCGGCCGCCGGCGTGGTCGTCGCCGGCACCTGGACCAGCGTGAAGGAACTGATGGCCGACCGGTACGCCGAACGGCTCGCCCGGCGCGGCTACGCAGCGCTCTCCTTCGACTTCACCGGCGTCGGTGAGTCGGAGGAGAGCCCCGGGACTGCGAGTCACCGCAGCGGAAGATCGAGGACATCCGTCACGCGGTGACCTTCCTGGCCGGCCACAGCAGTGTGGACCGGACCGGATCGGTGCTCTCGGCATCTGCGCCGCCGCGATGTACATGGCCGCGACCGCGGCCGAGGACCCGCGCGAAGTCCCTCGCGCTGGTTGCCCCCTGGCTGCACGACCCCGCGGTCTGCGAGGACGCCTACGGGGCCGCCGAGGAGGTCGCGGCGCGGATCAGGGCGGGCGAGTTCGACCGAGAGTTTTGGTTGGCGGGTGAGGAGTGCTCGTCTTCGGTACTCCGGCTCCCTCGCCACGGCTGCGCGAACGCATCGTCGCCGTCCACGGCCGGTCCGCCCAGCTCGGCAACGCCTCCCGCTGGGACCTGCCCCCCGAGACCGTCGAGGAACTCCTGGATCTCGACGACCCCGAGATCAACGAGAAGCTCTACGTCTACGGCGCCATCGCCTGGAAGGAGCGCGCCCGGATCCTCGCGGGCCGGGGGCGGCGGGGCGGCGGGGCGGCGACGTGCCGGTCACCGACGAGCTCCTGGACGAAATCTCCTGGATCGACCTCCGTCACCACCGGAACTGGGTGACGGCCGGCCTGCTGTCCGGCGACCCCCGCGTACTGCGGGTCGTACTCGGCAAGATCAAGACCCATACGGAAGCCGGCCGCCTGCGGTGCTGATCCGGCTGTGGGAGCGGCACGGCCCGGAGGCGGTCCAGGCCCTCATGGAGGAGCAGCAGTTCCCCGGCCGCTCCAGCGGCGCCAAGCACCCGCTGCCCGCGGTCACGCACAAGACCGTGCGGCAGGCTCTGGCCGCCGCCGACGGACTCGCCCTGCTGCGGGCCCGGCTGACCGCCGAGGAGGACCCCGGACGGCTCGTCTCCCTGCTCCGCAGGACAGCCGCCAACTCGGTCGCCGAACGGGTTCGCCACCTCGCGGACGAGGGAACCACCCTGCCCTGGCCACAGCTCCTGCAGGCCCACACCGCCGAGCCGCTGTCGGCGGACCTGCTCTGCACCCTCGCCCTGCAAGCCGACTGTCCACGACCGCTGCTCCTGGAAGCGCTGGGCGCCAAGCCCCTGCACCGCAACGCCGACGGCATGGAATGGCTGCTCCCGGCACTCAACGACGGCCGCCTGCCGGCCGTCGACGTCCTGCGGCGATGCCGCCCGGCCCCGAGGTCGTCTCGTTCCTCGTCGACACACACTCCCGCCGCTCCGAAGAGGAGGGCGAGGGCCCTTCCTGGCATCCGCTGTATCGCGAGGCCCGGAGACTGGTCCGCGAGCAGCTGGGCACCGACCCGCAGGCCTGGACGACGGCACTCCGACTACTCCCGGACTTCACCGGCTCCTTCCCCGAACTCCTCTCCACCGCGACTGCAATGACCGCCTGATCACCAGTGACGCGAGCGCGGAGGTCGGTTTCGGTTGGGTGTCCGCCCGGTTCGTGCTCACGCCGCGGGCCCTTCTGGCCGCATCTGCCCTGCCCGGGCACTTGTAGGCCTCGGGGGCAAAGCCGGGCGGGCGGCCCCGCCGGCCCCGGTGGCGGCCGCGTGCCGGTGGGCACGGGCGAGGGACGCGCATTCGTCGCACGGTCGTCACCGTGGGCAGTTGCGCCCGTGAGGCGGGTACTTCCACTCCCGTAGCTCGGCCGACGCGTTCGGCGTGGGTGGCGAGGATGGCGGAAGCCGCCCTTCGGATCACCTGGGGCCGCCCCTTCAGGTGATTGCCGGACCTCTCACGAGCCAGGCCGCTGTCCCAGGGGTACGAGGATTCATCAGGTGATGAAGCGCAACCTCAGTGAGGAGCTCGACGATGTACGCAGCAGTCCGGCGGTACGAAGGGGTGAGCGATCCGAGTGAGGCAGGACGCCTGGTGAAGGAGAGGTTCGTGCCGCTCATGCGGGAGGTCTCCGGCTTCGTGGCCTACTACTGGGTCGATGCCGGGGACGGAGTGATGGTCTCGACCAGCGTCTTCCAGGACCGGGCCGGTGCCGAGGAATCGGTGTCGAGGGCGGCAGAGTTCGTGCGGGAGAACCTTGCGTCACTGCTCCCAAACCCTCCCCAGGTCATGGCGGGTGAGGTCGTGGCTTCCGCGTGAGAGCGTTCGGACCGGGCCCCGAGGCGCGGTCGGTCCCCCTGCCGGACGGGATCGGACGATCGTGAGCCATGACCTCACCGCGGGCCCACGCACAGGAAGCACGCAGAGCGGACCAGGGCCAGGCGAACCCCCAGGGCGGCGCCCCGGCGACCCGGATCGGACACGAAGGCGCGGGCGGTTCGCTGCCCGTGACGCCGAAGGAGCTCCCGGCCGACAACCCCCATCTGGGTGCCGATGGCCTGACCGGTGAACTGATCGACGCAGAGCTCGCGGTACTGACCAGCACCATCGCCGCGCTGCAGGCCACCGACAGCTTCCATCCAAGATCCTTTGAGAGGGGGCTCCCGAGGGTTCCTGCTGGGATTTAAAAGTGCTGGTGCGGTCGGACGGTGTCGCCATTCCCTCTTGTGGTAACGGTGTGACACGAACAGTGGCTCCTGCGTGGCGGTGGTGAACGGCCCGGTTTAGTCTCGTTCCGCATGCCCTGAGAGGTCCGCGGGGGCGGACCCTTCCGTGATGTGCTCACGAAAGGACATCCCCATGCGAATAGCCGGATTTCTCGCTGTCGTCGCTGTCGTCGCCGTGGTCGTGGCCGTATCGGGCTGGAGGAAAGATCCGTCACCAGAATGGGGACATCCGAAGCTCAAAGCCACTTTGAATGACTTCGATGCAACATTGGAAGGTCGCTGCGCCGCTTCAGTTCCTGACGGCTGCCTAGGTGAAATTCGATCGGCTGCCCTCGTGATGAATCGCAATTCTGAATCGCCACGTGGGAAGGCGACTGAAGGCGCAAGCAGAACGCCAAGTTTGCTGCCGTACAGCGATTACGCCCGGCGGTGGCCTTAGCCGCGAGGTGCCGACGAGATGACGTCCCCCTCCCCAAAGGCGCTTTCCATATTCCGCCCCGTCACCGCTCAGGCCATGGCCGCCTGGTTCGCAGCCTTCCTCTCCATGGGTGCCTACTGTCTCGCGATGGCCGTGCACGGCACCTATCCTTTCGGCGGGCGGTCGCGCGCGGTCAACGATCTCGGCAACCAGTTCGTACCATTCCACGCCCACCTGTGGGATCTGATGCACGGCAACACGACCGGCGATCTGTACTTCAACTGGTCGAGTGGATACGGCACGCCGTTCCTGGGTGACTTCTTCACCTACCTGATGAACCCGTTCTCCTGGCTCGTCGGGGGCTTCCCGCGCCACCTCGTGGAACTTCCGGTGTTCCTCGTCACCCTGTTCAGCATCGGCCTTGCCTCAGGCCTGATGACCGTCTTCCTGGGCCGACTGCACCCAGGCTCCCCGTGGCTGCGAGCCCTTCTCTCCGTCTGTTTCGGCCTGAGCGCCTGGACAATCTCCGACGGCTTCGCAGACCCCATGTGGATGTGGGGTCTGGTGGCGCTACCACTCCTCGGGATCGCCTACGACTGGTGCCTGCATCGGCGGCGCTGGGTTGCCGGCACCCTGCTCGTCACCCTCTCCTGGGCAGGGAATTTCTATACCGCGGCCATGGCCACCCTGGGCATGGCCGTGGTGCTGCTCGTGCGGCTGTTCCTTGACGTGCGGGCAGGCCGGGAGCGGCTGAACACCTTGCTGCGCGCTGCTTCCATGACCTTGTCCGGCGTCCTTCTCGCCGCGCCCGTGCTCACGGTCAGCCTCAAGGCGAGCCGGGCATCGCAGCCGGCGCCGGTGAGGGGCTACGAAGGACCACCCACCGTCGCCGAGTACCTGGCGCAGCTGTTGCCCGGAGGGCTGTCCGAGGGACCGCGCGTCTCCGTGGGCATGCTGCCCCTGCTGCTCATCGCCACTTTGCCCTTCATCCGCCGGGTGCCACTCAGGGAACGTTTCTGCTGGCTCTTCCTCCTCGCTGTGATGGCAGGTTCGTTCATCTGGCTGCCCACGATCTTGCTCTGGCACGGCGGGGCGATGCCGAACGGGAGCCCCTACCGCGCTTCCATCGCGCTGACCGCCGTCCTGGTATCCGTTGCCTGGCTGGCGCTCGCCCGTGAGCCCCGCCCCAGGGAACTGCTGTGCGGAGCGGGCGTCGTACTCCTCCTGGTCGTGTTCGTCCGGGACAGCCCCCACATGAGCCGCGGGCCGTGGTTGCTGGCTGCCGCCGGCCTCGTCCCCTTGGCACTGTTGCTGACGCTGGACCGGTACCGGGGGCGTCGCGGATCGCGCGCAGTGCTGACTGTGGCCCTGGCCGGAACGGTCTTTCTCACCTCCGCCTACACCGTCTTCAACACCACGGTCCTCCGAGACGCCTACGACTGGTGGAGGCCCAAGCGCACATACGACAGCGAATCCCTGGCTACGTACAAATTCCTCAAGTCGGCCGATGGCTGGCCGGTCACCCGCACGGACCCCGGGCCCCATGAGTACGCCAACAACGACCCCATGCTGCTTGCCGGACAAGGAGGTTCCTACTACAGCAGCTACGTGCCCGCCCGCACCGCCGGAGCATTGCACCGGCTCGGTGCGGGCTGGTTCATCCAAGGCCGGCACACGCTGAGCTTCACCGACCCGGTCAGTCGGGCGATCATGGGAGTCAGCCGCTATCTCGACCGGGGCACGGGCCCCCTCGGCCTCACGCAGCGAACGGTGCCGGCACCACCGATCGTCACTGTCCGACCTCCCGGTACGGTCCTCGACCGCGCCGGCACCGACGCCACCGTCTTCGCCCGCCAGGAACGAGTGCTCGGCGCACGCGTATACGAGATACCCCGGCTCCGTCCCTCAAACGGTTCTCCCCCCAAACCCGTCCCCGGCCGCGGCTGGGCCCTGGCCGCGGGCCCGGACGGCAGCTTCGGCCGGACATTCACCGCGCGCTGCAGACCAGGCACTGTGGCGTACTGGTACGCACCCTGGTTCTTCGGCCGGGTCGAGGCACAAGGCCGAACGGTCAAGAGCTTCGGCCGCCACAGCATGACGGGCAACGGTCTGACCGCTCTGGGGACGGTACCGGCGAACGGAACGATCACCGTGACGGTCGTCTCGGGGCGCAGGCAATACCTTCCCCCAAGCCCGCTCGGCTGCCTGAACCAGACCTCACTCGACCACGCCGTCCGCCACCTGCAGTCCACCGGACCGCAGCAGCTCCGCGCCGGCGGTCATTCCATCGAAGCCACTTTCGCCTCCGGAACAAGGGGAACCGCAGTCGTCTCCGTACCCGCCACCTCCGGCTGGCAGTGCGCGGTCGACGGGGCCCGGGCCACCACACCACGCACACTCGGTGGCCTGATCGCCGTCAACCTGGGCGACGGCGCCACCACGCTCCGGTGCACCTTCCGCCCACCGGGCCTGCGGCTCGGCCTGGCAGTCAGCGCCGCTGCCGCCGTCATCGTGCTGCTCGTGGCAGGCGGAAGCGCGCTACGCACCCGCCGAAGGGCGCTGAGGTGAGTGACCGCTGGCACCGGTGGCTCTGTTCACGAACACCTGAACTGTGTCGCGTTCCATACTCACGAGAGGGGGCAGCACCGGCTCAGCCACCGCCGTGAGGCTCGGTGGCAACGCACGACGTCGCCCGGGTCCTCTACTGCACGTGGTGGTACCAGCGCCGGTGCACCGCAGGTTCGACGCACAGTACGGCGGCGCCTGCGATCGTGCCGACCAGCAGGGCGGACCCACCGCCGCCGTTGAGGACCGCGCCGAGGCAGGCGGCGGCAATGGCGAGCGGGCGCAGCAGCGTCAGCGGGCCGAGGCCGATGACGACCGCGAGGGTACTGGCGCGAAACGGCAGGGCGAGGTAGGCGGCGAGCAAAAGCAGTACCGCGGCGGCGTAGACGGTGAGCGGGAGCAGGTAGCCGAGGCCGCCGGCAGCCAGAGTGTTGTAGGTCCGTGCCTGGTCGCGTGTGGTCAGCAGCAGGAGGGCGGCGGTCAGTGTGGGGGCGAGCAGCAGGACGGCCCCGACGGCCAGCCCGCGCAGGGCGGCTCGGGCGGTGGCCCGTTGTTTACGGATGCGGGCGTCGCTGCCGGCATAGGCGCGGAAGCCGCTGAACGCGGCGTCGACCAGAGCGAGGAGTACGAGCGGTATGGCGGTCGTCATCGGGTGGTCCCGGCAAGCTGCTCCGGGCCGACCATGCGGCGTGCGTCCCGCCCGAGAGCTCGGCGAAGCGGCGCCTCCAGTTGCGGGCGTACCCCGATGACCGGGCGCAACGTGGTGCAGAACGGGTTGACCGCGCCACGCGGCTCGTACAGCAGTGCACGGATGCCGGGTACCGCAGCGGCGCGCAGCAGTGTCTCGTCGCTGTGCGCGCGCAGTGCGGAGACGACGCCGTCGTGGCGGCCGAGTGGGCTGCGCATCCGGGCACGATGGAAGATCCAGGCGCCAACGGGCGCGAGACTGGTTGCGGCGATGTCGAAGTGGCAGAAGGCATGCGCCGGCGAGGCGGCCTGGGCCTGGAAGAACTCGGCCAGAGCGGGACCACGGAAATGGTGCAGGACGCCGGTGGAGACGTAGACGGTCGCGGCTTCCGGCAGGTCGAAGGCGTTTCCATGGACGAAGCGGCATTCGAGCCCCTCTGCCCGGGCGAGCCGGTCCGCTTCGCAGACCAGCGTGGCGTCGAGGTCGACCCCGACCAGCTCGACGTCCGCGCCGAGGGCGTTGGTAGCCGCCAGCCAGCGGACCAGGTAGCCCAGGCCGCAACCGACGTCGACCAGGCGGTACGGCCCGGGCTGCCCGGTAGTCGACCGAATCGCGGTGAAGAGCGGGCCGAGTAGGTGGACCAGGCGTTCGCCGATCCGTAGCTCCTCGCTCAGGCGCTGGAGCTCGGTGTGCACGCTGATGAGCAGGCGGTCCACGGCGTGCGGGTCGAGTACGCCGTCCTGGTCCGTGGGCAGCTCGGCAACGATCCGGGCCGCGCGCTTGTTTCCGCTCTCGAGGAGCTGCTGGATCACCTCGGCGCGCCGGACCGGGAGCCGGTGGCCGCTGCGTGGCTCCACCGCCGTGATCAGGTCGGAAATCTCAAGTTGGTGCACGAGGCAGCACCCTACGGCTCCCCTGCCAAGCCCGGCGGGCCGGCTCCCCCCGCCGTGGAGTGTCCACGACCTCCCGCGTTCTCTCGGCACCGGTGCTGTCGAGACCCGTGCACATTTCGATTCGCTCGAGGGCGCCGGCTGCCTCCCAAACTGCTGCACAAGTGCCGTCCGTTCTCATGGACAAACCAGTACCGGGGAGACACGGGGCGCCGGCACGACCGGTGTCAGTGGCGGACCGCGCGGTGCCAGATGGAACGTGGGCGGGGGGCGTCAGGCTGCGAGGTGACCGACGGCCTCGTGGTGATGTGCAAATCGGCGTCCAGGCCGAGGACCGCCATCGAGGCCGGACCGGCCGCCTCCACCAAGCCAGCCGGAGCGCCCGTGTAAAGCATCCGGGACTCATTCCAGACCGGCGAACCGCCCGTACCGGCCGTGCTGATCGTGCCCGCACTCCCGCGACCTGCGAGCAGGGGGCCCGCGACACTCACTGAGCCGTAGCCGGCCCTGCCGCCGGCTTCGATGACCGGGGAAAGGTCCGGTCCCGGCCTGCCCGCAGTGGCCAGGGTCGTACGGACGACGCCCGAGCCGGGACTGCGGAAGAACAGTCGGACCCCTTCGCCGTCAGGGGACACCGACAACGGGACCGTGGTCGGTGGCAGCTCGGTGGGCAAGGGGCCTTCGAGCGGAGAGTCCGGGGTCTGCTGGATCCAGGCCAGCACGGTCTCGCCTGTGGCCACGTACACGTGGCGCCTGCCCGCCGCATCGGTCGCAGTCGCGGGCTCGCCCTGAAGATCGGCGCCGCCCAATGCCTGCCATGCGCCGAACGAGCCGTTCGGCGCTGACTGCGCGCGTGCGCGCAGCGTGCGTTTCGAATCGCGCACGTACACCGTTATTCGGCCCGTCCGGTCCACCGCGACCGAAGGCCCGCTGATCGCCGAGGTACCCGCGGCGTCCGTCGTCTCCGGGGTGCCGAGTGCCTGCCACGGGCCGAACGCGCCGTTGGGCGAGGCCTGGGTGGTGTACACGATGCCGCGACTGTAGTCCTGCGGCTCGGCTCCCAACGTGGTGCGCGTGCCGAAGACCGCGATCCTGCCGTCGGGCAGCCGGACCGCCGTCGCGCCCTGGTCCATGCCAGTGCCGGGGAGGAGCTCGGGCCCCTCCCAATCCGCCCGGGGGTCGCTGCGGGACCAGTACGCCATCCGCCCGTCCAGGACCGCGAAGGCCCACAGCCGGCCTGAGGTGCCTTCGGCCATCCACGAAGTGCCATCACCGCGGCTGTAGCGGATGCTCTCGCTCCAGCCGTAACCGGCCGGCCGGGCGGCTGTCTTGCGGTCGCCGCAGCCTGCGGGGCTACCGCACCACTCCTGGTGGTCGAGCCAGGCGTAGGTCTTGAGGTAGCGGAGCTTCTCCTCGGCCGTGTGCGGGTCGAGCGTCGAGGGGAGGGAGGTGTTGTGGTAGCCGCTGTAATTCTGGACCGAGAAATGCGGCCGGTCTGTCGACTTCGCGTAGCGCTCGGCGGCTGCTTGTATGAAGCGGGCACCGTACATGTGGTCCTGGTGGTCGATGAATAGGCCACTCTCTTCCCACACGCCGGGCGTCGGGTCCTGCAGCCGTATCGTGGTCGGCTTGTACTGCTCGAGCACGTCCGCGACGGTGCGTACGACCTGGTCCTTGGTGTACGAAAACGACTGCTTGACCGGCGTCTCCGAGGCCAGTTGAGCCCCCAGGGCGGCTATCTTCCCGTCCCACAGGCCCCGCAGACTGTCCGGGTTCTCGCCGTCGATGCTGCGCGCCTCGCGCAGCTGCAGCCATACCAGGTTGATCTGCGGCTTGGCGACGAGGACGTCCACCTCCGCGAACCCGCCGCCGGCCGTGGGTACGGACTTCCGCTCCCAAGGACTCGTGCGGTCACCGGTGGCCATCTGCGCATAGGCGCCCCGGATGCCGTTCTGCCGGGCCTCCGCGTACGCGGCGCGATCAGCGGGCTGCACGGGATCCTCCACGTGCTGGCCGTGAGCCTCGTTCCGGCCGTCGGACTCGCCGGAGGTGAGGTAGGCGGTCGTCACCTTGGTACCCGCCTGTATGGAGCGGCTCAGGTCCGGGTTCATGAAGAAGAGGTCGTCGTCCGGGTGTGCGACGACATGGAGCACGGAGCCCTCGGTCACGCTCGCGCGGGCGACCGTCTCGCGCGCGCTGGACGGCTGCCCCGTCCCGTGGCCGTAGGCCACGGCTATCACCGAGCCGGTACCAGCGGAGAGCACGGCGAGCAGGGCCGCGAGACGGATGCTGCGGAGGAGGGACATCTGCGCGCCTTGAGGGTCGATCCAGCGGCGATTCCGCCGAGCAGGTGAGGTCAGTGCATCTACGGGGAATGTGGTTCACCGTGTTGCGGAATCACTGATTCCGGCGGCGACCCGGGCATGATTATGCACTTGTTTATGTGGTTGACGCGCCGTCAAGTCTCATATGCAGTAGAAAGATAGCAATAAGCATTTCGTGATGGATAGGCGGGTTTGGTAAGAATTTGCAAGTTTGACCGATTTCGGTGTGAATATGTCAACCTCGACGCGTCGGTGGCGCAGACCGAGTTGAGCGGATCAGGAAGCGCCGGCGGAAGAGGCTGCTGGCGGCGTGGTGGGACGCGGCGCTGCTCAAGCGGGAGGTCTGCGCATTCGATACGTGGCGCCGATGAGTTCTGTTTGCACCACTTTGCGTGCCGGGACCAGCTGCGCCGAGCCAGCGCGTCATCAGCTGCGATGTGCCGGTTGGTGTCAGTGGGGCGGTGTCAGGGGACGAGGCTTGGCCTGGTGCAGGAGCGGGCTCGGCGGCGGCAGCCGGCCGGCTGCGGTGCGGGCGCATATCTGCCAGGTTCCAAGAATCCTGCCCGCCGGCCAGAGGGTGCCGGTGACAGCCGCCGACCATGCGATGAAGGACCAGGCCGGAGCCAGGGAAACGGCTTCGGTGTCATCCAACGCTGTCCTCGACTCTTACGAGGGAGGCTAGGGAGGCTAGGGAGGCCGGCAGGCATCCGGCCACCACGATGATCCCGGCGGCTGCGGTCAAGCCCAGGCTCGCCTCAGGGGAGGCGCCGGCCAGGCGCGGAATCGCGTTGAGGGGTGCTGCTGCGCATATGGCCAGGATGGCCCAGCCCCGGGCGCGTACTGGTATGAGTCGGGCGCGCAGGCGGGCGGGCGCCCAGCCGCCGGCCATCGCCGACCCGGCGGGCAGCAGGTTGCCGCCAGAAGCCGGCGACACGGCCCCTCCGGGTCACCCGGTGCTCTCGACCAAACCCAACAGCCTCTCGAAGCTCCGCTGGGCCCCGCTCGGGGACGATGCCTACGGCGTGCCGGGAAGCCGAACCGTGACGAGGAGACCGCCGGCGGGGCGGGGGGCGAGGCCGAGGGTCCCGTCGTGGGCGCGGACGACGCTGTGCACGATGGCCAGGCCGAGGCCGACGCCGGCGTGCTCGTCGATGCGTACGCGTTCCGTTCCGCGCTGGAAGGGTTCGGTGAGGGTCGGTACCAGTTCCGGCGGGAGCCGACTGCCCGTGTTCTCGACCCGCAGCACGCTCGTGTCGCCGTGCGCCTCGGTGTGGACCGTCACGGTGCCGCCGGCGGGGAGGTTGTGGACGATGGCGTTCTGGAGGAGGTTCGTCACCATCCGCAGCAGGAGCTCCGCGGAGCCGCCGGCCGGGGCTGCCCCGCCGGTGACGTCGAGCGTGATCCGGCGCTGTTCGGCGAGGGGGAGCAGCGTTTCGGCGGCTTCCTCGGCGATGAGGGAGAGGTCGACGCTCTCGCGGGTGAAGTTTCCGCGGTCGCCGCGGCTGAGCAGCAGGAGGGCCTCGATGAGGCCGATCGCCCGCGTATTGACAGCGTGCAGGCGTTCGATGAGTTCGCCCCGGTCCCGCGTGGGGTCCTTGCGGGCGACGTCGAGGAGCGTCTGCGAGATGGCGAGCGGGGTGCGCAGTTCATGGGAGGCATTCGCGGCGAACCGCTGTTGCTCGGCGACGTGGGACTCGAGTTGTTCGAGCATCGAATCGAACACGTCGGAGAGTTCACGGAATTCGTCCTGGCGGCCTTCCATGCGGATCCGGTGGGACAGCGACCCGTTCCCGGCCATCCGCGCCGCGGCGGTGACCTGTGTGAGCGGCGCGAGCATCCGGCCGGCGAGGATCCATCCCCCGACGAGGCCGAACACGAGCAGGAAGACCATCGCCACGAGCGCGGCGGGGGCGAAGGTGCGCACAAGGAGGTAGCGGTTGGGCGCGATGCCGAGAAGGCCCTTGGGGTTGTCGGGTACGTAGCGCAGCAGGAACACCCACACCACCGCCAGGAGGAGAGCGCCGGCGACGGCGAGGAATCCGGCGTAGCTGAGGGTGAGTTTCAGTCGGGCGCTGGGCCCTGGGCGTCTATGCATGCGTACTGCCGGTGCGGGTGGTGTCAGGGCCGGTGTCGATGCGGTAGCCGACGCCGGGCACCGTGGCGATGATCCATGGTTCGCCGAGCCGTTTGCGCAGTGCGGAGACGGTGATGCGGACGGCGTTGGTGAGGGGGTCCGTGTTCTCGTCCCAGGCCCGTTCCAGCAGCTCTTCGGCACTGACGACCCCGCCCTCGGCGGCGACGAGGACTTCCAGCACGGCGAACTGTTTGCGGGTGAGCGCGACGTAGCGTCCGTCGCGGAAGACCTCCCGGCGGAAGGGGTCGAGCCGCAGGCCTGCGATCTCGCGGACCGGGGGCCGGGCGTACGCGCGTCTGCGGTCGAGCGCCCTCAGCCGCAGGACGAGCTCCCGCAGCTCGAACGGTTTGGTGAGGTAGTCGTCGGCGCCGAGCTCGAACCCGGAAGCCTTGTCATCGATCCGGTCGGCAGCGGTGAGCATGAGGATCGGGGTGCCGCTGCCGGAGGCGACGATGCGCCGGGCGACCTCGTCGCCGGAGGGGCCGGGGATGTCGCGGTCGAGGACCGCGAGGTCGTAGGAGTTGACGCTGAGCAGTTCCAGGGCGGAGTCGCCGTCGCCGGCGATGTCGGCGGCGATCGCCTCCAACCGCAGACCGTCACGGACGGCTTCGGCCAGGTAGGGCTCGTCCTCCACGATCAATACGCGCATGTCTGAAGCCTAAGCAGCACAACATATCGCCGACGTATGCAAAGACGTGTGCACACCGGACACACGGCTCAGCCGACCGGTGCCGGTGCCGGTGCCGGCGCGGGTCGACACTGGTCCGACGGCGCCTCCGCCGCAGTGCGCCACCAGCGACGCGACGCCAGCGCGGCCAGCATGGCGCCGGCGGCGTTGACCAGTACGTCGTCCACGGAGGACACCCGGTCCAGCCGCAGGACGTACTGTGCGGTTTCGACCAGGACCGAGCAGCCGGCCCCGACCGCCAGGATCCGTGGCACGGACGCCAGGGCCGCGAACCGCATCGGGGTGAAGAACCCCAGCGCCGCGAAGATCAGCAGGTTGCCGACGATCCCGGCCGGCCCCATCGTGAGCAGGTCCCGCAGCGGTACCAGGCTCACCCGGCCGGGGACGGTGCCGGCCCCGGCGCCCGGCATCATGGTCATCCATATGAACGGCACCGTCCCGTGGACCATGCCCACCTCGGCCAGCGACATCCGCCACGCCGATGTGCCGCCGGCGGCGCGCCGACGGCGCGCCAGAGCCCACACCACCAGCGCGGCCAACGGCAGCGCGGCCAACGTGATGAGCACCACACCGTTGAACGTACCGAAGCAGCCGTGCCACCGCCCGGCCATGCACATCGGAGCAGCCATCATGAGCGGCCGCCGCACGACGAACGCGGCGCTCGCCACGGCGAGGATCGACAGGCTCAGAAGCACGATCCTGCGCGTGCGGCTGGGCGGTGCTGACAGGGATGCGTTGTGGTTCATGCCCTCATTGGAGACGGAGGGCCGTTGCGGTGGCATATGCGGTTTTCGATACGCCCGCGATATACGGAATCCCCGGCATCGAGGAACTGGCCCAGGTCGGCAGTGAGATGGTCCCGCCGCGGGTGACCGCGCCAGCCCGGCTACTACAGGTGCTGGACGACTCGTCCGTGAAAGCGCACTGCCGAGCAGACTGGTTCTGCCCGTCCACACGGAAGAGGCGGCGGCGGCAGATGAGGGCGGCGGCTATGCCGACAAAGGCCGGGAAGCGATCGGCCTTGCGCATGTAGCTGCGGTGCAGTCGGAGGCAGGCCGCGAGCGAGCACACGGTCCTCTCAACGACGCACCGGTGGGTTGTGAGGACTCGATGCCCTTGCGGCCGGCCAGGAGGGCGATGCGGTGCCGGATTCGGCCTTTGCGGAGCCATCGGCGCAGGTGGTCGTAGTCGGAACCCTTGTCGGCATGCGGCATGCGGATGCGGCTTGCCTGGCCGCCTTCGGTGCAGACCTCGATGGGTCGCCTGGCCGCCTACGGCGTAGATCCCGACGGGACCGGATCGGCGGAAATGCCGCGCACGAGCGTCTCCACGCCCTGACTGTCGTGCATGTTCGCGCCGGAGATGCCCAGGGACAGAGGCAGTCCGTTCCGTTCGGTGATCAGGTGGATCTTCGATCCCGGTTTGCCGCGGTCGGTCGGGGGCGGTCCGGTCAGAAGCCCCCCTTTGCGGCCCGGAGCCTGACGGAGCTGATCCGACGTCTAAGGAGGTCGACCGGCCTGGTTCGGGGCCGGGAATCGCGGTGGCCGGCCAGATCACTCCGTTACGGGCAGGCACTCGGCGAGCAGGTTGACGACGTCGCGCCAGGCTCGCTGCGCGTGCCGGGGGTGGTAGCCGATGCCGGGGAGCACGGTCTGGTCGACCGGCGGGTGGTGGAAGGCGTGCAAGGCGCCACCGTAGACCGTGAGGCGCCAGTCGACGCCCGCCGTCTGCATCTCGGCGGTGAACGCATCCCGTTGCGCGGGCGGCATGATCGGGTCTTCCGAGCCGACCCCGGCCCACACGGGGCAGCGAATGCGCGCTGCCTCGCCCGGTCGGCCCGTGGTCAGTGCGTTGACCGTCCCGATCGCGCGCAGGTTGACGCCGTCGCGCCCGAGTTCCAGCACGATTGCGCCCCCGGTGCCGTAGCCGACGGCGGCGATCCGGTCGGGGTCGGTCCGCGGTTCGGCGCGCAACACGTCGAGCGCCGCATGGCCGATGCCCCGCATCCGGTCGGGGTCGGCGAGCAGGGGGGTCACGTGCGCCAGCATCTCCTGCGGGTCGGTGAACCAGCGCCCGCCGTTGATGTCGAAGGCCAGCGCCACGTACCCCAGCTCAGCCAGGGCGTCGGCCCGACGGCGCTGGAAGTCGTTCAGCCCCGGCCCCTCGGGCCCGATCAGGACCGCGGGCCGGCGGTCGACACCGGCCGGGAGCGCGAGGTGCCCGATCATCGTCAGGCCGTCGGCCGGGTACTCGACCGTGCGCGTCGTAATCGTCGTCATGAGACTGGACCGTAGTGATCACCGAGCCCGGTCGGGCCGGTGTTCACCGCTGGCAGAACAGCGCGGCTGTGCCTCTGCAATGCGGCGATGGCTCACAAGATCCGTCACAAAGCTGCGGCGCCGCGAGATCGGCTTCTCCTCGCTGCAGGAGCGCCCGGACACCACCACCCCCGACTGCTGGCTCATTTTTCACGTCGTCGCCGCTTCCGCCGAGTTCGTCCTCGAACTCATCGTCACCGGAACCCGCGAAGGCCTGGACGCGCCCGCGCCCGCGGTAGGTCGGCGGCCGCCCCACCGTCGCCACCCCCGAGATCATCCGGGCCGCCCGCGACACGCTGCCCAACCCCGCGAACTCGTTCACCTCGATCGCCAAGCTTCCCGGGGTCGCCCCCGGCACCTCTACAACCACATCCCCGTAGGAATTCTGCGGTGCTGCCCGCATCCCCCAACTCACGACCGGCTAACCGGTGGTGCTACCGGCCGTCCCGATCCTCCCCAGAGGCCTGGACGGCGCACAGGCCGAGCGATCCGCCCCGTGACTGTCAGAGACGTCCGCTGCTCGGACACGCCTGCTGGCCTCGGGATCATCTGGTGGCTTCGGCCAGCTCGTCCAAGGCGACCCGCCCACGAGCGGAACGGTTGAGCCGGCCTCGTACGAGATCCGACACCGCCGTGTTCGCGGCGCCTGACGCTGCGGCGGATGGAGCTTGCGCAGCCATCGCCGCCAGGTCGGGTGGGTCACCGTCGGCCCCCTATGCCGTCCCAGTCCCATCACTATGGTCATGCTCGCGACAACTAGGGGACCTTTTCGGAAGCAGCGGCCTTGGGGCCATCGGCACACCTCCACTGCCTGGCCGCCGCGGATGGTCCGGCAGTACCACGCTCTGGGCCGACTCCGGTCACGGCGCCAGCTCGTCACCTGCCGCGTCCGGTGACGCCACGCTGACCACCCACGACCTCGTCTTCACCCACCAGGTCCAAGTCAAGGGCCTGCACATCGGTGTGCTGGCGGCCGCAGCACCGTCCCTCTACCAGTCGTTGCTCGTCGAGATCGAGACACTCAGAGCCCAAGGCGTGTATCCGCCCGGCAACTCCCAGGTTCACCCCCTGGCCGAGGGGCCGGCAGTGCTGCAGCAACTCGAAGCCGGCCAGACTCGTGGCAAGCACGCCCTCGATCCCTGGCTCTAGAACGCCTGTACGCGCTACACGGCCTGTCTCATGGTGTCCGGTCGAATCGTCGATCAGACACCTGCTTGTACTTGTTCCAGCCTTGTCCAGGTAGACGCGGGCGGTGAAGGTCCTCTACGGCGGGGCTCCCAGGATGGGGTAGCGGCCCGCCGTTCGTATGTCTCGACGAGGGCTTTTCAGTCCTCGGATGGTTGTACGCCGGGTCCCTGCTCGCCCTGCGGTGCGGTCCCCGCGGGCGTTGACGGGTTCAGCCGGCGGCGGCACGAGCCGCGTCAGGAAGTCAGGAAGGGGGTGCGGGTTCTGCGGGCGGGTTGTGCTGCCGGCGCAGGCGTCGGCCGGCAGGTGTGTGCTGGTCCGTCGGCTCATCCGGTCGAGGTAGGCGGGTCAGTGGATGCGTGGTGGCCGCGGCCGGCCGCCGCTGTGCAGAGATTTCGGTTCCTCGGTGCCCGCTGAAGCAGGCTGACGAGGACGGCCAGGTCGGTGGCGCCGGCCGGGTCGTCGGCGTAGCGAGTGGTCTGCAGCGGCGCGACCTCGGGCAGCACGATCCCTTCCCAGCCCAGGATGTGGACGAGGGCCAGCAACGCGGCCCGGGCGTTGCCGTCCTCGAAGGGGTGGAAGAAAGCCACGTCGAGGTAGGCGCGGGCAGCCCGGGCCGCGAGTGGCAGCCCGGGCTCGACTGCTTCGCGCAGGCAGGCGGTGAACTGGGTACCGGTGCGCGGGGTCAGGGCGTAGCGCTCGCGGCCGGCCTTGGCGTAGGCGTCGCCGGTGCGGAATGCCGGGGTCCCGGCCGTGCCCAGTACCTCGCGCTGCCAGCCGGCCAGCAGTGCGAAGTCCAATGGCGCCTGGCGTACCGCATCGGCCCGGGCCAGCGCGTGGCCCCGCAGCAGGCGCCCGGCGCGGACGGGGTCGCGTCGGGCGACCGGCCCTGCGCACCAGTTCCGGAAGCCGTCGGGCCCGTCCGGCGGACCGGGCCGCAGGGGCGGCGCCGCGTACCAGTCGGCCTCGCGGCGCACCCGCAGCCACACCGCGAGGCTGTCAGCAGCGGTCACGGCCATGCCTCCGATCGTGGAACTCCTCCAGCGCCTCGCGCTCACGGTGGTCCGGGTGGGGCGGGTGCCCGGTGAGCCCGGCGGCGAGGTCCTCCCCCACGGAGTCGATCAGCGTGCGGGCGGGGACGACCCAGCTTTCGAACCGGCCGCCGATCGCCGCCTTCACAGCCCGGTCGGCCTCGGCGCCGGACATTCCGGTGCTGGTGAGGAACCAGCGGATCAGCAAGGCGGCCTGCCCGTACCAGCCTCCCTCGGCGCCGGAGTCCAGAGCGCGCGTCACGAGCCGCACGGCGGCGCGCTCCAGATGCCAACTGCGGTCCTTCGGACTGGCGTCGGGCGGAGGCGCCATGGCGGCGAAAAGCCGGCCGGTGCCTTCCAGCCACTCCCGCCACTCCAGCAGCGCGGCCACCACGCGGTCCGCGGTCTCGTCGGGGGTGGTGACCGAGGAGGCACCGGTGACCCAGCCGCCGATGGGCCCACCGTACCGGTAGCACCAGTCCCATCCACCGGCCCAGCGCCCGTACCTCTCCCGGATGATCGCCGCGGCCTGGCGCTCGCAGAAGTACTCGCCCTGCCACCGGCCGTCCATCCCGGACAGCACCGGCGGTACCCACTCCATCACCAGGGAGCGGAGCCGGGCCGCCTCGTCCGCGTCCCATCGGAACGGGTTACGGGCCGGATCGATTGCCGCCCACTCCAGCTCGTGCAGGGAGAGGTGCGCGGGCACCCGGTTCTCCGGGAACGGCAGCGTCTCGTATGCGTGGGCCAGTTGGTGTCACCTCGTCGGTCGGGCCGTACCGGGCCTCCCAGTTTCGGCCCTCTTCCCCGCCCCGGCCAGTGGTTTTCCCTGCTGGTGGTTCCCGCTCGATCCGCGCCCGCCCACTGCTCGACCAGCTCCGCCGACACCCGTGCCTCTCGCGACTTGCGGCCTCCCCTTCGCAGTCGACTCGAACGGGACGAACGTGCCTCAGTTCGGTTAGAGCGGGGGCAGTGACCCCGACGAGGGTGATGTCGCTGCTGATGTCGTTGGCGTACTTGCGGCGCCGCTCGGCGGTCCACCCGTAGCCGCCGGAGTCGTGGACCTCGGCGAGCGGGACCATGCGGTCGATGTCGAGGGCGCCGGCGGGAGTGACGGTCTGCTCATCGTAGTAGGAGGACCAGCTGCGGCCGGTCAGGATGCAGCCCGAACTCGGGTGAGTTCCGATAGCGCTCCGTTGCTTGCCTTAGCTCGCCACGGCTAACTAGGGATCTTTCGGCTACCGCAGGTAGTGCTATCGGGCCAGCAGGGTTCCTGGGTCCAGCCCGGGTACCCGCCCAGCTTGATTGCGGGGGCCTCGGCCAGGTGGTGCGAGTACCGCGGATCAGTCTTGGCGAGCAGTTCCTCGAAACGGTGCCTGAGAGTGCCCCGGGGCTGATCACCCGGCTGCGATCGGTCCGAGGTAGGTACCGCCGGAGACATCGATGGTCTGGCCGGTCACCCAGCGCCCCTGCGGGCCCGCCAGGAAGCCCACCACGTCGGCGACGTCCTCCGGCTCGCCGATCCGTCCGAGCGCGGTGATCGACTCAAGCCCGGCCACCGCCTCGGGAACGGCAGCGTAGGGGGCGATCATGTCGGTCAGCACCACCCCGGGTTCGACCGTGTTCACGGTGATCCCGCGCCGCCCCAGCTCGTTGGCGAGCGACGGGCCGAGAGCGGCCAGCGCCGCCTTGGTGACGGTGTAACCGATCTGGCCGGGTTCCGCGATCCGGGTGGCCGCCGAGCCCATGTTGACGATCCGTCCGCCGTCCCGCAGCAACGGCAGCGCCCGCTGCACCACGAAGATCGGCGTGCTCACGTTGACCGCCAGCAGCCGCTCGAACTCCTCCTCGGTGAGCTGCCCGATCGAACTGACCGAGTGGATGCCCGCGTTGTTGACCAGGATGTCCAGGCCGTCCGCGCCGTGGTCCGCCAGCCCCGCGATGAGCTCCTCGAACAGCCGGTCCACAGCACCGCTCTCGCCGAACCGGGCCTTCACCGCGAACGCCCGGCCGCCGGCTTCGGCGATCCGCGCCACGGTCTCCGCGGCGGCCGCATCGTTGCCGCCGTAGTGGACCGCGACCAGCGCCCCCTCGGCGGCGAGCCGCAGGGCGACCGCCCGCCCGATCCCACGCGAGCCGCCCGTCACCAGTGCGGTCCTGCCGTCCAGTTCGCCCATGATCGCCTCTTCGCTCGTGATGCCCCGGTCGAATCCGGGAAAGATTCAGCCTGAGCGGCTTCAGTGAAGTGCGGTGTCGATCCTCTCGCGCCCACTCAGGGCGGTGCCTTGTCAGCCCGAAGGATTCAGCACTCGCCTTCGACCGACCGCTCAGACCACAATGGATGCCGTGGCACGTACGTCATGCCGTGTCCCCTCCCGTTGATCACTTCGCGGCTGCTCCCACCCTGCCGGAGCCGGGCCCTGGCCGACAGGGCACGATCGGTCAGCCCTGCGGCGGAAAGACATGCTGGACGCCGCGATCAATCTCACGGCTTCCGTTCCTTCCGGCTGAGGCCGGACAGAGAGGTGAGCTACGCCCAGGTGCAAGCCTGCGCAGGCGCGAGTCGGCCGGTGGCTGGGCGACGGCCCGTGCGGCGTCGTAAGGGCGGTCTGCGCGACGGTCGCCTTGTCTGAGAGTGACCACTCAGACAATGGCCGGGGCCAGGGCGGTAACAAGGCGGGCGGCGTGTTCGGCCGCCGGGGACCCCTGACCTGCGGCGGTCCTGCGAACATGCCAAAAAGGTTGTACAGCAAACCACTTCTTCCTCAAGTCCCTCCTCAGTAGTCTGCCGACTGCCTGTACCTGCACAACTGGGGGGAACCTTTGTACTCGTCTGCGCGTCGTCGGCCGCTGCGCCGGCTCGCGGTCTGCACCGCCGCTCTCTGTCTCACCGCCACTGGTTTGGCCACCGTGACTGCCACACAGGCCGTGGCCGTGACCGTCCCTGCCAAGCCGCGGCTGGACATCGATGGTGACGGAAAGCCGGACTTGCTGACCCGTTCCCCCGCGGGCCGGGCCCACTGGTGGTCGAGCAAGGCCCTCGCCGATGCGGTGTATCGGTTCCACGGGGAACCCCAGGCGCGCCCGATGGATGTCGTCGCGTTGGGCAACGTACGCGGTGACCGGCGGCCCGAGGTGCTTCAGCTGACCCACGACGGGCGTCTTTCGCTGCACACGGCGACGGCCTCCGGCACCCAGGCTCCGACCTGGACGGGGGGCGGCTGGCAGATCTACAACAGGGTGGTCGGCACCGCGGACCTCACGGGGGACGGCCGGCCCGATGTGGTCGCCCGTACCTTCAGCGGTGACCTCTACCTCTACCGGGCCACCGGCTCGGCGACCGGTGAGCCCTTCGCCGGCCGGGTCAAGGTGGGTTCGGGCTGGCAGATCTACGACCAACTGGTCGGTGTCGGAGACCTGGACCGGGACGGCAAGGGCGACCTGTTGGGCCGTGACCGGAACGGCGACCTGTACTCCTACAAGGGCACCGGCTCGGCCGCCGCCCCGTTCGCGGCCCGCAAGCTGGTCGGCGGCGGCTGGAACACATACAGCAAGCTCATCGGCGAGGGTGACTGGCATCCCTCCGACGGCAGGGACGACGTGCTGGTCCTCACCGCCGACAAGGGCCGCGCCTACGAGTACAAGTCCCACGGCAACGGTGTCTTCAGCGAGCGACAGGACTGGCACAACCACCGGAACTCTGCCCTCCTGTGGGTCGGCCAGGGGAACACCCCCGTCTACGGCAAGCCCGGGCTCACCGGCGTCGACGCGAGCGGCCGGACCTGGATGCACGAGAACCGGCTCGACCGCTTCTCCCCGAACTACGACCCGTCGTACAACCACCCGACCCCCGAGAACGGGGTCATGTTCCCGCAGGGTGCATGGCTGGTCATGGCCACCGGCGTGGACGGGACCGGCCTGGCCACCGTCATGGCCCTCAAGGACGGGAAGCTGACACACGTCACCAAGAACGTCACCGTGCCCGGCGACTTCTCCACCACCAACCTGGCCGTCGGCCCCGGAGACCTCACCGGCGACGGCAAAGGCGACCTGCTGACCCGCGACACCACGGGCATGCTCTGGCTCCGCGCGGGCCGCGGCGACGGCGTCGGCTACAACGCCCCGACCCCGGTCGGCGGCGGATGGAACGTCTACCAGACCCTGATCGGCAGCGGCGACATCAACGGCGACGGCCGCACCGACCTGGTCGCCCGGGACCGCGGCAACCTCTACTTCTACCCCGGCACCGGCAAGGCAGCCGCGCCCTTCGGCGGCCGCCAGCTGGTCGGCGGCGGATGGACCACGTACAACGCGATCGCCGCGACCGGCGACCAGAACGGCGACGGCCGGGCCGACATCGTCGGCCGGGACAGCGGCGGCACGATGTGGGTGTATCGGGGCACCGGCGGCTCCGGGACCGGCACGTTCGCCGCCCGGCAGATGCTCACCCGCACCAACAACGACGCGTGGAGCAACTACACGCAGATCGGCTGAGTGAGTGTGTTCGAAGCTTGACCGCGTGACCGACGACGTCGGCGTCATCAACGGCGACCTCACCCTTACCGCCATCCTCGGACCGGACGGGCTGGCGCACATCCGCGTCCCGCGGGTGAAGCAGGCCGTCTGCCGATATGGGTGGCGGGTGCGCGCATTCGGCGGTCAGTCACCGCTGAGAAAGTCCGTCGCGGAGCATCGCGAAGAGGACGTCGGCCCGGCGCCGGCGAGGAGGAGCAGGGCCTGGGTGGGGTGTTGCTCTGGGTGATCTTCTTGTCGTAGTAGGGCCGGGAGGCCCGGGTCGCCCAAGGCGGCGACGCGGAGAGGAAGAAAGCCCGTTTGAGCTGCTTGTTTCCTCTCTAGGACGTCCAGCCGCCAGCCACGGAGCGGTCCGGTCCGGCGGGGCGTGGTGCTGCCCGTCTCACCCTTAGTGCGGCATGCAATGCCGTAATGGCATTCCGTGTATCTTCACATCGCTCAACACCCAACAAGGGGGAGGACCCTACGTGAAGAAGACGCTTGTCGTCCTGGCCGGCTCCGCAGCCGTGGCTGCCCTTACCGCTGTCCCGGCACAGGCCGCCGAGTACTCCTCGGCGCTGAAGATCAGCGGAATCCAGTACGACGCCCCCGGCCGCGACTCCAACAGCTGCACCACCGGGAACACCGCCGCCGAGTACGTCGTGATCAAGAATTACTCGGGGGGCACCGTCAACCTCAAGGGCCACACGGTCAAGGACGCCGCCGGGAACACCTACACCTTCAAGATCAACCACTACCTCGAGCCCGGCGACTTCGTGCGCCTGCGCGGAGGCCGCGGCACCGAGTCCGACGCCGGAAACGTCGCCTACCGCAACAACTGCAACTTCATGTGGAACAACGACAAGGACACGGTGAAGCTGTACAAGCCGGGTGGCGCCTACGCCGACACCCACGCCTACAGCAAGAGCGCCAACGACCGCGACGGCAACGGCTACATAACCTTCCACAACTGAGCCACCACGCCACACATGCAGCCCTGGCCCCGGCTCGCCGGTTTCCAGGGGGCGTTCGCAACACGTGGTCGTGTTGAACTGACCGCAAGCAGTGCATGCAGGCGCTCGGCTGGGGTTTCCCAGCCGAGCGTTTTGCGTTGGCGTGCGTCGAGTTCGGAGGCGACGGCGTCGAGTTGCTGCGCGGCGGATCTACGCCGAGGACCCCGGCCCGGCCCCCGGCCCGGCCGCCACTACGCCGAACTGGTCGGCGGCCTGCCGGACGGCCTGCTGCTCGACATCACCGGCTGGACAGCGGACGAGATCCAGACCGGCGTCGCGCTGATGACCGAGATCGGGCAGTTTTGCTACGTAGGCGAGAACGGAACAGCCAGGCCGGAGTGCTCGGGTGCGCCTTCCTACTCCCAGTCCGCGGCGCCTCGAAGGAGATTGTGGTCCGACATGTTCTCGCTCTTGCCCATGGCGTCGCCCTGCACGAACCTGAAGTGGTCCGCCGAGACGAAGATGTAGTCCAGCTTCCCGTTGGCGTGCGTCGTCTCTCCGGAGCGGCAGTAGGTGCCCGTGCAGCCGGAGTGGAAGAAGTCCTGGTCGCTCTCGTCAACCTCCCCGTAGCGGCCCGTACCTCCGTGGAAACCGTAGAACTCGCTCATCTCGAGGCTGGTCGGGGCCGCGTTGAAGTCTCCCGCCAGGATCACGGGCAGGGTCCCCGCCCAGGTGTCGACCTGCTGCCGGACCGCCTTGGCCTGCGCGAGGCGGCCGTCGTCGCCGACGTGCGACAGATGCGTCACGCAGGACAGCGTCGTACGTCCCTCGATCGCGCCCTTGGCGCAGAGCAGGCCGCGTGGGTTGCTGTCCTCGGGGTTGGCCGGCAGGCCCGTGGTCAGCCGTTCCACGGAGGAGGTCTTGACGAAGACCGCCAGTCCGATGCGCAGGTCGGGGTCCACTGTGTCCCACTTGCCGCACCCACTGGCCCCGTTGCTCGTCGCGTACCAAGCGGGCGCGTATTCGGTGAGCTTGTCGCGCAGGGCGGCGTACTGCTCGTAGCAGATCTCGGTGAGCATGACGGAGTCCGCGGACCAGTTGTCCACTGAGGTCTGGATCGTCTCGGCCCACTGCTCCTTCGGGACGCCGACGTGCTTACACGAGGCACCGCAGGCGTTGTAGGTCAGCATCCGCACGGAGGGCGCCGTCGACGCCGAGATGATGTCGGCCTGGGCGGACGAGGTCATGCCGAACGTCACCAGAAGGACGGCAGCGGTCAGAGCCAGTACCCGTCGGACGGCTCTGCGCAGGAAAAGTATGGACACGTTTACCGATCTCTGTGTGTAGCTCAGGTGCGCCCGAGCGGCGCACAGTTCGCGTCACAGTGTGGATTACGGGTGCGGGAGCCTGCCTGACGGGCCGCCAGGTCATCGCCGGCGGAGCGCAGTGCGCCGGCGGGCGGACCCGGGGATGGGCCCGCCGCGCTCCCCTCTCATTCCGGGTGCGGTTGGCGACCCCGTCCGGACCGCGTACGGGCACCGGTGCCCGCGTCTCGGTGGACGGGTCGCGCATGTGAGGGCGGTACTATGGCAGTGCGAGTAGCGTGTCGATCCGCGCGCGGATTTCCTCGTCCTGGAGGAACGCCCGGTAGTCGCCGTACTCCGACAGCCGGCGGTCCGCGGCCCGCAGTGCCGCGAGTGCTTCCCGGACCGGTTGGGCGAGGTGCCCGTGGCGGGCGAGTGCGCGCAGGGCGTTGGTGAACGTCCCGTGCAGCGGCCCGTCGGCGGTGTATGCCAGCACCGTTGTTTCTGCTTGCGCCAGTTCCATCGGCGGTGGTTCCCATGGCTGCGGGTACGGCGTGAGCTCACCGGGGAGCAGCGGGCTCTCTCCCCACGCGTGGAGCACCTCTCGCAGGTCCCGGACCAGCCAGCCGGCTCGGGCGACCTCGTCTTTCAGGGCTTGTCGTACTGCGGGCAGCAGCACTCCGGCGTGTGCGTGCAGGGGCCGGAGTACGTCGGCGACGTCAGGCTGCCGCGGGTCACCGATGCAGTAGCCCCGGCCTTGCATGTCCCGGTAGGGCGCGACGAGCCGCTCGACGAGATCCGGCAGGGCGCGCAGGTCCCCGATCCGCGTCAGGGCCCACCGTGCGTGGTCACCGACGGTGCCGTCGAAGAAGTTCGATTCGCCGGGGTCGTCGAGGAGGGCGGCGAGCCGGTCGGCGTACGGGGCCGCCCGGTGGCCTAGCACTGCCAGCAGATGTGCTGCCTTGTAGCGTACGTCGTCGTCCGGGTCGGCCAGCAGCCCAGCCGCCAGCGGCAGCACCCCCGAGGCCGCGGACGGCCGGGCCACCAGCAGCCGCCACGCCTCGTCCAGCGCGCACCGGCGCAGCTCCGCATCGCCGATCCGGCGTCCGGTCTCGGCGAGCCCGGCCAGGAACGAGGTCGCCGCCGTCGTGTCGAGCCATAGCAGTTGCACGGCCCAGGCTGCGACGTCGTTGCGCTCGTACGGGTACTCGCAGTCCAGGGTGTACCAGACCTTCCCGAATTCCGGGGCGAGTGCGGGATCGGTGAGGAGCTCCAACAGCATGGGGTGGGCACGCAGCGCCGCCTGCGGGTCCAGAGACGCTGTGGCGATCACGGTGCCACCCGCAGCACTGGGTTCTCGCCGTGGAGGACGCCGTCCAGTACCGCGCGTACCTCGGCGTCCGTCGAACCCGTGGGGTCCTCGGCGGCCGCGGCCTGGCCCAGCGCCAGCAACAGCGTCAGCCGGACCGAGAGGTCCGTCTCCTCGTGCCACCGTTCCAGCAGGGGGACGGTCCGGCTGGCGATCAGCTGCAGCGCGGCCCGCCGCACCACGGGATCCCGGTCGTCGAACAGCGTCCGCAGACGGGGCCACTGCCGCCGCCAGGCCGCCTCCCATCCGGAGTCCACTGTCCCGGCCTCACCGGTCTCACCGTTGTGGGCCAGGTCCGCCAGCACCTCGACCAGGTCCGGCCGTGCGACCGTATCCGGGTCGAGGGCGAGATCCACCAGGAACGGCAGCGCGGCCGTGCCTGCGCCGGTGACCCGTCCCGGGGCCAGCAGGAGATCCTGCAGGTCGCCGTACGCCCGCCCCACGGCCTCCCGCCTGGTGGTGGCGTCCGCTCGGGCGATCCGGCGCAGCAGCTTCGGCACGTTGGTGACCGGTTGGTCCGGCCCCACCGCCTCCAACCCGCGCCAGTCCACCGCGTCCAGACCCTCCAACATGTCCCCCGCCTCGCTCCCGAGTGATCATCTCGCATCCGGGGCATCCTGCCACTGCGGCAGAGGGTGCAGCACGGCAATTCCTCGTGCCGATAGTGGATCGAGATGGCCGGGGTGGGCCGGGCTGCGGTGGTGAACCGGCAACGCCGCCTGTCAGTGGGCACTGGCAGTCTTGCCAGGTGCTGATCGATTCATTTGACGATGACCCGCTGGTGGCCGGGGAGGAACTGGTCTCCCACCCGGGGTTCTGGGCCGCCTACCTGATGTGGATGTGCGACCCGGAAGAGTACGAGGGTCCACCGACCCCGGAGTGGTTCGGAGCGGACGCGGCCGACGCCGACGCCGTGTACAAGGCGCTGGTGGACGAGGACAACTGGCCCGTGATCCGAGTCCCGTTCGGCGACGGGCACACCGCGGTGGTGATGAACCGTCCCTACGACGTAGGGACGCAGTACCTCGTCACCCACCCCGACTGGGGACAGCACGGCTATCTCGCCAGAATCGACGGACGCCCGGAAGGCCCCGGCATCTCCTGGCGGGAACTGACCCACATCGCCCGTACTCCGGACCTTGAGGCTCCGGGCATCCACGATCCCCACGCCCGACTGCTGCTCCTGCTTCCGGCCATGAGTGACGAGGAGGCGCTGGACGGCGAGGACGCTGCTGACGTGATCGCAGAGGCACTGGTCCGGGTCGGCGCTCCGGCCAGCAGGGCTCCGCGCGTGGCCGAGCTCCTCGTGGACCATCCCATGTGGGACCCGATCGGCTGGTGGTTGCCCGACGAGCAGAGCTTCGGTGGCATCTTCCGGAGCGATGACCCCCGCAGCCCGCGCCACGGCATGAGGCTCGCCCAGGGCATCACCCAGGAGCAGAACGAACAGCTCGCCCGCGCGCTCGGAACCCGGCCCGTCTGACGACAAGAACCGACACGACGCCAGAAGCCGGCGACACGCTCGCTCCAGACCACCAGGTGCTTTCGTCCCTCAGCAACATGTGCTCTCAGCTCTCCCCAATTGGCGCACCCACCGGAGCGAGAGCTGCCGCTCACCTGCAGGCGCCCGCGAAACGCCCTTCGCGGTGGTGAGAGCTGATGAAGGCGAATCTGCTGCCGCAGCCAAAGTGGTGGAGGTCCGGCAGGAACGCTCGCCGCCGGCCGGGCGTCAGGCGCGGAAGCTGAAGCAGAACAGGCCCCCGGCATCGGCGGCGGTCACCCCGACGCCGTCCGAGTGCCACACGCAGGCCTCCAGCCGGTCCTCGACGCCAACGCAGGCCACGGGTCGGCCGGTTGCCGCCTCCCAGATGCGCAGCGTCGCGTCGTGGCCCGCCGTGGCGATCCACCGGCTGTCCGGTGAGGCCGCCACGGACGGCACCCGCCCGCCGGCGGGAACGACGAGCGTACGGAGGCACAGCCCCGAGCCCGGGTCCCACACGCGCACCGTCCCGTCTGCGCCGCTGCACACGAGCCATGAGCCGTCCGGGGCCGCGGCGATCGTGTCCACAGGCGCGCGGCGGCCCGACAGGACGCGAATCCGGCCGCCGGACACGGTGTCCCAGAGGCTGACCGTACGGGCGATCCAGGCGCCGTCCGGGGCGATGGAGACCGAGCTGTGCGACCCCGTGTACGCGGCGGACAGCGTGCGGAGCACGCGGCCGGTGGACGTGTCCCACAGCCGCGTCGTGTCCCCGCTGCAGGTGGCGATCCACGAGTTGTCGGCAGCGACGGCCAGCGCTTCGACGGCGACGGGAAGTGCCTTGAAGTGGCCGGCCGGAGCAAGCGCAAGGTGCGCCTGTGCACCTCCGGGACTGTACTGGCGGGGCCAACCAGCTGTGGGTTCTCGTCGGCTAAAAGCACCTGGACGCTTGCTTCGAGGCGGTGGTAGTGCTCCGCACGACAACGGGGCCCGGCTGCCGAGGCCCAAGGCCGCCCTGCACGCGGCGATCCGACGTAATGCGCGCGCCGGCATCCGGGCCTGGGGCGCAACGTGGTGTCAGGCTCCGGTCGGTCCCGGCTCGCTTCGTCGTCCGGGCCGTGTCACGGAGGCGATCAGGACGGACAGGGCGAAGGTCGCCATGAGGCTTGCCGTCATGACCATGCCCACGCCGACCAGGAAGAGGCCGCTGGCGTCGTCCGACCAGTCGTAGAAGGCGGCGGCGGTCAAACCGGCCGTGGTGGCCAGCACGGCGTCCGCGACGTGGCGCCGGGACGCCGCCCAGTACACCGGCGCCAGCAGGGTCACTACCAACCCGATCACCTGCCAGGCCTCGTACGGGCCGGTCACCGAGCCGTCGGGATGGACGTCACGATGCTGGTCCCAGCCAAGCCAGGCGGCCCATGCCGCAACCGGAACGAGGACCAGCAGGCAGCGAGCGAGTTTCAGTGATCTCTGGGGCATGGCCCAAGCGTCCCGGCCCACCCCGGTCCTGCGGCAGAGCGCACGTACTCACCTCCCTATGAGTAGCCGGACACCCACAGGCCCGGCAGCGACGGCTGCCGAACGGCCCGACACGCTACGACACGGTCCTCCTGGGCAGCCCCGTCTGGAACGTCCTCCGGCCACCGATGATCATGTCCACGTTCACCGAAGCCCTCGACTTCCGCGGCAAGACCGTCATCCCCATCACCACTCGCGCCATGAGCGGACTGGGCACCGCCGAACGCGACTACACCGCCTCCTGCCCCGGCGCGACCCTCGCCGAGGGCCTGGCCGTACGCGGCGAGGAAGTGAGCAAAGCCGAAGCCGAGGTCCAGACATGGCTGAAGCGGATCGGCCTCCCCCCGAGGTGATGCCGGTTCATGTCCTGCCGGGCACAAAGCACTGTCGGAGCCAGCAGGACGCCCGCCAGCCGTGATCAACGTTGCCGCCAACGCGACATGTGTCCCGCCGACCGGATTCTGACGCGATTTCACGCAAGACACTTCAGAGTCCCGAAGCCCTGCGGCTACCGTACCTACAGGGACCCTTTCAACGCGGGGGCGGCATGGATCCGATCGTCGTGACGGCAGGGAGCGCGCTGGTGGGCGCGATGGCGACCGATGGCTGGCAGCAAGCCCGGGCCGCGGTCGTGGACTGGTGGCGGAGGCGACGCCCCGACGCGGCCGACGACGTCGGATCCGAACTGGAGACACTGCGTACCCAAGTGCTGGGTGCGCGGGAGCAGAGCGACACGGACACCGAGCAGGCCCTGGCCGGCGCCTGGTGCCTGCGGTTGCAGCAGCTGCTCAACGAGGACCCCGCTCTCGCCGCCGAACTGCGGCGGTTGCTGGACGAACACCTGGCTCCGGCGCGGTCCGAAGACGAGCAGGCCCAGGGCCGGCCGGTCATCATGAAGACGGAGGCCCACGACAGCTCCCGGGTGTTCATGGCCGGACGGGACCAGCACATCACCGGCTCGTGAGCGCCGAGGCGGGTGAGCCTGACGCATCCGGAGCCCGCTTGGAAGGGCATGCCCACGGCGAATCCCAGGTGTTCATGGCCGGGCGGGACCTCTACCAGACGGTCCACACCGGCCCCGCGCCGGAGGCGGTCACCGCGCTGCGCACGTTGCCGCGGGATGTGGCGGCGTTCACCGGGCGGAAGAACGAGCTGCGCCAACTCCTCCGGACGGCCGCGCCCGGAAGGGCAGTGGCCATACACACCGTCGACGGCATGCCCGGGGTGGGCAAGACCACTCTGGCCACCCACGCGGCTCACCTGCTCGCCGACCGCTACCCCGACGGACAGCTGTACGTCAGACTGCACGCCCACACCCCCGGCCAGCGCTCCGCCGACCCCGCCGACGTGCTGGCCGCTCTCCTGACGAGCATCGGTGTCAGGCCGCAACAGCTGCCGGACGGCCTGGAGGCGCGCGCCGCGTTATGGCGAGACCGTCTTGCGGGCAGGCGTATGGTCATAGTCATGGACGACGCGGAGAACGCCAACCAAGTCGAGCCTCTCCTGCCGGGTTCCGAGGGTTGCCTGGCCATCATCACCAGCCGCCGGCGCCTGGCCGCCTTGGACGGCGCGGTGCCCCTGTCCTTGACCGTCATGCCGCCCGACGATGCGGCGTCACTGTTCATTCGGCTCACTCACCGAACCCCACCAGGTCCCGGGGCCGAGCGTGACGCGGTCGAGGAAGCGGTCCGGCTGTGCGGCTTTCTGCCGCTGGCCATCGCTCTGCTCGCCGCGCGCCTCGCCCAGCACCCCACCTGGAGCATCGCCGAGTACACCGCGGACTTCGCGGCCGCCCAGGACCGGCTCGGCGAACTCGAGGCCGGTGACCGGGCCGTGGCCGCCGCCTTCGACCTCTCCTATCGCGAACTGCCCGCCGATCGGCAGCGCTTCCTGCGCCGTCTGGGCCTGCACCCCGGGCCGGACATCGACGCCTACGCCGCCGCCGCCCTCGACGGCGTGCCGATCGCCCAGGCCCGTCGGCACCTCAGCGCCCTGTACACGAACCATCTTGTCGACGAGCCCACCCGCGGTCGCTACCGACTGCACGACCTCATCCGGGAATACGCGCGCTCACTGGCGGAGCAGGACCCCGTCGAGGACCGTGCCCAGGCCGTCGGCAGGCTGTTCGCCTACTACCAGCACACCGCCGAAGCCGCAGACCGTCACTACGCCGACGCACGTCGGCCCGACACTCCGGCCGTGGCCGAGCCCCCGGCAGCCGCACCGGACCTGGCGGGCCGCGAGCAGGCACTGGCCTGGATGCGCGCCGAACGCGTCAACCTCCTGGCCTGCACCCAGTACGCCGCCGCGCATGCACGGCACTCGGACGTCGTCCGTTTCACCCTCGCCGTGAACATCTTCCTTCGGCTGGAAGGCCCTTGGCACCAGGGCGTCTCCCTGCTCGGAACCGGCATCTCGGCCGCACGCCTCCTCGGCGACCGTCTGAGCGAGGCCAACGCCCTGTGGAGTCTGGGGTGGATGCAGCGCGTGATGGGCGACTACCCCGCAGCTGCCGATCTGGCGGAGCAGGCACTGTCCCTGTACCGGTCCCTCGGGGAACCCCTGGGCGAAGCCAACACCTTGCGCGATCTGGGCCGGGTCCGGCGCATGACGGGGGACTATCCCGCAGCAGCCGATCTGGCGGAGCAGGCGCTCGCCCACTACCAGTCGCTGGGCGATCGCCTGGGCGAAGCCAACACCCTGTGGGATCTGGCCTGGGCGCGGCGGATGACGGGGGAGTACGAGGAGTCGGCCGGCCGGGCCGAACAGGCGCTGGCACTGTACCGCTCCCTCGGCACACGTCTGGGCGAGGCCAACGCCCTGTGGGATCTGGGGTGGGTCCGGCGTCTGACCGGTGACGGTCCGGCGGCAGTGGACCTGACGGAGCAGGCGCTGGCGCTGTACCGCTCCCTGGGTGACCGCCTCGGCGAGGCCAACGCCCTCTGGAGTCTGGGAGAGGCCACGCGTCTGACGGGTGATCATCACACAGCGGCCGAGCTGGAGGAACGGGCTCTGGAGCTCTACCGCGCCCTCGACGTCCGGCTGGGCGAAGCCCACACGCTGCGGGACCTGGGCCGACTGCGGCGCATGACCGGCGACCTTCAGGCGGCGGCCGAAATGACCGAGCAGGCGCTGACGCTGTTCCGGTCCCTGGGCGACCGTCTCGGCGAGGCCGAGGTGCTGAACAGCAAGGGGACGCTCCTGGCGGAGACCTCCACGGCGCGCGAGGCCCTCGACCAGCATCGCCAGGCCCTTTGGATCGCGCGCCAGGTGCACAGCCCGTTGGAAGAGGCACGCGCGCTCGAAGGCGCCGCCCGCTGCGCGGCACGCACCGGCGCGCTGCCGACTGCGCGTGCCGAACTCCGCGAGGCCGTGGGCATTTACCGGCGCATCCGCGCTGCCGAGGCGGCCACCGCCGGGGCGTACCTCACATCCCTTCAAGACGAGCACCCCGAAGACGCCGGCTAGGAGCTGTCGTCAACGTGTCACGCCCACATCAGGGCCGTCCGCCGCCCGCCGGCGGAAACGCGTGTGTGTACTGGCCCAGGACCAAAATCGCTCGGGCAGATCCCGTCAGGCGACCCTGGTACGGAACTTTCACGCGATCCCGTTGAGGACCCTGCTGCGGCACACGAGGTAACTGTGTGATGGGCAGGTGAGCCGGCTTGTCACTCCGGGTAGCGAAGGCGGTGACGGATCCAGGACCAGGTCCGCACTCGCCGACCGCAAGGAACAGCACCGATGACCTCGACCGCTTCACGTCTCCGCACCGCCGTCCGCGTCGCCGCCCCCGCGGTGGCCGCACTCACGCTGACGATGGGCTTCGCGAGCCCCGCGTCCGCGAACCCCGCCCTCGTGGCGATCATCAACGGCCGGCTCACCTTCACCGCCCTGCCCGGCGAGACCAACACCGTCACCTTCGACACCTTCAGCGCGGGAACCCTCCGGGTCACCGACACGACGAGCAATCTCACCGCGGGCCCCGGCTGCACCGGGAGCGGCCATACGGTGCTCTGCGCGGGCCCGAGCGACGGCGTGACCCGGATCGTCGCCAACCTCGGCGACCGGAACGACACGGCCACGAACGACACCGACCTCCCGAGCGACCTCGTGGGCGGGCAAGGCAACGACATCCTCATCGGGGGCGACGGCCCCGACCGGCTCACCGACTTCGACGGCTGGAACGGCCCGACCCTGATCACCGTGACCATGATCGGGCGTGGCGGCAACGACACCATCGTCAGCCGCAACGGCGGTTTCGACCAGATCGACTGCGGCGCGGGCTTCGACGTGCTGCTCGCCGACCGGGCCCCCCGCGACACCGTCGTCCCCAACACCTGCGAGTTCGTCCAGCGCTTCTAGGCGGCCCCGGCCGGGGCGGCACTCAGGCGGGTCACCCCGCCGGTACGCCGACTCCGCGACCCGACGGCGGCCGTTGTTCAGACACCGGTCCGCCTCGCGCAGTAGCCGCAGGACAGCAGGACAGAGTGCCGAGGGCCGTCACCCGTCAGAGGGGCGGCCCTTGCGCACGCTCGGAAGCGGTCCTGGTCCGCCCGAACCTGGTGGCGGAGATCAGCGCCGACAGGGCCGTCGATCGGGGCGCTTTCCGTCACCCGCAGGGTCGAGGTCGCAGCGAGCTCTCGTGCCGCTCCTCCTCGACACCCGCGCGGCCTATCACTCACAGAGGGGCGCCCGATCGATGCCTGTTGATGCCGGGACAGGTGTGCGCGCCGTGGTAGGGGATATCCGAAGCCGAATCGGGCCGTGATCGCGAAAGGTGCCGCCTGTGTCTCAGGAGCAACGTAAACGGGGGCAAAGGCTGCGGCTGCCCGTGAAGGCGGCTCTGCCCGGCCGCCACCCGCACGAGGACAAGGCGCCCGTCACCGACCGGGTGGTCTTCGGCGTGACGGCCGTGCTGACCTTGGGCTTCGTGATCTGGGGCGCCACGGCCACCAGCGCGCTGGAGAGCATCTCCGACACCATGCTGAACGGCCTGATGCACAACGGCGGCTGGGCGTTCGTCCTGGTCGCCTCGGGGTTCGTCGTCTTCGCGCTCTGGCTCGCCATCAGCCGGTACGGACGGATCGAGCTGGGCCAGGAGCACGAGAGGCCGGAGTTCAGCACCGTCTCCTGGGTCGCCATGATGTTCAGCGCCGGCATGGGCATCGGCCTGATGTTCTACGGCGTCAGCGAACCCCTTGCGCACTACACCACTCCGCCGCCGGGTACCGGCCCCGCCGACTCGGCGGACGCCATGCAGACGGCGCTCGCCACCACGCTCTTCCACTGGACGCTGCACCCGTGGGCCATCTATGCGGTGGTCGGCCTGGCCATCGCGTACAGCACCTTCCGGCGCCGCAGGCGGCAGACGATCAGCGCCGTCTTCGTCCCGCTCCTCGGGAAGAAGCGCGCCGAGGGCGCACCCGGCCGGGTGATCGACATCCTGGCGATCTTCGCCACGCTGTTCGGCTCCGCCACGTCCCTGGGACTCGGCGCGCTCCAGATCGGCAGCGGCATGCACGAGGTGGGCTGGCTGAGCAAGGCCGGGACGGGGCTGCTCGTCGCCATCATCGGCGTGCTGACCGTCTGCTTCGTCTTCTCCGCCGTCTCCGGCGTGGAGAAGGGCATCCAGTGGCTCTCCAACATCAACATGGTGCTGGCCGTCATCCTCGCGGTCTTCGTGTTCATCGTCGGCCCCACCATCCTGGTCCTCGACCTGATCCCCACCTCCCTCGCCGCGTACTTCGGCGAGCTGCCCCAGCTGATCGGCCGCACCGAGGCGTCCACCGGCGGCGGTGACGTCGCCGACTGGCTGAGCAGCTGGACGGTCTTCTACTGGGCCTGGTGGATCTCCTGGACGCCGTTCGTCGGCATGTTCATCGCCCGCATCAGCCGGGGCCGCACGATCCGTCAGTTTGTCGGCGGCGTCATCCTGGTGCCCAGCGCCGTGAGCCTGGTCTGGTTCGCCATCTTCGGCGGTACGGCCATGCGCCTGAAGGAGCAGGGAAACCTCGGCGACGCCACCACGCCCGAGGCGCAGCTCTTCGGCGTGCTCCAGGAGTTCCCGATCGCCGGCGTGATGAGCCTGCTCGTGATGATCCTGGTCGGCATCTTCTTCGTCTCCGGCGCCGACGCGGCGTCGATCGTGATGGGCACCCTCTCCCAGAAGGGCACCTTCGAACCCGCCCGGTTCATCGTCGTCTTCTGGGGCGTGGTGACCGGTGGCGTGGCGGCCGTGATGCTGCTCGTCGGTGAGGGCAAGGGCGACGCCCTCGCGGGCCTGCAGCACTTGACGATCCTCGTCGCGGCCCCGTTCGTCCTGGTGATGATCGGCATGTGCTGGGCCCTCTTGCGGGACCTCCGCCGGGACCCGCTGATCGTCCGCGGCGAACTCGCCGAGCAGGCGGTGGAGGAAGCCGTGATCGCGGGCCACGAGAAGTACGCGGGCGAGTTCGAGATCCGGATCGGCCCGGCGCAGGACGAGGCACCCGGGGAAACGAAGGATGACCGCGACCGCAAAGACCCGGGAGCCCCGCCCCACTGAGCAGGATCACCTGCGGGCCCACTGATGACCAGGTTGAAGTGCTCAGCCCGGCACGGATCACCAGCGAGCGGAGCCGTCCCGCATGCACTGCGGCGGGCTTGCGCGACCCCCAACCACGAACGCGGTGTCGACTTGTGGCGATCCGGCAATTGCTCGGTCACTGGCCGGTCAGCTCGACCATGCGCTGTGTCGGCCCTCCGCGACCTTCATCGAGGACGCCTCTCAGCGGGCGGTCGCCGGCACCCTGGCGAGCGAGGCAGGGGACTGGCCCGAGGACCGGGCCGCACGCGATCAGGCCGTGCCCCGATCCGGTGCCCCGACCCGGTGTCCCGATCCGGTGTCCCGGCCCGGTTACCGTCTCGGTCCCGCGAACGCGTAGGCCGCGGTGCCGGCGACGGCGAGAACCACGGCCGTCCAGGTGCCCGCCGCCGAGCCGGGCGGCAGTAGCATCCAGGTCGCCACCTGCATCGGCACACTCGTGGCGGGCGGGGCGAAGAACGAGAACGACAGCCAGGCGATCGGCAGCGTCCACGCGTACTGCGCCCCACACACCGTTGCTCCGACGGCGACGAGCCCGATCACCCCCGCGCTGTCCCGGACGACGAACGCGGTCGTGGCCATGTTCTCGCCCATCGCCTGCACGGTCAGCAGCACGGCGCCGACGAACGCGCCGCCGAGCAGTACGTGCGCCGCCCTGCGGGGCACCCAGCGGACCGCGGCCGTCCGGTCCAGCGCGAGGTCCTGCCCGCCGAGTCCGATCGAGACCGCCATCGCTCCCGCGGCGAGGACCAGCGCGGGCAGCCGCGGATCACCGGGCCCTGCGCCGCCGTCCCGGGCAAGTGCCCACACCGCCATCGTGCTGATCACCACCATGGCGAGTGACGCGGGTACCTGACGCGAGCGCGCGTACAACGTCAGCCATCTCACCGGGACGCACCGCCGTTCAGCGCGTCGAACGCGTCGCCCTTGCAGGAGAGCGCGGCGGCGCGCATCGCGTTGATCCGCGAGAGCTGCTCGGCCCGCGGCAGCGCCTCGAGTTCCGTCCACACCGGGCGGGCCGCGGCGTCGACCTCGCGGCGCAAACTTGCTGACCCTGTGCCGGGCAGCGACCTGAGGTCCCCGAGGACCCAGCCCACGGCGACGGTCTGCGCGAATTCATCATTCCCGAAGCTGCTCCAGCCGACGGGGGTGCACCCCGGCACCATGCCTTTGGCGATCAGGGCCCAGGTCAGTTCCTCGCCCTTCGCTGCGGCGATGATGTCGTCGTCGAAGTCGAAGAGCACGGTCTTGCCGGACCACTGCGGCGCGGAGCCGTCCGGCAGTACGGCGGTGTTCTCACGGACCGAGACCGGCGCCTGGCCGCCCAGGGCACCCTGCAGCAGGCGCAGCGCCTCCTTACCGGGACCCGCGAGGTCGGTGAGTCGTGCCTGGTGTGTCTTGGTCACGCACACGGGGCCGTCGCACACCAGCTCCGCGGCGGCCTCGTCGAGGACGTACATCCGGCGCGGGTCGGAAGGGAGGACGAGCAGGGCGATCACCGCGCCCGCCAGGAGGGGCGTCAGGGCGAGCAGCCGGGCGCGCGGGGTCACGGCGACCAGCAGCGCGAAGCCGGTCGCGCCCATGCCGAGCAGCCAGATCGTCTGCCCGACGTGCACGGAGGCGGAGAGCGTGACGAGCACGTCGCGCACCTCTTCCACCGCCGGTGACAGCAGGGAGACCCGGTTCGGCTCCGTGCTCGGGATCCCCGTCGCCGCGACCGTCTCCGTCCGGCCCAACGACATGTGCATGAGGGCCGTGAACACGAAGGCACCCATGGCCAGCGCGGGCGGGGTGAGCGCGGACGGCAGAGCGCGCCCGGCCCCCATGCCCAGCACGGCTCCCGCGACGAGGAAGAGTGCACCCACCAGCGAGATCGGCAGCCATCCGAGGTGCATGTACTCGGTGTCGGCGAACACCTGGACCGCGCCCACGAGGACGAGGAGCGCAAAGGCCGAGCCCAGCGTGATCGCCGTCGCGCCCGCCGACGCGGCCGCGCGGTGCCAGGCGGGACGCGATGTGGTCGTCAGCAGCTCGGTGATCTTCGAGCGGTGGTCGCGCAGGCCCTGCAGCGCCCCGAGCCCCACGGCGAGCGGCCACAGGTAGCCCAACAGGCCGCGGGTCCACAGGGCCATGGACGTCCACTGGGCCGTCCACGCCGTGGTGCCCCTCCACCACGCGGCGTCCACCAGGTACAGGAACGCCAGCGCGCTCGTCAGGACCACCACGCCGGCCCACGGGGCGATGGAGCGCTTCAGCTCGATGCGCAGGACACGGACGTTCACCAGGTGCCCCTCGTCTGCTCGGGGGTCAGGAGCAGCGCCGAGTAGCCGCGCTCCAGGGGGCTGTCGCCCACGTGCTCGGGGCCGCCCGCCGCGGCCAGCTCGTCCGGGGTGCCCTGGAAGACCAGCTTGCCCTCGGCGAAGAGCACCACGTCGGTGCAGGCGGCGGCGACGTCCTCCACCAGATGGGTGGAAACCACCACGCACGTGTCCGTGCCGAGCTGCTGAAGCAGCTCGCGGAAGCGCAGCCGCTGCGCCGGGTCCAGGCCGACCGTCGGCTCGTCCAGCAGCAGGATCGCCGGGTCGTTGACGATGGCCTGGGCGATGCCGACCCTGCGCACCATGCCGCCCGACAGCGCCTTCATCTTCTCGTCGGCGCGGTCCGCCAGACCCACCCGCTCCACGGCGCGCTGCACCGCCCCGGGGATGTCCGCCTTGGGCACCTCCTTCAGCCACGCCATGTACTCGACGAACTCGCGCACCGTGAAGCGCTTGTAGTAGCCGAACTCCTGCGGCAGGTAACCGATCCGGCGGCGCAGCGCACGGTGCTCGCCCATGCCGCCCGCGGACTCGCCGAGCAGCTCCAGGGTGCCCTCGGTGGGGCGCAGGACGGTGGCCAGTGTCCGGATGAGGGTGGTCTTGCCCGCCCCGTTGGGGCCGAGGAGTCCGTGTATGCCGGTGCCCAGCGACAGGTCGAGCCCGTCGACGGCCATCCGCTTCCGGCCGACCCTGACCTTCAGCCCGGTGGCCTGGATCTCCCAGGCGTAGGCCGTCGGCGCGACGTCAGCCGCGCTCACCGCGGTCATCATGTGGTGTTCCTTGCGTCGTTGGTGGGTTGATTCCGGCCACTCGCAGGATCGGGAGACCCCGGGACGCCGGTGTGGCTGTGGTGCTTCAGCCACTCATCGGGATGCGCGCGACAAGATCGCTGGGTAAGGACACCCCGGCGGGGCCGACGGTCACCGATGGGCTCCCAGCACGGAGTACGCGCCCCTACGGGCGATCACGACACCGATGCCGAGCGCGAGGATCAGCCCCCACACGGGCAGACCGTCCGTCTGCAGGGCGAAGGCCGTACGGCTGGCGGCCAGGGTCGGCGCCACGACTACGGCGGCCCACACCGCCACCAGCGCAACGGCCGCACGGGTCACGCCGACCACACCGCCGAGCGCCAGGGTCGCCGAGGTGAAGGCCAGACAGGGCAGCAGCCACTGCGCGGCCGCCATCCCCGTCACCCATCCGGCCACCAGCAGCGCGGGCACCACCACGGCGAGCACGGAGGCGGTTCGCCGCAGCACCAGGTACAGCCCCGCTCTGGGCGCCGAGGCCGTCAGTTCGTACGCCGGGTCGAGCCCGCGCGACCACGACGCCGCGACGCCGAGCACGGGCAGGACCGGGGCGAGCAGAAGTACCAGTGACACCTCGCCGGATCCGGTGCCGACCAGGTCGAGCAGTAGCGCGAGCAGTGTCACGCTCACGACCATGGCCAGCCACGGCACCATCACCGGCGTCATCCACGCGGACAGCCACGCCGACCAGCGCCGCCGGTGCGGCATCGTGGCGGTGGCGGCCAACTGGGGGCCGAGGCCGGACCACACCGTGTCGACCAGTGCCGCCACGGCGGGCGCCTGCGCCGTAACGGCGGCCGACAGCCGGTCACGGCACACCCGGCACGCCTCCAGGTGGGCCTCCAGCGCCCACACCTCGTCGGCGGCGATGTCCGTGTCGCCGCGCGCGTAACCGTCGATGATCCGCATCGACGCGTGTTCCACGCTCATACCAGCGCCCTCCGCATCGCGATCCTGGCCCGGCGGGCACGGGTCTTGACCGTGCCCTCGGGCAGCCCGAGCAGGACCGCGGTCTCCCTGACGGACAGTCCGTCGAGCACCATGGCCTGCAGTACCTGTCTGAGCTCCGGCGCGAGGCGCCGCAGCGCGTCGCCGACGTCACCGTCGACGGTCGCCGCGAGCGCCTCCTCCTCGGCGGCGGGCGCCACGGGCTGCGGGGCGGCCGCGAGCGGCGGCTCCGCGTGGTGGGCCCTGCGCCGGAACGCATCGACGAGGCGCCGCGCCGCTATCGTCCACAGCCAGCCGACGGCCGTTCCTCCGGCCGCGGCCCCAGCGAACGCACCCGCCGCGCGCCACACCGCCAGATACGTCTCCTGCATGACCTCGGCGACGATCTGCTCGTCCGCGCAGCGGCGGCGCAGCCGCACCGCCATCCACGGCGACGTACGCCGGTACAACTCCTCGAACGCGGCACGGTCGCCCTTGGCCACCAGCCGGACGAGACGCTCCTCGTCCAACTCGTGCAGCGCTGCTCTGACTGTTCTCACACCTCCTAGACGCCCGAGCCGGGCCGCAGGTTTTCCCCCCGACGTGATCCCCGCCACATGTGGGAAACCAGTGGGTTCCACTCAACCGAAGCGGCTCCAGCCGCGGGCCTCGCCCAGGGCTCGGGCCGTCTGCCGGGCCCGGACAAGCCAAGGGCCGGCCGGGCCAGCGTGCCGTTCCCGGTCGAACCGGTGAAAGTCCAGGACCGTGGTGAACAGCGGCAGCTAGACCCGGCCCGTGATCACACGAGACGGATCGGGAACCGGTGGTCGCTCTTCGGCGACGCCGATCGGGCCGCCGTGCGTCTCACCTCCGCGACGGTCTGTCCGACCTGCTTGGCCCACCAGATGGACGTCCCGGGGGCACGACTCTGCCCGGGGACGGGGTGCTCAGCTCCAGCATGGTGCGCATCCGGGTGCGAAAGCCGGGCCAGGGCCGCGGTGCGCGGGTTACGGCAACTTTTCCCTCAGGGCGACATCTTCGGGCGTGATGCGAAGAATTCCCAAATGAGATCGGTCGCATTGACGCCCGTCACCGGATCGCCCATCGTCTGGTCCTTGCTACCCGGCCACTTGTGGCCCATGTCCGGGAGGCGGTAGGTCGTGAACTCGGACTTGTCACGGCATTTCGCGGATGTGCGCGTGTTGTTGCCCTTGACCTTTTCGGCCTGTCCGGCCTTGCAATCCAGACGTTCCGACCAGGACTTGATGCCCTGCTCGAAGTCGTCGTAGTACTTGTCGAGACCGCCGACAAAGGTAGCGACGGACACCGGAGTTTTCGGCATGTACGAGGGATTCTGCGCGGCAGGGCCGATGTAGCCGCCGCTGACCGGGGCGATCGCGGCCAGCGTGCCCGGGAGCTCGACGGCGAGTTTGTAGGACATGTCCGCGCCGTTGGAGATACCGGTGGCGTAGACGCGCTGAGGGTCGGCCTTCCACGTGTCGACGAGGCGCTGCGTCATCGCGCCGATGAAGCCGACGTCGTCCTCGGCACCGCAGCAGATGAGTGCGTTGTACGCCTGATCCATTCCGTTCGGATAGGCGACGAGGAAGCGTTCCTTGTCGGCCTTGGCGTTGAAGCCGGTCAGTTCGGCCGCGTACGTGCCGTCGGCCGGGTAGGGGTGCATGACGACGACCAGGGGGAGTCGCTCGGTCGCCGTGTAGCCGGGCGGTGCGTGGACGGTGTATTCCCGCTGCTTGCCCTTCCAGGTCATGGTGACCTTCTGATCGCCGGGGCGTGGCGTCTCCACTGCCGGCTGCTTCGCCGAAGGCTGCTGGGGCTTCTCCCTCCCTGTGCCGTCGTCGTCCGTGTTCGCGCTGCAGCCGGCCAGAGGGAACAGCAGGGCCAGAGCAGCGACTTGTAAGAGACGTGTCCGCATTGGGGCATGGTGGCAGCGGCGCGTTGGGCGGTCCAGAGGTCCACGGCATCGCGGACCGGGAAGGACGCAACCCAGCCACCATCCGACTCGCCCTGATGGGTCCAGCCCGCGCCGGTATGGCGTGCGCGGGTGAGGCCCGGTGCCCAGCCGCTCTGGGGGCAACACCGCCGGACCGCCCCAAGCAGATGGCGTCCCTCGGCCCGTGAGACGCGGTCAGCGTTCGGCGGTAACCGCTCCGGTTGCCAGGGGCCCCGGTCGGGGGAGCGGTGCACATCGGCGGCTCAGGCGCGGCACCGTTCTACGGCCTCATGCCGCTGGAGCGCTGTTCCCTGCTGGCTATGGATCCGCCCGGAGAACCAGGAACACCCAGGGGCTTCGGCTGCGCGGGTCCCGGGCCACATGAACGCCACCTCTTCCTCCACATCATCGAAATGGGCTGCACCGGCGTATGCGTCCTCGCAGTGACCGGTCCACTTACCGGCCGCGTCCTCATTGGTAACGGCGACGGGTGCTGGGGCCCCAACGTCTCTTCGGCCACCGACTTCCTCGACTGGTACGAACGCTGGCTCAACCACATGCGCGCCGGACGCGACAACCGGGCCCTGGAACTCACCTCACCTCGACTTCGCGCCGATCCGAACCGCCACCGTATGACTTCGAAGATCTGACTCTCCGTATCCACAACACGGAACGTGAGCCAGAGCCCGTTCTGGTGAACAAAGCCAGTTCATCCACCTTCCCGTCCTGATCGCGGACACCATCGCCAGGTGAACCACGCGGCCCTGGGCCCCCGCGGCGCGACCGACGGCGCACAGCAATCAGGCCGGAACGTTCCCACCCGTGTTGTCAGCCTCCCGTCTGCTTGGGATCCTCCCCATGTCCTTGCCTGCACGACCAAGAAGGAGGATCGCCATGCGATCAACAAGGCGAGCAAGCCGATTACTTGTCGGGGTGGTTGCCGCGCTGGCTCTGACACTCAGCGCAACAACTTCCGCCTCGGCACACAACGCGACTGTCAGCGGCCCTACCGATTGCGGTCCGTTCAACGTGTACAACTGTGGCCATGGAAACGTGCAGGAAGGTCACACCGTCGTGCGAGCCTGTGACGATGTGGCCGACGGCGAGGGCTACGGCGTGCTTTACGTGCGGAAGAACGGCGACACGGGAACTGTCAAGGACGGGAACGGCAGTGCAGCAGGGTGTGGAGAGGCTGTGGCAGGGACGATCCTCAATCCCGTGGTGGAACTGTACTCGTGCAACCTGACCTCTGGTATCTGCGTCGGTCCGACGCGCGCATAGCCGGCGGCTCGTCGCCCCGGGTTGACCACTGGTGCGCGGCTTCAGCTGCTCGTCCTTGCCGACGGGCTCAATGCCGAGGACCTGCTCGCACATCCACTGCTGCACCGATGTGAGCTGTTCCGAGCCGGACCGACCGCACCCACTGCCCCATACCTCGCCCTTGGCGCACGCCGTAGCCCGCCGAGGTAGGCAGCGCTCCGCCCTCGTCCAGGTGCAGCCGGGTGAGGTGGAAGGCGCGCTGCCACTCCACCGGCCAGGTGGGGCACCAGGACGGGTCGATCTCCTCCGGTTGTTCGCGCCGTTCCTGCGTCATGGCGCCGGCTGACGACTCCACAATGCAGGCCCTCGGCACGCCGGTCCCCGATGTCCACCGCCTTCCGGGCGCGGACCCGCGCGCGTTCTTCAGCCAGTAGCGGTGTGTGAGGAGGGCGGTACGCGCGTCACGTCAGCCCCGCTCGCTACGGGCTCGGGTTTCGGGAGGCCCACCACGCACTACTACGGCCTTGCCAAGCGCGCCTGAGGGCATCATCTTTCGTGTGCTCAGCATGCGATAGAGCCAGGGCGGAAACTGCTGGACGGCAACAGCTACGTTCCCGCTCCATGCCCTCGCCGAGGTCGCCTCCGACGACAGGCCACCGAGCTTCTGAGCTGCCATCCTTCAGGCCGCGAGCAGCGCCGCGAGGAGCAGGGGCAGGGACCAGCGGCGCGTGCCGCCACCGTGCCGCACACCGGCGCCAGACCGGCCCAGACGGCCCCGCGGCGCCTCGGATGGATGACGCGGCGCGGTGCGCAAGGCGCGCCGGGCCGGTTGGTGCCTCGTTCCGAACCCCCAACAAGGGCCTGTTGCGAAAGTGTGCAGTTGGCGGGGGCGGTCCAGCATGAATGTCAGACGTGTCTGTCAGGCTCTGGTTATGGACATGACGCTGCAACTGACGATCGACTGTGCCGACCCGCAGAGGCTGGTGGCGTTCTGGAGCGAGGCTCTGGGGTACATCCCCGAACCTCCACCGGGCGGCCACGCCACGTGGCGGGAGTACTGGGCAGCCATGGGGGTGCCCGAAGAGGAGTTGCCTGTGGGTGCGGGCGACATTCCGGAGTCGATCGTCGATCCCGCAGGCCAAGGGCCCCGGGTGTGGTTCCAGCAGGTCCCGGAACCCAAAGCCACCAAGAACCGAATACACCTCGACCTGAAGGTCGGCGGCGGGCGCGACGTCCCGTTGGCGGTCCGCACGCAGCGGGTCACCACCACAGTGGAAAGACTGATCAAGGCCGGCGCCAGCGTGCTTCGGATCACGGATGAGCCGGACATGGGGCAGTACGCCGTCCTGCTGCAGGACCCGGAAGGCAACGAATTCGACGTCGTCTAGGAATCGTTTGGCCATGCTGCTCACAGCCACTCGTTGATCGCCGCGACAAGGACGGTCGCTTCTTAGCGGACCGTGAGCTGTCGTACCTGGTAGCTACGGCTCGGTGTCGTTTGAGGCGATGGAGGCCGCACTCGACCGCGTGCCTCGCCTTGTAGTCGCTCTTGTCGACCCGTCGGCGGGCCGCCACCGCGCGAGCCGCGGTTCTTGCGGTTCGCCGCCTGGTCGGCCTTTTCCGGGATGGTGCACCGGATGCCGCGTCGGCTCAGGTTGCTCGGTTCTTGCGAGGGGCATACGCCTTGTCGGCGCGGCCCCTTCGTGGGCGCACGCGGGCCGGCCGGCCTCAGTCGGGGCACTCGGATGCGGCCCAGTACGGCCTCGAATCGCGGGGAGTCGCCGCGCTGCCCAGCGGTGATCACGATCGACATGGGTTTCGGGCCCTGCTCGAGGGCGAGGTGCAGCTTGGTGGTCAGCCCGCCGCGCGAGCGCCCCAGCTGGTGGTCGTCCGGTTCGACGGCGAGCCCGCCGGGCGGCTCCTTTTGCAGGTCCCCCTTTTGCGGGCCCCGGCCGCGTGCTGGTGGGCCCGGCAGACCGTGGAGTCGACGTTGAGGTCCCAGGTGATCAGGTCCTCGGCGTCGGCGCGGGGCTGCAATGCGGTGAAGATGCGCTGCCAGGTGCCGTCCCGCTGCCAGCGACGAACAGGTCGTACGACCGCGCCCACGGCCCGTACCCGTCGGGAACATCCCGCCATGGGATGCCGGTGCGGACGCGGAACCGGATGCCGTCGATCAGCTGCCGCGGGTCCATACCGGCGGCCGGCCCGGCTTCTTCGAACGCACCCTGGGCTGGCTCATGCACCACCGCCGCTTGGCCCGCGACTACGAAACCCTCCCCACCCGCTCCTCCGCCATGATCTACATCGCGATGATCGCCCTGATGACCCGCCGCCTCACCCGCGAATCCACTCCAACCTGGCGAGGCGCTTGAATGCGGCCGTTCCTGGCCGTGCTGGCCACCGCCGCCAGCGTCCAGGAATCCATCGCGGGCCAGCCCGACGACTCCGCCCACCCGTAGCACGACGCCCGACGACGCACCCCGAACTTCGGCACCAGCCCCGGCCCCTGGTCCGCCGGCACGGACTACGGGTTGCCACGCCAGGCACCACTGCACATGATCGACGGCATGAGTGAAGAAACCGTGGTCGCGAAGACCTGGCGCATGTTGTTGGAACGCCACCCTGAAGCCCGCCGCGGGAATCCCGAAATGATCGAAGCCGCGTTCGCAGAGCCACGTCTGCGGCAGCTTTACCCCTTTCCCAGCCACGGCGGCCTTAGCTTTCACCGCTTCATGTGGAGCAACGACCTTCCCTTCATGGTCAAGGGGGAGGGAACCTACTCGGTGTATGCCGCCCGCTATGCCGAACTCCTCGGCGAGGTAGCCACACCCCAGGAGGCCGCCGCACTCGTCGTCGCGTACCTTCCGAGCGACTGCGTGGCCGCAGTGGAAGGCCCGTGGCCGGAGTCGAACAGCAGCCCGCGTTGAGGCAATCACTGGGACTAAACGGCCTCTGAGCTTGTTCTTTATCTCTACCGGTGTCTCGTCCCGCAGAACAATGTAGGGAAGTCTGAAGCTCAGGGAGCCTTCTGGCCGGTGAGGAACGCCTGGACCACCGGCAAGGTGAGATCCGTTCGCAGGAAGGTGTCGAGGTGCCCGCAGCCGGGCAGTTCCGCGAGGGTAGCGCTGCGTATTCGGTCGGCGGTCTGCCGAATTGCAGGAAGTTGAGGGTCGTGGTCTCCGGCGAGCAGGAGCAGCGGGACGGCTGAGGAAACGAGCGCGTCCAGGACGCTGTCGCGGTTGTCCAGGGCGAGGGTCAATGCTGCCAGGGCATTCGGGTCGGCGGCTTGGATCACGGTGCGCATCCATGCGGGCAGCAACCTCTGACGCTCCAGCGTCTCGATGAACGGTGCGGTCCCCTGTGTCCGGAACACCGCGGCTTCCTCCTCCGCGGCAGCCGGCTCGACGGTGATCGGGCCGGCGTGGGCGCCGCCCACGACGAGCGAGGTCAGCCGCTCAGGGTGACTGGCCAGCAGATGCAGGCCGATAATGCCGCCCATCGAGGCGCCCCACATGGCCGCCTGGTCGATGTCGAGCGCGTCGAGCACGGCGAGGACGTCGTCGACCTGACGGCTGATTGCGTAGCTGCCTGCGTCGTGGGGCGCTTCGCTGTCGCCGTGCCCGCGGGCGTCGATCAAGACGAGGCGAAAGCGATCGGCGAGGGCGTCAACGTGCCCGGCGGAGTGCCAGGTGGTGCGGTCTCCGAAGAAGCCATGCAGCAACACCAGCGGATGTCCACGGCCCACGGCCTCGAACCCGATCGTCAGTCCGTCACTGCTGGTGATCCGCATGTTCCGAGCCTGGAGGACGGCCGCCTGCGCGTGCAATGTGTTTTGCCGGGCGCAGACCCATCTGCCTCAGTGGCACCCACCGCTCAATCGGTGAGGGGGCCTGCGATCCGTCAGTCTTCGGTGAGATCGCTCAAGGACCAGTGTGACAGGACAACCGGCCTCGAACGGCGTCTCGAACTGAGTCGCTCACGTGGGGATTCGCCGGACGTGCGGGCGGCCTTCGTCTGATCATGTGCTCCGACCAAGGTGCACGTGACCAAGACGAAGGCCGTGAGGGTGAGTCTGCTGCCTGATGCTGTCCCGAGGGAAGCGTTCGCGGTGCTGTGTGCGGACGGCGCCGTGAAGTCCCCCGTGGACTTGGCGCTGCTGCCCGAGCATCGTCGTGGGCACGGAGCGATGTACGGCGGCCTGAACCACGGCCGTATCGACGTCGATCGACTGCGAACGGCGCTGGCCGGTCTGTCGCTGCCGCGTTTCGACGGCGGGCGCCTGGTCCTGGCGGTCGACGTGTCACCGTGGCTCCGCTCGGACGCGCCATGCTCAGCCGATCGGCTGTTTTGCCACGTCCACGGCCGCGCGAAGACGGCCTCGCAGTTCATCCCGGGCTGGCCGTACTCGTTCGTCGCCGTGCTGGAGCCGGGCGCCACGTCCTGGACCGCGATTCTGGACGTGGTCCGGCTAGGACCCGTCGATGACGCGACCGCGATCACCGCAGACCAGCTCCAGGCGAACGCAGGACGCCCCGCACCGCCGACCAGCTCCAGCGATCATTACCGGACAGCCCTTAGCCACGGAGTGCCCCGTAAAGGAGAGAGCTGCGTGGCCTCGACGGACGGCCTGCCCAAGCCCCGACATGGGCGGGCTCCGCGCGTAGGCGCAGGCTTGGCAACGAAGAGCAGAGCCGGGGTGAGGATTTCCACGTCGGGTCCAAGGGCCCGTTGTCAGTGGTCGTGGGTAGGCTCCCTCTTTGGCGGGGTCGGTTCCGAAGCTTCCAGCACTGGAGACTCAATGGCAGTCCTCCCGGTCTGCGCGGGGGTGGTTACGGCCTAACCGGCGTCCGGGGTATCAGGGCCTCGTGGTGGCTTGTCAGCCCGACCCCGCGCCCAAGCCCCGCTCCGCGGCCACTGCGGACTGCCGCCGGCCGCCCGCGCGGGGGAGCGGACCGGACACCCCATCGTGCCGTAGGCCCGGACCCCGTGAAACGGGGTCACCCTGGCCCGGCGAGCGGGCCGTTCGGGGTGGAACGAAGCGGAACCTCCCGAACCTGTCCGGAGCGCAGCGGAGGACTCCGGGTCCGCAGGGCCGGCTCCGGCTCGGCGTAGCCGAGCCTCGCCGAGTGAAGCGACGCGGTTCGTTGGCACGGCCGACAGAGCCGTGCCTGACAGTGAGAGGGCCTGGCCTGCCCTCAGCCTCGGATTCGTTGGGCAGGGGGATTCCACGGGACACTGCCTGGGGCTGGTGGTCACCGCGCTGGCTGGCGCTCCCTCGGGCTCCAGGTGGCGCCGGACCGGCACGGAGCTACGCTGGAACTGCCGTGATCGTTCCCGGCTGAGCGCCGGCGATCGGTGAAGAGGGTGGCAGCCCGCCGCCTCCTGGAGATGCCATGCACCCCGCGCTGTCCCTGTGCGCCGCAGCACTCGTCGCCACCGCTTTCGGCGGGGCCAACACGCCGCCGCCCGGTCCGGACGACGGCAGGCTCTCTCGTTTCTATCAGCAGCGGATCGACTGGGGCCCGTGCCCGGCGTCCTACGACGAGTCCATGCGATGCGGGCACCTCATGGTCCCGCTGGACTACACCCACCCCGCCAAGGGAACGGTCGACCTCGCGCTCACGCGATTCCCGGCCACCGGTCACCCACGCCTGGGCTCACTGGTCTTCAACTACGGAGGTCCGGGAGGTCCCGGCGTGAGTACGCTCGCGGAGAGACTCCAAGACCTCCACCGGACCGAGCGCTACCGGGACCTCGCGGAGTCTTACGACCTGGTGGGCTTAGACCCCCGGGGCATCGGCCAGAGCGCACCGATCAGCTGCGGCGGCGCGCTTCCGCTGAGGAATTCCGACTCCGCCGACGGGGCGGGTCTGCTGCGCGCCACGGAGGCGGCGCGGCGCGCCTGCCAGGCGCATTCGGGGCCCGTTCTGCCGTACGTCGGCACGGCCAACGTCGCCCGGGACCTGGACGTGCTGCGCGAGGCCCTCGGGGACAGGAAGCTGAACTACCTCGGCTGGTCCTACGGCACGCGGATCGGCGCCGTGTATGCCGCGCAGTTCCCGCAGCGCACCGGGCGGATGGTGCTCGACGGCGTGGACACCCTCTCCGATTCGCTGGCCGACCAGGCGCTGGACACAGCGCGGGGACGTCAGCGCGCCTACGACGCCTTCCTCGACTGGTGCGCCGGCCTGACGAGCTGCGTGTTCTCCGGGACGCACCGGCGGGAGGCGAACGAGCGGACCGAGGCGCTCATCGCGCATCTCGATGAGAAGCCGCTCGACGCGAAGGGCGGTGCGAAGTTCAGCGGACGGGATCTGGCGCTCGCGCTCGTGAACAACCTGTACGCACCGGCGCAGTGGCCTGATCTGGCCCGTGGGCTGGGGTCTCTGGTACGCGACCGGGACCCCTCGGGGCTGCTCGAATCCGCCGAGCCCGAGACCGACAACGAAGCCGCCGCCTGGGCGGCCGTGAGCTGCGCCGACTACCCCGACCGGGGCGTAGGCGGCGACCCGAAGGCGTTCCAACAGCAGCTCGACACCCTGCGGCCCGAGTTCCTCGACGCCTCCAGGATCTTCGGACCGGCTCAGCTCACCGAGATCGCCTACTGTCACAGCTGGCCCGCGCCCGTCGACCCCACGGCCGGCCTCCGCCACGTCGACGCCCCGCCGATGCTGCTGGTCGGCGTCCGCGGCGACCCTGCCACCCCGTACGCGTGGACGGAGCAGACCGCCCGCGTGCTTGGCAACGCCGTCGTCCTCGACTACAAGGGCGAGGGGCACACGGGATTCGGCCGCTCCGACTGTGTGAACCAATACATCGAGCGCTACCTGCTGGAAGGCAGGCTGCCGCACTCGACGGCGGCGTGCCCCGCCGAGGCGGTCGACGCCGAGGGCCACGAGGACGTCCGACCCTCGGAACGCTCCAGGGGTCCAGCCGGGGTGCCTACAGAACCCACATTGAGATGACCCTGGAGGACGTGAACCCTTGAGAGGGCGTTTCGTCCCGTTGTTTCATCCCGGATTGCCGGGTTGAGTGCTCGAGCAGTCTTACGACCTGTATGGAACCGTCGTAGTCAGCGGACCCCCCTGCCGGCCTGGATCCCGTACTCGCGGCGAGATTTCAGGCCTTGTATGGGGCCGTGGCGGAGGTACGGGGGGAGCGTCGTGTATGCGCGGTTGCAGAGATGTTGGTGCAGCTCAGCGCGGTGTCACACACCGGTGAGGGGGACAGGTATGGCGGTTCCGGTGTGAGGGTTTCGGGCCGGGAGCCCACGACGAGAGCCAGGCCGTGGGTCGGCTGCGCGTGTCTCTGGCGGCTTGTTGGCGGTCGACCGGCTCGGGCCTGGTCCCGCCGGCGGAGACCGGCCCGGGGCTCTGGTCGCGGGCCGTGGTGGAGGCCGCCGACTCGGAGCAGGTGCGGGCGGCGTTGCGGGGTCCGGTGGGGGATGGGTGGGCGGCGGACCGGTTGACGGATGGTTGGGGGTGCCGTTGCCGGAGTGCCGGCCGCGGGTGACCGCCTCGGCGGTCGGCCGCCTTGTCCGGGTCGGGCTCCTGGTCTACCTCGGCGGTGACGTGGAGTTCCCCGACGTCCACCCGGACCAGGTGGCCGCCGGAGCGGCCGACCGTCGGCCGTCTGGCCTGGGTGATTCTCGGTCTGGGGTGTGGCTGTGCAGGTTGTTCGGTCGTGTGCGCAGTTCCACTGGTCCTCGGGATGTGGCCAAGGATGGGGTGCCGGCCTCGGGGTGTGGTCGCGGCCATGGGGGAGGGGCTGGCGGGCGGTGTTCACTGCCCGTCCGGGACGCCGAGCGGCACCGTGAACCGCGACTGCCAGCCTTCCTCCGTCAGCACCACCAGCTGGACCGCCGCCGCCCGGGTGCGCAGCGGCAGCAGGCTGCCGATCGCAGCGCGGACATGGGCAGTAGCTGTCGGGTTGTCCGCACCCATGGCGACCGTGACATGGGCGGCGGGCCGCGCCCCGAAGCGGCCCCTGTACGGGCGCAACCCGGGCCACTGGGCGCGGAACGCATCGACGATCGGTTGGAGTCCCGGAACGGTGACGGCGACGAAGCCCGACGCCGTCACGACCTCGTCCAAGAGCAGATCGGCTGCCGGAAAACGCGCCGCCAGGGAACGCACGCCCTTCTCGTCCTGACCCGTCAACGCCGTTTCCGGCACGAACGGGTAGAGGAGCGAGACGTGCGCCGGCACCCCACGACGCACCAGAGTCGGGTCGATACGCCACGCCGCATCGAGGAGCGGGGCGGCATCGGGCAAGACGATGACGACGGCAGTGGTCCCTGGCTCTGGCACGCCGTCATCATCGCAGGCCAGTCCGCTACTGCGCCCATTGCACTCCGAGGTGGGCGAGGGCGGCGAGTTGGGCGTTGTGAATGGGTGGTGTGGTGGCAGCGGTTGGTTGTCAGCGGGTGACTGCTTGCGGGCGATGGTTGCTGACGGCTTCCGGCGGCCGCACCGGCTGATGCTGGGGGTGGCCGGTGTTACGGCTCCTCGGCGGGTGCGGGTAGGTGGTGCCAGGTGTGTCCGCAGGTGCCTTTGCAGTACGTCTGTCTGCGGCGGGTGTCGGCGACGGCGAATACGGAGACGAGGACACGGAACGCCTTGACGTGTTCGTCGGCGGGGAGGCTTGAGAACCCGTAGCGGGGTGGGTCCATGCAGATCATCACCGAGGGGTTGGCGGTGGGCTTCACCCCGGACCGTGCGACCCCTGCGCGGCCGTCCGCGGCTGTGATGTGTGCCTGCATCGCGTAGCCGGCGACCTCGTTCAGCACCGCCAGTCGGCGTGCCAGGGAGAGGTCGGTGAACCAGGTAGACCCGTCGTTCAGGGTGCGGAGCTCTTGGGCGATTTCGTTGACGACCTGCTCGGTCTCGCGCCGGAAGGAGCGGTCGTCCGCCCTGCTCGTTTCGGTCATCTATTGATCATTCCATGTTGCCGGTTCGGGCCGGGGGCGGTCTGGTACGACGCGGCGCCACGCTTAATTGGCTTTGTTGGTCAGGAGCGAGAGCGTTTGTCACCCAAGGGCGAGAACACCCTGTGGACAAGGCAGACGATGTAGCCGAGTTTCAGCAACACACGAATGCTTGCCTCGGCACGGATGTCGTGCGTTCCCCAGGCGCGGGTGGCTGCGGAGCCCTGCAGCGTGCCGCGTACGGTCAGCGGATGCACGACGGGCAAGGCCCTCGCCGCCTCGACCAAAGCGTGCGGACGGACCCGTTGGTGAGCCCCGACGACGTGGTCGCCTGGTGGCCCAGTCCGGGCGCGACGAGGTGGCAGGATGACGCGGTGTCCGACTTTCTCCGTGAACCGTGGCTGCGTGGCATCGCCTTCAATCCGGCGGCGCCCTCCGACGTACTGATACGACTGATGGATCGAGCGGCCGGTGAGGTCGGCCCGCTGATGTGTGAGGGCCGCCACCTACCCGACGCAGTTATCGAGGCAGCCCTGCGCCACCCGGCCAGGGGGATCCGCCGCGCGCTCGCCGGTAACCGGTACGTAGACCCTTCGCGACTCGTCCCCTTGGCGACGGACCCATCGGGGATCATCCGTGCGCGGCTCGCCAACCCCCGCCCCCGCCCCCGATGGGTCCGACCGCTGCCCGACGACATCCTCGTCACCCTCCTGACTGCCCAAGACGGAGGCGAGGACGGCATGCTCACCGAACACGAGATCACCCAGGAGCTCAGCTTCTCTCGGCAGATCCCTCTGTCCTTCTACCGCTCCATGGCCGGGCACGAGCACCCCGAGCTCCGCATACGCGCCACCTGGAGGTGGCAGTTGCTCACCCCTGCGCAGCGGGAGGCGCTGCTCGACGACCCCGACCCCGCGGTACGGGAAGCAGCGCAGGAGAGCAGCTGGGTGCTCGACCCGGAAGCGGTGGAGGCCAAACTGCCGTCCATCGGCTCGCACAGCAAGTCGTTCGTGCTCGGCACGTGCGCCCTGTCCCCCGCGCTCGTCGAACAGTGCTTCGCGGACGACACCGTGCACCCCCTTACCTGGAACCGCCACACTCCGGCCGACGCCGTCGCCCGGCTCGCCCGCCACCCCGAGGCGAAGGTCCGCGAGATGGTCGCCGCCCGGCCCGACCTGGCACCGGACCTGGTAGCGGAGCTGAGGAAGGACCCGGAGAAGGACGTGCGGATGCGCGCACGCCTCCACCCCTTCCCCCGTACATGGGCCGAGTTCTGGGCGATCCACGGGGTCATTGGGCACGGTCCGGACTGCACCTGCCCGATCACCGAGCCGGACACCGAGCCGTCCCCCGGCTGGTTCGCCGCCTGCGCGGTGTCCGCGGAACCGGTGCTCCGCCGGGTTGCGGCGAGCTGGCCCGGCCTGCCCGCAGAACTCGTCGAGACACTCGCGCAGGACGACGACGAGGAGGTACGCATCCGGCTGGCCTGCCACCACCCGCTGGCTCCGCCACAGCTCCTCCTGGACGTCTTCGTCACCCGCCCGGCCCACCGTCCGCACCTGCGGACCCTGCCCGCGTTCCCCCGCACCGGCCTGACCCACCTCATCGGCCACCCGGATCCCGAGGTACGCGCCCTGGCCGCTGCCGATCCCACCCTGTCCGAACCTCCGGTAGGAGACCCCGACGAGTCGGTGTGCCGGGCAGCCGCCGCCAACCCGCGCCTGACACCGGAGGTCTTGGAGGCTCTCCTCGCCGACCCCCGTACCGCAGAGGGCGCTGCGGCCAACCCGTCCCTCCCCGTTCCCTTCATGCACGCACTCCTCGACCGCTGCCTGAACGGCGCCGCCACCCCACCAACGGCGACCCCAGGTCGAGAGACAACGTTCACGTAGCGAGCACAGGCACGGCGACCTCTGTCGGTGATCGGCTGATGCCGACACGCCAGACAGGCGTTTCCAAGTCTCATCAACATTGCGGGCACCAGCGACAAGCGACTGCTCCTGCAACTCGTCTACAAACGTTCTCCGTTCCTACCTACGCAGCCACTTAGTAGTGGCTGTCATGTGGTGACCAAGCTGCTGCCATGGGCTGCGTAGCAAGGTGGTGGTTGGCTGTCATGGGGTTGCCATTCCCGTATGCGTTTCGCTGGGATGGGGGTGCGCTGGCGGGTATGGGTGAAGGGTTGTGAATGGCGCGGGGGTGTGGTGGTGCGTCGGTAGTTGGCGGTGGCTGAGTTCCGCCGGCCAGCTGCTTCTCGTCGGCCGCTTCGACGAGCTCGTTGGCCAGGACGTACTTGACGCGGAAACCCGCCATCGCCGCCTCTGTGCCGAGCGCGATCAGCAGGTGTGACCTGCCGATGCCGGAGTCTCCGATGAGGCAGAGCGGCAGGCCCTTCTTGATCCATTCGCACTTGGCGAGGGTGTGGGCCATGGCTGGGTCAATGTTGGGGGTTGGCGTCGAAGTCGAACTTGCGGAGCGACCTATCCCGAGGGAAGCCGGCAGCCTTGATGCGGCGCTCGGAGCGGCGGCGGGCCCGGTCGTCGCATTCGGCCAGGAGGAGCTCGGAGAGGAATCCGACGTAGCACATCTGCTCGCGGCCTGCGGTTTCGGCGAGTTCGGGGAACTGGGACCGGATGGCGGGCAGCCTCAGCATCCGGTGTGCCTGGTCGATCGCTACCGTGGCTGCCTGTTCGGTGAGTCCTCGCTGGCGGGGATGGACACGCTGTTCTCCTTCAGGCGGTGGGGCGGTTGCGGCGGACCGCAGGGGCCGGTCGTAGTGAGCGACCTACGGCAGAGGCCGTTTGTCGGGTGGCAGGCGGGCTCGGACGGCAGGCGGCAGCGGGGCGGGGAAGCACCTGACACCGCGTCGAGACGAACCCGCGCCCACAAGCCCCCACTCCCCGACGGATGGTGACGGTGGGGCATGTTCATCCTCGTGTTGAAACTGCAACAATCTGTAGACTTTCATTCGTGTGCCCGGCTTTGGCACCATGATCACGTCCTGAACACGCAGGACGTTCTCTTGGGGGGATCCCGATGTCCCGCATGCACCTGCTCGCCGCGCCGGTAGTGGCCGCCGGTCTGGCATTCGCCGCCGCGCCGAGCGCGAGCGCTGCCACCACCGCCACCATCAGCAAGGCCGAGTACGACCTGATCAAGATCGGCACCACCACGTCCAAGATGCACAGCATCGCCGACAGTGGCGCCTGCAAGCTCAAGAGCCGCGACGACTCCGGTGGCGTTTCCTACCGGCACTACGAGTGCAAGGGCAACAAGCCCTACAGCAGCGCTTCGTTCGACTTCGTGAACGGCAAGCTCGAGATCAAGGGCCAGGCCTTCCTGGACGGCCTGAAGTCCAACGGAAAGATGACCAAGGCCAAGTACAGCAAGATCAAGATCGGCAATACGATCGGTCAGATGCACGAGATCGCAGGCAAGGGCACCTGCGTGCGCGTCGCCCAGTCCCAGAGCCGAACCGACAGCATTGCGATCTACGACTGCGAGCAGGCCAGCACCTTCGGCGTCGCGAGCTTCCTCTTCGAGAACGGCAAGCTCACCACGCGCAACCAGGCCGGCCTCCGCTGACGCGACACGATGTGAGATGACGTGAGGGGGTGGTGGCGCCACGGCGCCACGGCGCCACCACCCCCTCACGCATGCCCGCCGCCCGCGCCTTGCACCCGCGACCTGGCCCCCTGTCGGGCGGCTGGTTCCGCTTCACGACCAAGGAAGACATCCTGGTCGCTGGCTGGCACGAGATCATCCTCGCGGCTGGTGATGGCAACTGCCCTGACCCGTTCCTCGACGGGACCACCTTCTACAGCACTGTCGCCGGGGAGGGTGGCGGCTGGGCGTTGGGCGAGGTCGCGCTGGGCGGCTCGGGCCTGGGCGAGTTCGGTCGATTGCCGCGGGAGGAGCAAGCCTTGTCCCCGGCGACGGCGTCCAGCCGGGTGCAGGGGCGGCCGACGGGCCCGCGGACCCGGATCTTCCGTAGGACGGGGACGAACTGCGGGCTGTCGGCGGCCTGTCCGGAGGTCAGCACGAACGCCAGCGGGCGGCACCTGCGGTCGGCGGCGAGGTGGACCTTGCTGGCCTGCCCGCCCCGCGAGCGTCCCAAGAGGGCGGTCTTCAGGCGGTGCTTTCGCCGGCGGCGGACCCGTCGTCGTTCCTCCCGCTCGGGGGCCGCTTCGGCCTCGTGTCCGCTTTGTTCTTCGGGGTTGCCCCGGACAGGTCCACCTCGCCCGCTTCGCCGCCTCCGCGATCAGGTCCTCCAGCAGGGCTTCGAACACTCCGGCGTCACGCCACTGGCGGAAGCGGTTGCAGACGGTGGACCAGGCATCGAACTCGCTCGGCGTCTCCCGCCACTGCCCGCCGGTCCGGAACCGCCAGATCACGCCCCTCGAACTGCTCACGCAGGGTCTTGGGGTACGGGCCGTACTCGCCGATCGGCAGATGCGGCTCGATGAACTCCCACTCTTCGTCCGTCAGTTGCGCGTGCGTCACGCACGACGGTCTACCGGGTACAGGGCCTGGAACGGGGCGAAACCCACGGATTGATCACGGCGCGATCCGCGCTAGGCGGGCTGCGGGGCGGGCGCTTCCGGAGCGGCCGCGACGTTGCGGGTCTCGCGCATGATCAGCAGGCCGTTGACCACCATCAGTGTCGCGGTCAGGCCGTGGACGCCGAGCGCGGTGGCCACGGAGCCGTGGTGGGCCAGCACGTTGGTCATGTCGCCGTACGCGGCGAGTGCTTCCACCAGCAGCACCCAGCCCAGCGCCCGGCGGTGACCCGTCACCAGCAGGATGCCCAGAACCAGGGCCAAGACGACGTCGCGGATTCCCTTGATGATCAGGAAGCCGTCGCCGTCGCCGGACGGCCAGCTCGGCAGGCCGTAGCCCGGCGCCGTCGTCTCCGGGCTCAGGATGTACTCCGTCCCGAACCAGAGGATGAAGAGGATGAAGGCGGCGGCCAGGACGGTGTTGACCTTCTTCAGCGACATTGTTCTTCTCCATGCGAGTCTTCGTCAGCTTGGTGAGCTTCGTGGAGCTTGCCGAGTCGTGTGGGGGCCTGATCAGGCCGCGTGGACGCGGCCGATCGAGGGGGACAGCTTGCCGGGATCGCGGTTGTGGGATCTGAGCGGCAGCTGCATTCCCGAATGTCGGGATTTCGGTGGTCAACCGCACCCCGAGGAGTGGGGATTGGTCACGGCGCGGCCTCGGCCCGCGGGGTCAGAATTCCGATGCCCTCTCCGGCTCACCCCGACGGCGCAAAAGCCGTCGATATACAGGGGCGAACCAGTGCAGGTCGGCGCAGCGGTGGTATCAGGCGAGGGCGACGACCAGCAGGGTGAACGCGGCGACGATGACGGCGAGGCGGATGTAGTGGTAGCGGTTCCAGCGGTGCAGCTGCTCCTTCCAGTCAGCGGGCCGGTTCTCGGGGGTCCAGGTCTTGTTTCGGTTGTTGATCGGGACGAGCAGCAGGATCGACATGACCACGCTGAGGATCAGCAGTCCGGCGGCGGTGACGACGAGTCCGGCGCCGTGGTGGTGCCATCCGGCGACGGCCCAGATCGTGCTGAGGACGAGCGAGCCTATGTACCAGAACGGCATCAGGGCGCCGAGCATCCGGCCGCCGTGGGCGTGGCCGAGCTGGCCGCTGTCCTCGGGAAGCGCGTCCAGGATCCGGTTCATGATGAAGACGACGGAAAACTCCACCCCCACCATCAGGCCGACGACGACGGTGGTGACGACCTCGAGTGTGTTGAGCATGACGACCCCTTCGTGAACTAGCGTTGCTAGAAGATGAGGCAACGCTAGCGCTGCTAACGCTCGGTTGTCTAGCGATGCTAGGATCGATTCATGTCGGTAAAGGAACGCAAGGAGCGCGAACGGGCGGAGCGCGAGCGCCTGATCGTGGCGACCGCCCGCGAACTCGCCGAGCAGCAGGGCTGGGACGCAGTCACCACCCGCCAGCTCGCCGCGCGCATCGAATACAGCCAGCCCGTCCTCTACAGCCACTTCCGCGGCAAGCGCGAGATCATCGGCGCCGTCGCCCTGGAAGGCGCCGCCGAGCTGGCCGCGGCGGTGCGTGCCGCGGCCTCCAGAGCGAACAGCCCGCGCGAGCGGGTCGCCGCCCTCGCCCGCGCCTACCTCGACTTCGCCAAGCACAACCCGGCGGTCTACGACGCCTTGTTCCAGCTCGACGGCGGCCTGGCGTACGCGCAGGAGGACACCCCCGAGCCGCTGAAGGACGCCTTCGCCGCCCTGCTCGAGTCCCTCGCCGAGGTCGCCGGCGACGGCGTCCACCCGGGGCTGTTCACCGAGGTGTTCTGGGCGGCTCTGCACGGCCTGGCGACCTTGACCCGAGCGGGCCGCCTGCTGCCCGAGGACGCTGAGCCGAGGGTGGAGCTGTTGGTGGACCGGCTCGCCATGGTCTGACACACCGTCCCGGCGGGCAGGCAGCCGGGGGCCCTCGGGCCCCGCTGCCTGCCTGCCTGCAGCAACGCCTCCGATCACTCGCACCCACACGGCGCAGCCGCAGATCGCCGGGCCCCGCACCCCAGACGGGGCATCCATTCCGGAGGCTGCGATGCTCATTGATCACGACCCGATACACGCCCTAGTTGGCCTTACGTTCCTGGGACGGGATGGCCGAGCCCTTCGTATGGTTGGGCCGCCCGGGGGTGCCGGGTGTGGCTTCTAGTTGGCTGCCATCCGTGGCTGCAGTGGCTTGGCCGCCCGGCGCCCCACGACGTCCCGGCCGCCAGATTGGGAAGTGCGACGAAGATCGCTGGGTAAGGCCACGCCGGCACGGTCGTCTGCGGCTGGACATGCACGCACGATCGTCTGGAGCACGATGAACCGGATCTGGGCCGGAATCGACAGCGGCAAGACCCACCACCACTGCGTCGCCATCGACCAGGACGGCACGAAGCTGCTGTCCCGGCGGGTGGCGAACGGAGACCCTGAGTTACTCCGGCTCCTCCAGGATGTTCTCGCGCTGGAGGATCACGTCACGTGGACCGTCGACATGGCTGGCGGTGAACCTGCACTCCTCATCCGCCGGGATCTCAAGCCGATGTGGCCTACCGACGAGGCCACCATCGAGCTGAAGGTCCTCACCAGCCGACGCACCGACCTCGTCCGCGACCGCACCCGGGCCATCAACCGCCTTCGCTCCGCACTGACCGGAATGTTCCCCACGCTGGAACGTGCCCTCGTCCTCACCAGCGCCGGCCCGCTGGGCCTCCTTGACGGCTATCAGACCCCGGCGGCGATACGGCGCATGGGCACTGCCCGGCTGACCCACTGGCTCCGAGCCCGGGGCCTCCGCACCCCGGAGGAGCTCGCGGCGACGGCGGTTGAGGCCGCCGAACAGCAGCACACTGCAGTCCCTGGCGAGGCGATCATCGCCCAGCTGGTTCGGACCCTCGCCGCCGACGTGCGGGTGGTGAACGAGAAGGTCGTGGAGGTCGACCGGCTCATCGAGGACCGCTTCCGCTCCCACGAACTTGCGGAGATCATCACGAGCATGCCCGGCATCGGACCTCTCCTCGGCGCCGAGTTCCTCGCAGGAGTCGGCAGTGACCTGACCTTCTCCGCGACCCCGGACCGGCTCGCCGCCTTCGCCGGACTCGCCCCGGCACCGCACGACTCAGGGAGCCCTGGTTCGAGACCGGAGGCTCTACAAAGTCGCCCCGCCGCAGGCGGCGGCGTCGCCCTGAGTGCCTGATTTCGAGTCCTCGGGCCTGGAAACCTCTGGGGCGCGATCTGTTGAGGACTGCGGCGCTGCCCACCGCGCCGGCGAACGACCGGCCCGGGCCAGTTGCCAGAGCAACCAGCCCGGAGCACACCTCTTACCCCTCGATAACGCCGTGGACGGCCAAGCAGTAGTACGTCCCCTCGATGTCTTCCACCACACCGTTTTGCGCACGGCAATCCGCCTCCGAGATGGGCCCCGGATCTGCCATGGACGGCGTCGCTCCGATGAGGGCGAGAGCCATAACGGTGCAGGAGGTGACGATGACGGATGCGGCTCGTCGGCGCATGGTTCCTCTTCCTTGATCAGGAGTTACACCGAACGTTTTACAGTCCCGCGCTTCGCGCAGCCTGCCGCGACCACTCCCAATGAGTGAGTAATCGAATCTGAACGCCGCCGGGCACGAGGTGGTGCCGCACTCACTGTCCACCGGAATCGACGTCATGAGCGGCTAGGGACTGGACGAGGCGGTGGCGGGGGCCGACGTCATCGTCAACCTGACGAACTCCCCGACCTTCGGCGAAGCCTCCCTGGCCTTCTTCCAGACCTCGATGGACAACCTTCTGGCCGCGGGCCGGGAGCATGGCGTCCGTCACTTCGTTATTCTCTCGATCGTCGGCGCGGACCAGGTGCCGGAGCTGGACTACTACCGGGCCAAGGTGCTCCAGGAGGACATCCTCACGGCCGGACCGATCCCCTACTCGATCGTCCGCGCGACGCAGTTCATGGAATTCATCGACGCGATCCTGTCCTGGACCGCCGACGGTGACACCGTCCGGCTGCCCGCCATGCCGATCCAGCCGATCGCCTCCAAGGACGTGGCCGACGCGGTGGCAGAAGTCGCTGCGAATGCCCCGCTGGGGGCATTCGCAGCATCGCCGGACCCGAGGTCTTCTCCCTGGACGAGTTGGGCCGGCTCACCCTGTCCCACAAGTCCGACTGCCGCACCGTCGTCACCGACCCCACCGCCGGCATGTTCGCCGTCGTCAAGGGTGACGTCCTCACCGACAAGGACGCCCACCTCGCCCCACCCGCTACGCCGACTGGCTCTCCTGAACCGCTCGCGCCCTCCGGCTTCCAGTTCACCAGACGCGGACGATCCAGGTAGCCGACAGGTGCTCCATGTCCTGAGCGCTGTAGTTGGCCAACTGGCCAACTACAGCGCTAAGTCACAGGTCTGGTGGCACGGCACGGCCCAGCCGGCCGTCGCCGTCGCCGTCGTCGTGGAGGACGCGGCGGCCAACTGCACGGACAACAGCGGGGCGGTAGCGCGGCGCCTACCCAGAAGGCGGTGAGGGAGGAACCACTGCGGCTGGAGGCGGAGGCGGAGGCGGAGGCGCGGGGCAGCGGTGATTCAGGCGAGTTTGAATTCGCTTCGAATGACGCCGTATTCGGTCGGCTCCACCCAGCACGTGTACGGGCGGCCAGGGAGGCCGGAAAGATCGATTCCAAGTTGTTCCGCCAAGTCGGCGGCACCGGTCTTGAACGTCCGAGTGGGGTCATCGGTCGCCTGGAAGTGGGCGGTGGCTCCGCGCAGTTCTACGACGACATACGTGACACGCTTCCCCTTTCGGGCAGGCCGGTCGTCATCGTGCTGCGGGTGGGCGTCATGGGCATTGATCGGCTGACCGCAGATCCCACAGTGGATATCGTCTCGCGGAGTGTCCATGGAGGGATGGTACAGCCATACGACAAAGCTCCTGCCGGAGCAGCCCTACTACAGGACTGTCCGACAGGAGCTTTGCGAAGGGGTCACATCCAGGTGACGTCCCGCATTGTCCGCGGGACTGGATGAGACCTACCCGTCCGTCGAGAATATGTTCATTCCACCATTTCCGTCCGGCCAAAGGTATTCAAAGGTCGAGGCCGTATCCTCCGCGGTAAGCCTCATCTGTGCCTGGCAGGTTCCGCAAGGCGGCTTCGTGCCGGTGATTCTCACCCGCCCGCCATCAGGAACAGGACTGGCCATGAAGAAGGGGTCGTCCTGAATGACGGTGTCCTTGATCATGGGCGCACCGCCGGCTGCGCGTGCTGCCCGGTTCTCCGTGTGGACCGCCTGGCGTGCGCGTCCCACACCGATGCTGGCCTCTTCCGGGGTCGTGGCACCGCTTCGAAGCGAATACGCGTCGATCTGGGTTCCGCCGGCGTCGAAGACTTCCACGTCGGCGAAATGGGTGCTATCCGTGACCGGACCACAGACCTGTGGAAGGTTCGCGTTGTGGACCAGGACCGGAGTGGCACCCACCAGCACGTAGTACGTGTGCAGGTCGGACACGGTCAGGTTGTGGACCGTGGCGTCCTGCGCGGTCCACCGCTGGATCGCGGTGAGCTGGACGTACGTACCGGCGCTGGTCTGGAGCCATTCACCGGTCGTGAGGTCGGTGGCGTCGATCCACTTGCCGAGCTCGGGGACCCAGAAGGGGTGGCCGGCGGTCGCGGTGACCTGAGCCGTCTTCGAGCCGCTCTTGCCGTCGAGGTCGACCGTGACCTTGACCAGGTGCTTGAGGCCCTGGCCCTTGATCTCGGCGGTGACCGTCCGGGCGACGCTCTCACCGGACTTCGGGTCGGTCGCGATGACCTTGTCGCCGGCCTTCACCTTCTCGATCGGCTTGGTGGAACCGTCGGCCATCAGCACCTTCGTGCCGGGCACGAAGCTGTTGACCGGGCAGGAACCGCCGCCGTCGGCCCGGCCGGAGCCGCCGCTACCGCTGGTGCCGCCGTTGCTGCGGGAGGAGCCGCCGGACTTGCCGCCGCCACCGCCCCCGGAGTCCTTGCCACCGCCGCCGGCGCGCTTGCCACCGCCGCCCTTGCCCCCACTCGGGTGCGAGGAGGACTTGGGTGCGGCCTTGGCCTGGGCCTTCTTGTGGACGGGGTTGCCCGTCTTCCGTTTCGCGGCGGCCGCCGCGTCGGCCTTTCTCTTCGCGGCCTCGGCGGCCTTCTTCTTCGCTCTTTGCGCGGCCTCCTTCTTGGCCTTCTCGATGGCCAGTTTCTTGGCCTTGAGTGCGGCTGCCTCGGCGGCCTTGGCCGCCTTCAGGACGGCCTCCGCAGCCTTCTTCGCGGCCTTGAAGGCCTGGATGGCGTCGATGGTGCGGTTGATCGCCTTCAGGACCGACGGGATCTTGCCCAGCTTCGTCCATGGAATGGCATCCAGGATGATGCTGCCGCACGACCACATGTCACCGCCGAAGCAGGCCATGGCGTCATTGATGCCGATGAAGTCCTTCAGCGTCTCCCAGGCGATCGCCAGGATCACCGAGGACAAGGACTTGCCCATGGTGGCCTGGGCCTGGGCGACCTGCGCCGCGGACAGACCCGCACCGGCGAGGGCCGCTGCCTTCTCCGAAGCGGTCAGGCTGATCGCGAGACCGGTCGGGTCGGAGTACGAGACCGGGTTGTTCTGCGCGTACGCGTACCCGTTGGACTGCAGCGGGTCGTTCAGGTCGAGCACCGGGTCGACGGACAGGAAGCGTCCGACCACCGGGTCGTACAGACGGGCGCCCAGCGGCTGGTAGCCGGAGGCGTCGTCCCGGGTCTTGCCGAGGAACCCCTTGTGGTTCTGGAGGTTGGCACCGGCGGTGCCGCGCTCGTTGCCGAAGGGGTCCTGCTTGCGGATGCGCACCGACATGCCGCCGTAGAGGGCGACCTCCGCGTACGCGCTGCCCTGGTGGTCCCCGGTCTGGGCGACCAGGGTCTCCGAGCCGGTGCCGTACGCGTAGCGCATGACCGCGCCACCCGGCACGCCGTAGGTGCGCTGGGTGTTGACCAGGACGCCGCCCTGCTGGACGGTCACCTGGGCCTCGCCCAGGTGGAGGGTCGCCTCCTTGCCCTTGATGGTGAGCAGGCGGGCGCCGTCGGGGCCGTAGATGTGACGGGTGTCGTTCTGCGGCAGCCACTGCTGGGCCGTGGAGGCGGCGTCACAGGTGGCGAGCACGATCGGCGTCGCGTTCACGTTCGCCGCACCCTGGACCGCGAGGCACAGGTTGGAAGCGAGGTGGGTGAGTTGCCCGTTCGCGCTGCGCCTCAGCTCCTGAGCGGTCACCTGCGCGGCGGTGGTGCCGCACTTCTGGATCTGGACCGCCGACCCGACCGCGTTCGCGGTGGGCTGGAGGCACCAGGAGTCGTAGACCGACAGGGTGCCCCGGTTGGGATCGTTCTGCGTGCCTCCGGAGGGGGCCGGGGTGGGCGTGAACTTGAAGTTCTGCGCCACCGAGGTGTTGCAGGCGTAGAGCTGGATCGGCTGGGACGCCTGGGCGGCGCCCGACTTCAGGTCCAGGCACTTCTGGCCGAGACCCACGTACGGGGTCTTGCCGCCGGTGCCCGCACCGGTGATCCGGTCGACCTTGCCGTCGTAGGTCCAGGACAGGTCCTGCTTGTCACCGTTCTGGACCGAGGTGACCGTCTTGGTCTCGCCGGTCAGCTCGTACAGACGTGTGGCCTCGGCCTTGATCTGTGCCCCTGCAGGGGTCTTGGAGGTCTTCGACACCTTGGTCAGCGTGTGCGGCTGGGTGCCGTCGGCCTTGCCGTACGAGTAGGTGCTGGTGGCGTCCTTGGTGGTGTCGCCGCCGAGGTCGTTCTCGGTCAGCTTGGTGCGGTTGCCGAGAAGGTCGTACTCGTACTCCTGCCAGTAGCCGGAGTTGTCCTTGCCCGCGGCGACCCGGAGCGTTCCGTCGGCGTTCTTGTTGAGCGTGCCGTCGGGGTTGCGCGGGTTGACACAGGTGGTCTGGTCCTTGGAGGTCCAGGCCGACTTCAGCTGACCCAGCGGGTCGTAGACGAAGCACTGCCGCTCCTCGATCCCGCTGGCCCCCTCCTGGATGGAGGTGACGTTGCCCGCCGGGTCGTAGGTGTACGCCCGGTGGGAGACCAGGTTGCGGGAGACGAGGGAGTCGACGACGGAGTTGTCCGCGGTCGTGCCGGTCTTCTCGCGGAAGACCGACTGCGCCGTGAGCTCACCGCCGGCCTCGTCGAACGTGTTCTGCGTCCACACGCGGTACGGCTGGGCACCGAGCGTGGAGCGGAGCACATGGCCGTACGGGTCGTAGGTGGTCTCGGAGCCGTACCAGTCCTTGCCGGAGATGGAGAGCGGCTTGCCGTCCTTGTTGTAGCGGACGACCAGCTTCTCGGCGCCGAACCTGCCCACCGCCGGAACGGTGGTGTCGTCCAGCATGCCCTGGTCGTTGTACGTGTAGTCGTACCTGTAGTCCTTGTTCAGACCCCAGGTGTCGACGATGGACTGCGGCAGGGACAGCGTGGTCGAGGTCGGCTGGTAGTCCTTCGTGTAGCCGTTGACCGTCTGGGTGTACGCCAGGAGATCGGTGTAGCGGGTGGCGGTGGCGGGCATGCCCTTGCCGCCCGGGGCCGTGTCGTACGTGAACGAGGACAGCAGCTTGCCGGTGGAGGTGTTCTCGCGCGCCTCCTTCGGCCGCGACAGCTCGTCGTAGCCGTTCCAGACCTTGATGCCGCGGGCGTTCGTGGTCGTCTCGACCCGGCCGAAGGCGTCGTAGGTGGTGATGGACGTGCCCGCGTCGGGGTCGGTCGCCCGCTCCACCTGGCCGCTGTGGTTGTACGTCCACGTCCACGGGTGCGTCGGGTCCGCCGAGGCGGTCGCCTTCGCCATCTGGCCGTGCGCGTCGAACTCGTAGCGCGTCGACGTGAATCCGCCGGGGGCCGCCGGGTTGAAGGTGTCCGTGCGGATCGTCCGGCCGGTCGCGTCGGTCCAGACGCGGTAGGACGAGTCGCCCTGCGGCTGGATGACCTTCGACCAGTCCTCGCCGTACTCGTAGCGGACGGCCCGGTCCTCGTACGCCTTCGAGCTGGACGCCTGCGTGACCGGATCCACGTACTTCAGGTACGGGGTTTCCTGGACCACGCGGCCGAGACCGTCGTAGGAGTAGCGGGTGATGTTGGGGACGGCCGTGTCGGAGACCGGGGTGAAGAGCTGGCCCGGCACGGCGTCCTGGGTCAGGTAGGCGTTTCTGGTCTCGTAGACCTCACCGGAGCTGTTGTGCAGCGTGTCGGTGATCAGCCAGCCGGCCTCGTTGTCGGCCTCCTCCTGCGTCTGCCGCTCGCGGCCGAGGCCGTCGTAGAGCGTGACGGAGGTCTCGGTCCGGTTCTCGTAGCCCCGCGCATGGGTGGTGACGTACGGAGGTTTGCGGATCTTGATCTTGGAGTCGGTCGGGTCGGTCTCCTCCTTCGGGATCGTGTAGACGGCGCGGAAGTCCGGCACCGACGACGGCGACGGGGTACGGCCCGGGGCCCAGGCCTCGGAGAGCCGGCCCAGCGGGTCGTACACGGCCTCGCTCACGTGGCCGTTGGCGTCCGTGATCTTGACCGTGGTCGAGCGGCCCGGCTCCAGCTCCTGGATCTGGCTCTGCCCGAGCAGGTTGGTCATGGTGACCTTGAAGACCTGTCCGGTGGCGGGCCCGATGGACGCGTAGGCGATCCTGGAGGACTTCGGAATCGGCTGGGCCAGCTGGTCCGCCGGGGTCTCCTTGACCACGCGCCCGACGGCGTCGAACTCCTTGGTGCCCGCGGTCTGGAAGCCGGTGCCGGCGCCATTGAGCATCCACGACTCGGTGGCCAGGCCCCGGGACGAGGCTCCGAGAGCGGTGCCGTACGCCGTGCCGTCGTAGGCCGTGCGGGTGGCGCTGCTCAGCGAGCCGAGGTTCGTCCAGTCGGCGTTCGCGCAGGTGGTCGACGAGATCAGGACCTGCTTGGACAGGCCGATCAGGTTCTTGCCGGTGTGGTGCACGTACTCGGACTTGGTGCAGGACTCGTCACCGGTCTTGGTGGGATCGGCGTCCCCCAGGGACTCCACCAGGATCGGCAGCCCGTACGTCGGGTCGTACGTGGTCGTCGTCTTCACCGACCGCACCGTGCGGGTGTCGTCGGGGTTGGTGCCGGACGACCTGGTGTACGCGATCTCCTCCGGCTCCGTGACCCGCCAGGACCGCAGCGGGCTCAGGCCGTCGTCACGGTTGCGCTTGGCGAGCTCGGTGGCCGCCGGCTTGGTGATGCTGCGGCTCAGCCACTCGGAGTCGGCCTTGGTGGAATCGGCGTAGGTGAGCTCCTCGGCGATCCGGCCGGCGAACGGCTCCTCGTCCTTGGCGATCTCGGCGCCGGTGATGTCCTTGACGGACACGGTGTCGCCGAGGCCCCGGAAGAAGCGGGTGACGGACTTGGAGCGCTGGCCGGGGACGTCCGCGACCTCGGTGACCGGGCCGGTCAGGACCGTGGTCTGCTCGAAGCCCGCGAACTGCGAGTAGGTGCGCTGGGACTTCTTGGTGAACTCGGCCTCGGCGAGCTTCCAGGCCGGGTTCTTGTACAGGTACTCCGTCCTGGTGGTGTAGTTGCCGTCGATGTTCGGCAGCTCCTCGACCGTGTCCACGACGTACTTGTGGAACCAGTCGATGTCCTCGACGTCGGCGTCGGGGCTCCAGAAGGTCGGGTAGCAGAGCCGGTTGTTGACCTTGAGCTGGGCCTGCAGCCGGGCCATGGCCGTGGCACGGTCCTCGCCGGGCTGCTGGTCGAGCCGGGGCAGGTTGCCGGTGGCGCAGTCGCCCGCGACCGGCTTGTAGTTGACGACGGTCTCGCCGCCGTACTCGTTGACGACACGGCCGATGCGCAGCCGAGAGAAGCCGGGGCGCTGGATGTTGTATTCGAGGACCCGGTTGGGCATGTCCTCGGCGTTGGGCTCGAACTTGACCGTGTTGAGCGTGACGCTCGCGTCGGCGGTGCCCTTGCGGGCGTAGCCGGTGCGCTGGATGGACTCCAGCCACAGGGCGGTGTTCGGGCCGGTCCGCAGCCTGGCGAAGCTCTGCTTCAGCTGGTACTCGTCGACGACCTGCTGGGCGTCGGTGTCGGTGCGCCGCTGGGCCGAGGTCGTGATCTTGTCGAGGCGCTTACGGGTCCAGAAGGACGGGCCGGCGTTCCAGCAGTTCTTGCCCGCCTCGCAGCGCAGGTCGACCGGGGTGTCGAACCAGGGCCGGTAGTTGCGCGGGTCCTTGGACTCGTAGTTCTCCGTGCTGCAGGTGACACCGCCGACGGCGTAGCAGCGCTCTTCGACGCTGAAGCCGATGCGCGCCGGGGCGATCTGCGTGAAGATGTTGTCCTTGCGCTGACCGTAGTAGATGTGGTCGAGCCAGCCGTCGCGGTCGTAGGCGACCGGCGCCTTGAAGTTGAAGTTCCGCGCGTAGTAGTTCGGGTCGTCCTTCTTCCACCACAGCGACATGGCGTTGCCGTGGACGTCCTCGACGTAGTCGAGACCCCAGCGCCAGCCCTGGGTGCACCAGGAGTTGGTCCAGTCGGTGGTCGTGGGGCCCTTGTAGCAGTCCTCGTTCGCGTGATTTCCGTAGACCGGGACCGTGAGCACCGACTGGGTGGTCGGGTCGTCGGGGTCGGCGCCGTGGTCGGACCAGCCGGGGAGCTTGTTCTTGCCGAAGTGGTACTTGGTGCCGTCCTTGGTGGTGATGACCCAGTACTCACCGTCCTTGGCGCCGTTGCCGGTGCCCTCGCCCTTGATCAGCTCGACGGTGGAGCCGTCGCCGTTGGCCGTGAACCACTTGCCGGTGGGCTTGCCGTCGGCGCCGAGTGGGCCCTTGGTGGCGTCCCAGACCAGCTCGGTGGTCATGCCGCCGAGGGAGAGGGTGGCGTTCTCCGTGCCCCAGCACAGGTCTGCCGTGCGGTGGGTGGAGTTGTTGGAGCCGGCCTTCTTGGAGTCCTGGCGGCAGTTGGTGTACGTACGGGTGACGGCGCCCGCGTTGTAGTCCCAGCCGTCACCGATCCAGGACGCCTGGTTGTTGGTGGACGAGGTGCGGCCGTCGACGGACTGCGAGGAGTACGACAGGCCGACCTTCGGCATCAGACCGCCGGCGGTCTCCGGGACCTGGATCTGGTACGAGTAGGTGAAGGCGCCCGAGGACGAACCCGAGGACCAGGAGCCGGAGGACAGCAGCGGCGAGGCCGTGAAGTCACCGTGCACCGAGGCACCGGTGTCCAGACCGCCGATGGCGGCCCCGCCGTTCGCCGAGACCGCGGGCTGGATCCCGTCACGGTAGGAGGCCTTGGTCGCCTTGGAGGGGACGAAGCCCTCGCCGACGAGGCTGGAGACCGGGACGTTGCCGCTGAGGATGTGGCGGGTCTTGGCGTTCTGGGCGGTGGTGGGCTTGATGGACGCGTCCTTGGCGGCCACCGCCTTCACCGAGCTGCGGAGCCGCTGGAAGTTCTTCTTGCCGTTCTTGACGTCCTCGTCCCTGTCGGAACCGGACATCGCGGTCATACCGCCGCCGTCCCCGCAGTCGCCCTCGGTGGGGGCGGAGTAGACGCACTCGGGCAGCAGCATCAGACCGAAGCGAAGGGCGGCCTGCGGCCCGTAGAGGTCGGCGAAGCCCGAGGTGTCGATGTCGATCGCCACTTCGGCGTTCGGGTCGACCGTGGCCGGCGGGGTGAGCTTCATGACGATGCCGGAGACGCCCGCGGACTGCGAGGTCGTCTGCGGCGCGACGCCCACGGTCCAGTCGCCGGCGAGGGCCGCCGGGTCATGGCCCGCCGGGACGCCGATGGCGACCGGCAGGGTGGTCGTGGCGTTCTTGACCTGGACGGTGGTGCCGGGCGCGCTGGTCGCCTCGAGTGTGGCGCTGCCGGTGCCGGAGGCCCACGGCGCGACGTTGGCCGGAGTGTAGGGGGTGACCGGGTTCTCCGGAGCCAGGCTCAGGGCCTTGTCGGCGGCGTCGTCTCCCGCGACCTCGGTGGCCTCGGGCAGGTCCGGGAGGTCGACCTTGGCGACCGACTCCTCGCGGTTCATGCCGGGGCCCGGGATGGCCAGCGCCTGGCCGCCCAAGCTGGTCACGGTCAGTGTCGAGGACAGCAGAAGGACGATCGCCGTGCGGCTTCGCCGCCGGCGCCTTCGTTGTGACTCTGTCAGGGCTGGGCGTCCTCGCCCCAGCCATGACAGCGGACCTGAAGCACGCATACGCGTCGACTCCCACCCTGGCAATTCAGACAACGGACGAGGTGCGCAAACACCGAAAGGCACGCGCCTGGTTCAGGCGCGTGCGTGCGCACTCTCTGTCATGTCCGCCGCGCAATTCAAGATCGATCGAACAGCCGGACGCGTCGAAAAGTGATCTACGTCACGGCGTGAAACGGATCAGATCGTTCCGCTAACGGCGCATCAGACGCCTGGGGGGAATCAACTGATCACGGTCAATACGGCACCAGAAAAGCCCTAAAGGGGACCGAGTTGACAGTCTGTCGCCTCGGTTCAACATTCGCATAACGGATTCACAACATCATCACGCATGGACGCGGACCTTCGTATGTGTGATCGTGTGCGCGCCTTCTGCCCCGCGGCCTGCCGTACGGGGCTGTCTGTGCTGTCCTCAATCCGCTTGGTTCCCACGGGAGTAGACCGCCGTGACTGCGCCGCCCCGATATCTCAGCCCATTCGTGCGCACGCGCACGCGGCTGTCCCTGACCATCGGCCTCGTCCTGGCCGCCCTGACCGCCGCCCTGTTGCCGTGGTGGCAGCCGGGCGGCTCGCCCCCGACCACTGCCCGCGGCGCCACCGACGCCACCCCCGCCTCGACGGGCCCTCGCGACGAATCCGCCGCGATGGCCGAGGCCCTGCGCACCGGCAGGCAAGTGCTGGTCGACACGGCCACCACGGCCACCACGCTGACCTGGGCGCTGCCCAGCGGCCGCCTGAAGTCCCAGATCACGGCCGCGCCGGTCCGGGCGAAGAACGCCGCGGGCGCGTGGGCGCCGGTCGACAACACCCTCAAGCGAACGGCCAAGGCTCCCAAGGGCCTTGGCATCGCACCCGTGAACCCGGCCGCCCCCGTGCGCTTCGCGAGCGGCAACGCCCGGCAGGCCCGCGCAGACCGCTCGTTCGCCCGCGCCGAGACGCCGGGCGAGACGGTGCTCGCCGAGCTCGACCTCGGCGAGCACTCCGTCGCGTACACCTGGCCGGGCACCCTGCCCGAGCCGGTGCTCGACGGCCCCCGCGCCCTCTACTCCGAGGTGCTGCCCGGGGTCGACCTGCTGGTCGTGGCCCGCGAGGAGGGCGGTCTGGCCCAGGTCCTGATCGTCAAGACCCCCGAGGCCGCACGCCAGAAGGCGCTGGCCACGGTCACGTACGGGCTGCGCTCGGACACCGCCGTCTTCCGACAGGACCGCAACGCCAGCCGGCTCCAGGTCCTGGACCGGGCCGGCAAGGAGATCGCGTCGGTCCCCACGCCGTTCGCCTGGGACTCCAGCGGCCGTGACCCGGAACTGCCCGAAGGCACCCCGAACCGCACAGCCACGGGCACCCCGGCCCAGGTGCTGGAGCTGTCCGGTCTCACCGGCATCGAGCCCGGCGCGAAGTCCGCGCCCCTGCCGATCGCCCTGGACGGCGAGAACACCGGCGCCGCCCGCCTGGGGCTCGGCTTCGCCGCCACCGGCCTGGCCGACCGCGCGGGCGTCAACTACCCGCTGTTCGTCGACCCGCCGCTGAACCCCGGCTGGGACGCCTGGACCGTGGCGTACAAGCCGTATCCGACCACGAGCTTCTTCAACGGCACCAACTTCAACTCCGGCACGTCCGACGCCCGCGTCGGCAGCGAGAACGAGACCAACGGCACCGCCCGCTCGTTCTGGCGCATGGACTGGGACAAGACCATCAAGGGCGCGGAGGTGAAATCCGCGACCTTCAAGGTGCTCAACACCCACTCCTGGTCCTGCCAGCCGATGGAGTTCCAGCTGTGGCGCACCGGCCCGATCGGGTCAGGCACGACGTGGAGCGCGCAGCCGAGCTGGTCCGACGAGATCCAGCGGAAGTCCTTCGCGCACGGATGGTCGGCCACCTACTGCAAGGACGAGTACGAGTACTTCAACGTCAAGGAGGCGGCCCAGTACGCCACCACCAACGGCCATTCGACCCTGACCCTGGGCATGCGCGCCACGAGCGAGGGCAACACCCAGACGTGGCGCAAGTTCAAGGCGACCTCCGCGGTCATCGAGGCGGAGTACAACCGCAAGCCGAACGAGCCCACCGACGGTGAGACCGTCCCCGGCGGCGACTGCATCGTCGGCGCCCCGGGCCGCACCGTCGGCAAGACCCTCCTGACCCTGAAGGCCCGCGCCACCGACCCCGACGGCAACCTGAAGGGCCTGCGCTTCCGTTTCTGGAAGCAGGGCACCACCGCCCCGGCGACCGGTGTCATGGGCACCAACCTGAGCAGCGGCTGGGCCAAGTACGAGATCCAGTCGACCTCCCTCGAGGACAAGGCCACCTACTACTGGGACGTGCGCGCGGAGGACTCCAACACTCCCACCGCGGCGGTCTCCACCTACTTCCCGCCCGGCACCACGCCGTGCGCCGTCACCATCGACGGCACCGGCCCGCCGCCGCCGGTCGTCACCAGCGACGTGTGGCTCAAGGCCACCGCGAACGGCGCCACCTGGGCGACAGTGAGCTTCGGTCAGACCGGACCGATCACCTTCTCGTCGCCCGGCGCCGTGAAGTTCACGTACGCCTGGGGCGGCGTCGCCCCGGTCCCGATCAACGCCGACGCCGGCGGCGGCGCCACCATCCCCGACCTGCGGCCGGTGAACGCGGGCCCCAACACCCTCCAGGTCTACGCCTACGACAGCCTCGGCAACCCGAGCGGCCGGACGGACTACACCACCTACGTCCCGCCGAAGGAGAACGCCGACGCCCCCGGTGACACGGGCGGCGACGGCACCCCCGACCTGCTGGCCATCGACACCGCCGGTGTCCTGCGGACGTACCCGGGCCAGCCGGTCGGCGGCACGGACCAGCCGGGCGGCGAACTGTACGGCCAGCTGACGTCCTCGTACGTCAAGAACAAGGACGGCACGGCGACGCTGAACCCGTCGGGCCACTGGTACGACGCCGCCTCGACGCTCGGCAACAAGGCCGCGCTGATCGCGCACTACCAGGACGTCTACCCCGGCGACGGCACGACGGACCTCTTCGCCCGCACCCCGGACGGCGGCTTCTGGCTCTACCCCGGCGACGGCTACGGCTCCTTCGACGTCGAGCAGCGGATGGAGATCCGCCTGCCGGCAAACGCGCCGGCGCCGTCCACCTGGACCCAGCTGAAGGCCATCGGCGACATCACCGGCGACAAGCTGCCGGACGTGACGCTGCGCACCGCCGCCGGCTTCTGGGTGCTCTCCGGCTACACCGGCGCGAGGTTCCAGACCGCGACCCTGATGAACGCCGACGCCTGGGCGCGCCGCGACATCGTCCACCTGGCCGACATGAACAAGGACGGGACGCCCGACCTGCTCTGGCGGAACCTGGACAACGGCAACATGTACCTGCGCCGCGGCAAGCCGGGCACGGGGACGGGCAGTGTGGACCTCAACTCGCTGATGCTGGCCGCCAACGCCGTCAACGGGGACGAGCCCTTCGGCACCAGCTGGACCGAGGCCAACGTCAATGCGGCGATCGGCATCCCGGACATCAACAACGACGGCATCCCGGACATCTGGGCCCGCTTCCCGTCCGACGGCCACATGTCCGTCTACCACCCGTCGACGACGAACACCAACGGCCCGGTGAAAACCGTCATCGGGTCCGGCTGGAACGACAAGCTGGCCTTCGGGTGATCCCGTAAGGCCTCCGAAAGGGGTGGGACCCGGCGCCGTGCGGCGCCGGGTCCCACCCCTTTCCTGTCCGTTCCGTACGGCTACGAGGCAGCGCCGCCCTCCGCCATGAACTCCGCCGCCTCCGCGACGCGCTCCCGCTCCTCGGCCGCGAACCACTCGCGGTCCAGGGCCTCGGCGATCTCCTCGTCCCGGCCGTGATGCAACTGCTGCTCCACAGCAGCCACCAAGTCCGGGAAACGGTCCTGGGCCAACGCCCATGGCGGGTCTGCACCACCAGCCGGCCACCCGGGCCGGCCGGGGTGAAGACGATCGCGCGGTGGCCGTCGAGCTCCTGCTCGTACGCCACGCCCGAGCGCAGCGCGACCGGGCCCGGCACCGACTCCGCGGCCTGCGCCAGCATCGGCTCAACCGGCGATCGCAACGTCACCCCAGGGCCACCCTTGTGGTCGCCCTTCCACGGTCGACATCTCCGGGTGGGCCCGGCCTGGTTGGCTCTATTCATGAGTCGTGTCAGCAGTTGCTCACCGGTTTGGGAGGCATCCGGATCCACGGTCAGGTCGTGTTCACGGAGTTTGAAGGCACCAGGAGCCTTGCCAGGGCTGTATGCGGAATGTGGCCTGGTCACCCGTGGCCGGCGTGAACGCTTCCAGGGGTTCTGGGAGACCGCGAGTCGACGGACAGCCTGCCCTCAGCTGCGGACGAGGTCGCCCAAGTCCTTGTGGCCCACTCCCGGTGCGGTCAGCGCCAGCCAGCCGTGGCCGCGCATCTGGGTGTCGGCACCGATCCGGGTGGGGTCCACCGACAGGTTGTTGCAAGCAGTGGTGGCGTTCGCCGTGCCCTCGTTGGGCTCGGCCTCGTCATACTCCGGATCGAAGTCCTCGTCGTCGACGCGCAGGTCTTCCCACGGCAGTGGCTCACCGACCCACTCGGGATCATCCTCGCGCGTGTACCGGCGCCGGATACGTCCATGCTCGGCGACCACCCAGACGTTCGATCCACCCGCTTCGTCCTCGAAGAACATCTGCGCTTCGCCGCACTGGGCGCTCAGCCGTTCCACCGCGCTCATCCACTCGTCCCAGTCGACGCCGACCACGACATCCAGGTTCCCGATGATGAGCCGCCAGCCGTCGAGTTCCGGCGTGACGAACACCGGAAACGCTCCTGGTCTGTGCGGCAGCCGCACCACGTCAGCCCCTTCGTCGAGCGTGACAGGGAACCGGTCGTGCAGGTCCAAGGCCGTGAACAGGCCCTCGTAGCGGTCGCCAGGCACCGCGTACCACCAACTGTCCGAGAGAAGCGGGGAGGGCTTCTCGTAACAGGACTTGAGAAGAGCCCGGCGTGCGAGCAGCATCTTGTCGCGCTCGTCCAGACGGTCGGTGAATCCGGCTTCCAGCAAGGCATCAAGCCTGTTCTCGATCATGAGTCAGCAGCATAGGCCGAGCCGCTGACAACGACCCGACGCCCGACTTGCCCATGGTGTTTCGCCGTGCTGACACCTTGATGCCGTCACCTCTCACGAACATCCACGAACACGCTGATCACCAACTGGTGCTGAAACCGGTGGACAAAACGCTGTCGCCGAAGGTGAACGAGCCACCGGGTGGCTCCGGCCTGGTGCGCGGCTCGGCGCGTCATCCATCCGAGGGGCGCGGATGTCACCGTCCACCCCGCCCCCACCCGCCCGCCGGGGCCCTTTCCGCCCCGGTGCCGGCAGACCACAAACGCCTGGCCGCTCCCCGGCCGCTCGGCTCGACACTGGGACAGCCGTGCCCCTCTCCCGCCTGCCCGAGCCCGAGTCCGCCGCCCCGGCTGGCCCTGCTCTAGAGCCAGACCGCGCGCCCGGCCCCCACCGCCGCGCGGCCCGCGATGCATCCCGTCCTTCTGGGTGCCCAACCCCGGACCGATCACCATGCTCTACGTCAAAGGCATTGCGGGGCCTGACGGCGGGCTCGTCCTCTCCGTGCAGGATCCGATAATGGGTGTCCTCGATGGCGACGGTGACGATCTTCCCGGCATGCCGTGGTCCGGGCTTGATGAACTGCCCGTTGATCATGAAGCGACCGTTGGCATGGACCTTGCGCTGGGCCCGGATGGCACCGGTCGGCAGCGGCGGAGGCGGCAGCGGGGACGCCGCCGTCCGTGCCCGGTGGATCTGCCCCAGACGGTCGGCGGGGACGGGGCAGGGCCACGTTCCCATCAGTGCATTGTCGGCGATGGCGTGCATGAGGCGTCCGTCCAGCCGGCGGGTGATCGTGCGGCTGACTAGGGCGAATCCGACCTGGTAGCGGCCTCCGGCCAGGCAGACGATCCCGTCGCGAAGGAACCTTGCGGTCGACCTCGACCTGTTCGCCGGCGGCGCGGATGGCCGTGCCACTGCGGGCCCTGGGCAAGGCACCGGGTACGCAGATCTGCCTGAATGAGCCGCCCCGCGCCGGGCAGGTGCACTATGCACTACCTGGACGAGTCCGAACCTAAGCGGGCCCTCGGCCGCGGAACCTCCGCCGGGATCGGCGTGGCCGGGACCGTCTCGCGTCAACCTCGGCGGTGAAGTGGAGGCGAGCTTCGCATGACCGAAAGCGCATGCCCCTACATCTCCTCGGCGCGGGTCACCGTGCTCGGCGTGCACCCTGGTGATCCGCCGTTCCGCATCGTGGAGATCGACGGCGAGGTCGTCAGCACCGCCAGGTCCATGACGGACGTGCTCCTGACCGCCGCGGCCGTCGGCATCACGATCCACGACCTGGACGATCCGGGCGAGATCCGTTGGGTCGGCGGCGGGAAGTTCCACTGGACCACGCGGTGACGGCCGCGGCCGCCGCCGCGGCCCGCGACCGAATGCGCGAGGAGGGGCGCGGCGCCCCGCTCGGCACCTGAGCCGCGCGCCTCACCGTGACTGGTTCTGCAGTCACCACTACACCTCCCCGTCGCAGGTCAGCCGGAGATGTTCGCGGGCATGCCCCGAACCCGGCGGGCGATGGACGTCCGTGCGGAAGCCGTAGTCGCGCATGTAGTTCGTGTATCCGTGGTGCACGACAGGGTGATCGAGGGGCTTGTCCAGCGTCTGCTCAGGGACGGCGGTAATCCATGGCGCACTTCTACCTCACTTGACGGGCCCTTCGACAGCGAGATTCGAAGGCGTCAGGCACCGTCGCCTCAGAGATCGCCCGGACAAGTCCTAGAAGTGAGCGGAGGTCGGCGGTCAGCGGAGGTCGCGTAGCCGCTGTACCTGACGGGCCATGAGCTCGGCTGGGAACTCCATGGTTTCCACCGAGGGGGACGGGCCCAGCTCGAACTGGGCGATCACCGAGCCGATCCGCACCACCGTGGACCTGCGGATGGTGCGGAGCTCCTTCATTTCGGGGTCGAGGTCACTGACATCGGTCCAGGACGTCCGGGTGTAGGCCACGGCCTCGTCACCGTGCGCGGGCGCCCGTACCTGGGCGAGGGTGGTACGCGTGCCGCTGCCGGCGCCGGGCGTGCGGTACTCGCGGCAGCCCTGCATGGCCTTGCGGAGCCGGTCGAACTCCGCGGCGGCCGCCGCCGGCCCGGGGTGGGCGGTGAGCGTGGTCGCGCCGCTCCACTCGTAGCTCTCCTTGCTGTGGAAGGTCTGGACCACCGTTGTGGTCTTCGGCCTCTCCCGGTACGAGTCGGCGATCAGCGCGCAATCGGGATCACTGATGGACTTGGGGGCCCACTCCGGGTCGCGTTCGTACACCTTCTTCTCGCTGGAGCCGGCGGGCGCGATCTCGCCGTTCGGCAGGGCAGCCGTGAGCAGTTCGGCGGCGTCGAGCGGGCGGATTGCGGGTGGCAGCGCTGGCGTGGAGGGTGAGCCGTCCGCCGCGGCGGTGGCCGTGGCCGGGAGCGGTTTCGGTGCCGCGGGTCCGCGGCGGTGCAGCCCGCGGTCAGGGCTGCTGCCAGCAGCAGCCCCGCGGCCGCCGTGCCTCGTCTGCCGTCTGGCCTGCCGCCTGCGCTGTTCATACGTTCTCCCCTGGTGGGTCAGGTCCGTCCCGGATGTGACTCGGGCGGCGGGCGGAAGGTTGCACTGGCCCGGCGAACGGTCGTCCTCACGGTGCGGTGCGCCTGCCGGGTGCTGCAGCCCCCTGGCGACTCCCCGCTCGCCGCGCGGTGGCCTCCCGGCGCTGGAACCCCACCCGAACACCATCGCGGGGACACCTCGCCCCCATGACGCCGAAAACCTCCCCGCACGATTGGTCTGCTCTACGGTGCCCTTCGCCGGTGCATCCTGGGGTGCGGGCTTGGACGGGGCCGAACATCCGGGTGGCGCGGATCTCGTCGGGGTAGCTCCCGTACCGGCCCGGGAGGGCGGCCTGGACGGCGTCGGGGCCGGGGCCAGGGTCGGGGTCGACGGTACGGTCCTGGCCGATGGCGGTGGCCAGGTCCCAGCCGTGGAGGACGGCCTCCAGCAGGTGGAGGCCCGCGATCCGCGGACCCAGACCGGCGCCGGCAGCGGCATCCGCCGCTCCAGCGCCGCTCACCCTGCCAGGCCCCCGCCCACAGGCACCGAGCCGAAGACGACCAACCTTCAGTCGCCCAGGTGGACGGGTGATCGCCGGACAGCATGTGCGAGACAGGCCGCGCGCACACTGCCACATGCGCCTGTTCAAGGTATGAGCGAGACCTCGACCGCCTGATCCGTGCCACCGCCCGCGCCTGGGGCGGAGGATCATCTCGCGCTCGACTTCGTCAACAGCGCCATCGCACTGCCCGGAGAGCACTTCGTCGATCTCCTCGGCACCCCTGGGGCCGCGAACCGGTGGCTCGCCGAACACGGCCTCGCGCCATCCGACGCCGGGTGCAGGAGATGTGCGCTACACAGCTGCGCTCCCTGCGCGAGCACCTCAGGGCGCTGTTCGCCGCCCGCGTCGCCGGGCTGCCCGCCCTGCCCGCGGCCCTGTCCGCGGTCAACGACGCGCTGAGCAAAGCTCCCACGGCCGCCTTGCTGTACTGCGACGAGAAGAACGGCCCCTACCGCGCGGCGCCGTGCCCCACCAGCGAGATCCTCGACCGCGCTCTCGCGACCCTCGCGGCCGATCTCCTCACCGGACCCGACGCCGACCGCCTCACCGGCTGCGAATCCACCCCCCGCAACCGCTACCTGCTGCGCCACGGCCGCCGCCACTGGTGCTCCACCCGCTGCGGCGACCGGGCCCGCGCCGCCCGCGCCTACGCCCGGCGCACCCAGGCGCAGGGCGACTGACGAACCCCCTGCCGCCCGGGTGAGGTGCTGAAGCCGACGTGTCGCCCGCGGTCCTCGCCGGCCAGCACCAGTTGGACGTAGTCGGCGTGGCTGCCGTGTGCGGGGTCACCCAGCCATACACCTCGTCACCGGGCCGGGATCCGGCCGAACCCTCACCCACCTCGTCCACCACACCGCTGAACTCGTGCCCCAGAACGAAGGGCGGTTCGCCGAAGAAGTCCACATCTCTGACCGGACCTTGTGGTCCGCCGGGGGCAGGGCCCCGAGGGCGACGTCACCATCGGACTGATCAGTAAGACGGTCAAGAAGATCGAGCGCCGCATCGGTGCGACGCTGTTCGAATGATGTCGCGCGCGTTCGGGCCGGAGCTTTGGTCGGCCGCCAAGCCGAGGCCGGCGACCTGTGACCAACAGGGCGGCTTGGAAGGCGTTGAGGCGAATGGTGACGTCATGAGAGGTCGTCGGCAGTTCGGCCCGGATCGACCGGGCCTTGGCGCCATCACGGAGTGGGCGCGTCTACTCAAGGGGGCCGGGCGCTGCCGTGGACGATCGAATCGGAACCTCAGAGTGGCCGAGTAGCGGCCCGAGGCTCTCGTGGGCCGCGGAAGGGCAGGGTCCGGCTGAGGACGAGGTTGGTGGTCGTGGTCCCGAACTGGGCCAGCGCGTCGACAATCTCCTCCAAGTGGGCCATCGACGTGGCTGCCACCTTCAACACATAGCAGTCGTCTCCGGTAGTGCGCAGGCACTCCAGAATCTCCGGGCGCTCCCCGAGGAGTTGACGCAAGGGCTCGTGCCGAGTTCCCGGATACTTCAGGCGGACGACTGCCAGCGCCATGTATCCGGTCCGTTCGAGGTCCACTTCCGCCCGGTACCCCGATATCACCTCGGCTGCCTCCAGCCTCCGCACCCGCTCCGTCGTCGCCGACGCGCTCAGGTTGACCCGCCGGGCCAGCTCTGTGAACGCGATCCTGCCGTCCCGCTGCAGTTCATCCAGGATCGCCCAGTCCGTCGCGTCGAGATTCTCGGTCATCCGGCCATATTACCGGTGGATCCACGGGCGAACTGGGCCTGAACAGGCAGGAATCCCTTCTGGCAGTCCCTGTTCCCCTACTAGCGTGGTCACCGTGAAGATCGGAATCAACGTCCGCAATTTCGGCCCTGGCACCGACCCGGGAACCCTGCGCAGTTGGGCTCAGACCGTGGAGGGCCTCGGCTTCGACCTGCTGATGGTCTCGGACCACATAGCCATCACTCCCGACGTAGCCGAGCGGTATCCGGCGCCTTTCTACGAGCCGTTCACCACCTTGTCCTGGCTGGCCGGTCTCACCACTCGGGTGCGGCTCGGCACGACGGTCCTCATCGCCCCCTACCGGCACCCGCTGCTCACCGCCCGCATGGCGGTCAACCTGGACCAGTTGAGCGGCGGCCGGCTGGTCCTCGGCGTGGGGGTGGGCTGGGCACGGCAGGAGTTCGCTGCCCTCGGAATTCCATTCGAACGCCGTGGACGACTGACCGACGACCACCTGCGGGACATACGGGCGGCCTGGGCGGACACCACCTCCTACGGAAGCCGCAGGATTCCGGTATGGGTCGGCGGCAACAGCGACGCGGGACTGCGCCGTGCCGTGCGGCTCGGAGACGCTTGGCATCCGCTCCGCAGCACCATGCCGTGGCTACGAGAAGCCGCGGTCAGGCTGAAGGCCTCCGCAGACGAGCAAGACCTCCCCGTGCCCGCCCTGAGCCCCCGGATCGCTCTCAAGCTCACCGAAGCACCGGTCACCGGACCGCAACGGCTCGTCGGGGAGGGAACGATCGACCAGATCATGGACGACCTCGACCAACTACGGCTGCTTGGCGCCGAGACCGTTGTCCTCGACCCCTACAACGGCGACCCCCGCGAGACGTACCACCCACAGACGGATTGGCAGGCACTCGCCACGGTGGCCGCTCACCTCTACCCTTCCCTCACCTCAACGGAGCAGACATGACCACACTCGACGACCACACTCTCCTCCGCCGGGCCATCGCGCTCGCGGCCAAGGCACGTGCGGGCGGCGACCCGCCGTTCGGGTCGCTCTTGGCGGGACCGGACGGAACGGTTCTGGCAGAAGCACACAACACCACCCTCACCGACGAGGACATCACCGCGCATCCGGAACTGAAACTGGCGAGGTGGGCCGCGAGGGAGCTGGAAGCGCACATCGCGGCGGAAACCACGATGTACACCAGCTGCCAGCCGTGCGGAATGTGCGAGGCGGCCATCCAGCGCGCGGGACTGCGGCGGGTGGTATTCGCCCTGTCCAACGAACAGCTCCTGGACATCAGGCCCGGCAGCGGCCAGCCGCCGGTGCCCCAGGACGGCCCCGCGCTGCTCGACGAGGTGAAGTCCGTGGTCGAGGGGTACTACCGCTGACCATGCGCCAACCGCGGCCCCAGGACCGTCGGACTGGAATCGGGCGGCCATGGTCTGCCACGGCCGAGCATCGGGGTTCCAACCGTGCACGAGACGACGAGGCCTGGGGTAAGCGCCCTGTACCGGGCGACGGCCGCAGTCGCCACCGGCGCGGAAGGCGTGACCTCATCGAGCACGCCCGCGGGGTGATGACGGGCTGGATGCCCCAGGACATCACCCCGCCCCGCCGGCGCGGGCCCCGCCCCGCCGGCCCCCGGCTCCCGACCTGCCCGGGATCCGCCGCGCCTTCGGCCTGGCCCTGGCCGCCGCACTGCGTGGCGCCCGCTTCCCCCGTCGAGATCCGCGGCGACGAATGGCTCCTCGTCCTCGATACCCTCCCCGCCGAGCCGTAAGAGACCCCGGCCCCGCCGGGTCAGGCAGGTGGTGTGGTGCCGCAAGGCCGGAGTCCCCGGATGGCGACGCGGCCGCGCCGCACGCCGTCGACACCTCGACCGGGGCGCCGCCCTCACCCCCGCGCAGGGGGCGCCGTACGGCGGAAGCCGCGCCATGGGAATCTCCGACGTCGCCATCAACGACATCGATCATCTCGACCTGGAATTTTGATCAAAAGAAAACTGAGCAAGCGTCAATTGGCCTGTGAGTGAGCGCTTCAGTTGGTGAGTGAGTGAGTGAGTGCTTGACTTGGCGAGCTGAGTGCTGGGCATCGATCGTTGGCAGGACGAGCAACCGAGTGCGTCCCCGCCAGGAGCAGAGCCAGGTCGACCTCGTTGGTCCAGCGGGCCACCACCCTCGCGCGAGCTGTCCGGGGCATGGGCTGGCATGATCGTCGGGTGAGAGATGTTCGCTTGCGCGTATTCCGAGGATCAGTGCAGCTGTGCTGCCGGGATGGTTGCTGATGGCTTGGTGGTTCCGTCGGCGGTCGGAGCCGGACGAGGAATTGGCCGAGCTGACGGTTGCGGCGGGGCTGGGTGACGATGTGGCGATGGGGAACCTGGCGGCGGGCCTGTATTTGAAGGGTGACCGGGGCGGCGCGCTGCACTGGTGGGGCCGGGCATGGGCAGCCGGGAACGTCGTTGCCGGCTTCAACCTGGGAATGCTGCACGCGGTGGCCGGTGACGCGAACCGCGCGCAGGTGGTCTGGGAGAAGGCCGCGGCACTCGGCGATCCGGACGCCATGCTGGGCCTCGTCAAGCAGGCGCTCGACCGTGGCGATGCGGCTGGCATCGAGCGCTGGGCGCCGGTGATCCTTGCACAGGACGAGGCCTTCCCGATCACTGCGCTGGGCGTAGCCTTCCGGGACTGCGGTGACCTGGAGCGGGCCGCGCAGGCGTTCCTGCGCGCCGAGGAGCTGGGCGACGGATACGCGATGGAATACCGGGCGCGGCTCCTGGCTGTCCGGGGCCGGCACGAGGAGGCTGACGCGCTGCGAGCACGGGCGGCGACGGCGGAGCGAATGCTCTGAGGCGAGAGCGCGGCGAGCGGGATCCGGGATCCGCCTGCGCGAACCGCGCATTACTGAGGTTTCAGGGTGGGGTCGGTGGTGCGAGAGTCAGGTCGGTGGCGCTGAGGCAGCCGTCGATCAGAAGGTCGTGCCGCAACGTGCCAGTAGGGATGGTGAACAACGGTCAACAAGTGGGGCCGGCGAGGCAGTCAGAGCGGGACTGACGGCTCCCGTTTCGGCGGCGAACTGCTGGTGTGGGATGCGGAGGCGGGCCGGTTGTCGTTCGAGGCGTAGCAGCGCCGGGCTGCCGCCCGCAGCCATAACGCCGCGGGCCTGGCCATGCGGTGGCCGGCCTACTTCGTGGCGTTCGATCTGTTGCAGCGGGACGGCCAGGAGCTGTTGAACCTGCCCTACCGTGACGCCCGCCGACTGCTGAGTAGCTGTTCACCGAGCACGCCCTGACGGCTCCGTGGGTCGCGGTGACCCGCTGCCGGTCGCGCTCGAGGACCGGACCGGCTACCAGCGCACCAGCTTCCGGCACCGGAATGCCGGTGACCTGCCCTCTGGCGGCTGGCAACACCCGTCAGGAGGTGCTCCTGGCCGAAGGCGTTGACCAAGCTCCGCTGGGGACTGACGGTCGATGAAGCGGAGCGGGACCGGCTGCTGGACATCGCGGCCGGTTGCGGTGGGACGGACGTGGAGTTCACCCCCGCTCCGTAGCAGGGCAGCCCTTCGTTATGCCGCCCTGGTCCTGGCCCCCGCCGTACGGCGGGGGCCAGGTGTGACCGAGCGCTGTAGTTCGCCCGTGACCGCTTTGCCTGGCCCGTCCGCGAGCCCAGGGGTCCGCAGGGCTGCGGGGGAGAGGCGCGCCCTCGCGTTCGCGCACTCGCCATGCGATTGAATGGGGCCGCAGTGATCGAACGATGCGAACGTCATGGGAGCCACGCTGTGAAGAACAACGACATACCGCTGATACCGGACGCGGCGTGGCTGGAGGAACGGCTGGGCGAGGGCTCGCTCTGGCGACCGGATGAAGCCGCTCTGCCGACCGAGTTGACCCACGCCGGCTCGAGGGAGTTCCTGCTCACGGTCGGCTTTCCCGCCGTCCACCTCGATATCGCGGGGATCGACACGAGGCACTTGCGGGACGAGGACGGAATGGAACCGTTCGATGCCGACGAGATCTATGGGGAACGCTATCCCGACGACGACTCCCCGCCTACGAACTTCTGCTTCACCGTGGCCACGCTGTACGACCAGCACCTGATGCTCGACGCGGCGGACGGTGGCATCACCCACTACGACCCCAACGGGTGGGACCACGGGGCCGGGTGGAAGGGACTGGCCGCCGATGACCTGCCCACCCTCGCCGTGCTCCTCGGGCTGATCGCCGAGTCGGGCAACGCCCTGGAATCGACCGACGACGCTGTACGCACGACCGCCATCACGGATCTACGCAAGCGCATGATCGGCCAGGATCCGTACGTGGACGACTCGGCGTTCTGGGACGAGGTCTTCGAGTCTCTGGGCTGAGAGGGCGTTGAGGACAGGACGTCGCCCAGACGAGCTCATCGCAGGTCAGCCGCCTACGAACGCCTGACGTGGATGCCGGTGTGCGTACCGCACTGCGCGTTCCGCACGTGACCGCCGAGGACACATGGGGCTGCGGGGAGGGGGTGGCTGCGGCTGCCGGCTGAAGGGTCGGCGTGCCTGTCGGGGAGGGGGCCGGTCGGGGCGCGGTGTGCCTTGCGCGTGATTCTGGTGCGCCCGCCGTGTGCTCTGGTGTGGTGCCCGGGAGCGGGTTCGGCTGATCGTTCCGGGTATTGGGCCCGGAGCCGCGAGAGCGGCTCCCAGGCTAGGCCGAACCCCGCCACGGTGGCGTTGCAGGATCTGTGGCGGCGCACCGGAGGTGACAATCCACCGGCATGGTGCCGACGCTTCTACGAGCACATGTCAGAGGCGTTCCGCTGCCAGCTGCCAGCTGCCAGCTGCCAGCCTCGGTCCATCGGGCCACCGGAACACCGGAACACCGATGGACGTTGCCACCTGCATGGAGCTGCGCGGCAAGCTCGGCTGGGTCGCGTTCGCGCACGACCTTCAGCACCACACCCACCGCGCATGGCTGCCCGACACCGTGTACTGCAGCACCACCTATCAGAGCCTGCTGTGGAGTGCGGCCGACGTCATCATGTGGACCAACGACCTCGTCAGCTACACCGAGGAGGCGGCCGCCGGCGAGACGAGCAACCTCACACTCGCCCTCCAGCCCAGCGCGGCCTCGCCCTCGCCCCCCAGCAGGCGGTCGACCAGTTCCACGGATTGATCACCGACAAGGTCCAGGTCTTCCTCGAAGCCGGCCGGGAACTGCCCGGTCTCCTCTCTTCACTGCCGCTGTCCGACGACTCCCGATCTGTCGCCGAGCAGTGCCTGGCACTCCTGCGCATGCTGGTTCGCGGATCCCATGACTGGCACCTGAACGGCGAGCGCTCCCGCCCTGGCGGCGACCCACGATCACAGCGGACAAGCCTGCCTTCGACGACCTCTTCGGCGTCGCCCACGACGACACCAAAGACCCGACAGCGCCGTAAGAACTTCGTGGGACGGCGTTCCCCTGGCTTCGTTCATTTCAAGTGGCGGCGTTTGTCCATCGGTTCGGGCATCAGTGGGCGGTCGACGGTGGCCAGAATGTTCAGGAGCCTGCCCAAACCGCGCAAACCTCACAAGTCAGTACGCTGGTCAGCCGATTTCCTGAGACCGGTCACGGAAGTAGCGATGAGTTTGCCTCGCCCGGAGAGTCTCACCACTGCTATCGCCCCATCACCCAGGAGGAACGCGTGGCTCAGCTATTGAGAGTCCAGAACTTCAACGTCTCGAGTGACGGCATCGGTGCCGGTGAGGACCAGAGCCTCGAGAGGCCGTTCGGTCATGTCGAGCCCGAGAGGCTGTTCGCCTGGGCCGGTGCCACGGCGAGCTGGCCCATGCGCACGGACCCCGGCGGGAGCCGGGGCCTGGACGACTACCTCACGCGGGACTACGCGCGCAACATCGGCGCGGAGATCATGGGCCGCAACAAGTTCGGGCCCCAGCGCGGGCCCTGGCAGGACCATGAGTGGCAGGGCTGGTGGGGTGACGAGCCCCCGTTCCGCACCCCGGTGTTCGTCATGACCCACCACAAGCGCCCTTCGTTCACGCTCTCCGACACCACGTTCCACTTCGTCGACGGCGACCCGGCCACGGTCCTCGAGCAGGCGCGGGAGGCGGCACAGGGCAAGGACGTCCGACTCGGCGGCGGGGCCACCACCATCCGGCAGTTTCTCGAAGCAGACCTCGTCGACACCATGCACGTGGCGGTCTCGCCGGTGAAGCTCGGGTCCGGAGTACGGCTCTGGGAGTCCCCCGACGAGCTGCTCGACCGGTTCCACCTCGAAGTCGTTCCCAGCCCGAGCGGGGTGACGCACCACCTGTTCTGGCGAAAGTGACACCCCTGGCTGGTCCTGGCCGATGATGCGGCAGGGGAGGACCGGTTGTCCGGCTGGTCCACCGAGGCGGACGCCGACGTGCTGGCCAAGCGGGCGGCCGGGGGTTCGGGGCGTCCGTGAGCCGGCTGATGGCTCCGGGCAGGGGGCCGTTGGCGGTGCCGGGCGAGGTCCGGGTGATTGACCGGTTCCGGTCGGGGTCGGGCGGCCTGCGGGTGACATTGGCCTGGCCGGCCGGCCTGCGGGGCGCTGCTGCGGAGGGGTCGGCGGGTGGTGTGGTCCGTCACGGGGTGGCGTACGTAGGCCCGGGGGAGGGCGTGCGTGTGCAAGCGGTACGACTGCGGGGGAGTCGTACCCGTCTCCTGGTGCGCCGAGCACGGGGACGCGGCCGGCCCGGTGATGGAGTGGCACCCCGGCGGCGGAATCCGGTGTGCAGAACTCGCCCGCAGCTGACGGCCGGCAGGAGCCGGGAACGCCTGGCGGGCCGCCACGCCTGTGGCGGCCCGCCAGGCGTATGAGTTGGTGGGAGAAGCGGCCCGCCCGGCGGTCAGGCCGGGATGCTGACGGGTTCGGTCCGGCTGCGGCGGGTTGCGAGGTAGCGTTCGGCGTCGAGTGCGGCGGCGCAGCCGGTGCCGGCGGCGGTGATGGCCTGGCGGTAGGTGTGGTCGACGACGTCGCCGGCCGCGAACACGCCGGGCAGGCTGGTGCGGCTGGAGGGGGACTCGACCCTGATGTATCCCTCGCCGTCCAGTTCCAGTTGGCCGGTGAAGAGTTCGGTGCGCGGGTCGTGTCCGATGGCGATGAACAGCCCCGTCACGTCCAGCTCCCGGGTGGCACCAGTGAAGGTGTCGCGCAGGACGACGCCGCTCAGCATGCCGTTCGCTTCCTTGATCTCGGCGATCTCGCTGTCGAAGGCGAAGGAGATCTTGTCGTCGGAGAACGCCCGGTCCTGCATGACCTTGGAGGCGCGCAGGGTGGAGCGGCGGTGGACGACGGTGACGGACTTCGCGAAGCGGGTGAGGAAGGTGGCTTCCTCCATGGCGGTGTCGCCGCCGCCGACCACGACGATGTCACGGCCCTTGAAGAAGAATCCGTCGCAGGTGGCACACCAGGACACCCCCCGCCCGGACAGCTCCTCTTCCTTGGGGAGCCCGAGTTTCCGGTAGCCGGAGCCGGTGGCGATGATCACGGTGCGGGCGCGGTGGACGGTGCCTTCGGAGTCGGTGAGCAGCTTGATGTCGCCGGTGAGGTCGACGGAGACGATGTCGTCGTCGATCATCTCGGCGCCGAACCGCTCAGCCTGGGCCCGCATGTTCTCCATGAGGACCGGGCCGTCGACGCCTTCGGGGAAGCCGGGGAAGTTCTCGACTTCGGTGGTGGTGGTGAGGGAGCCGCCGACGAAGATGGAGCTGCCGAACAGCAGGGGCCGCAGTTGGGCGCGGGCGGTGTAGAGGGCTGCGGTGTATCCGGCGGGGCCGGAGCCTATGACGATGACGTCGCGCACGTCCTCGCCGGTGGTGGCATCGGTCACGGGATCAGACCTGCTTCTTGGCGTCGATCTCGGCGATCAGGCCTTCGATGAGGCCCTTGATCTCGTCGCGGATGGGGCGGACGGCCTCGACGCCCTGGCCGGCCGGGTCTTCGAGCTGCCAGTCGAGGTAGGTCTTGCCGGGGAAGTACGGGCAGGCGTCGCCGCAGCCCATGGTGATGATGTAGTCGGATGCCTGGGCGGCTTCGGGGGTGAGGACCTTGGGCTTCTGGTCGGAGATGTCGATGCCCAGCTCGGCCATGGCGGCGACGGCGGAGGGGTTGATCTGCTCGCCGGGCATGGAGCCGGCGGAGCGGACCTCGACGCGCTCGCCGGCGAGGTGGCGCAGGAATCCGGCTGCCATCTGGGAGCGGCCTGCGTTGTGGATGCAGACGAACAGTACGGATGCGAGCGGGGTGGAGGACATCGTCTCTTCCTTCATCAACCAAGGTCGGCCGACCGCGGCACGATCCAATGACTCAGCCCAGGCTGGTGTCAGCCCCGAGTGATGTGACAGTATCAGCACATGATGATGTCAGTCGACACTGATCTGATCCGGGTTCTGGCCGACCCGCTCAGGCTCCAGATCGTGACCCTCCTCGCCCGCGAGACGCTCTGCACCACCCACCTCGTGGAGGAGACGGGTGCCAAGCAGACCAACCTCTCCAACCACCTGAAGGTGCTCAGAGAGGCCGGGGTCGTGGAGACCGAGCCATGCGGGCGGTTCATCTACTACCGCCTGCGCCCGGAAGTCATCGAAGGCATCGCCGGTCAGTTCGCCGACCTCGCCCAGACCGCGCGCGCCACCGCCGAAGCGAACCTCAAGCGGTCCTGCCCTTAGCCCGCTCTGCCGCACCTGCCCGAGGAGAACCTGTCTTGACCGCCACCGAGCCCGTCGGCGCGCCCATAGCCGCCGACGTGCCCCAGCCCGCGCCCGGCGCGGCCCCGCCCCGTACCCCGCTGATCGCCCGTGCGGCCGCAGAGCTGGTCGGCACCGCCGCCCTGGTCGCGGTCGTCGTCGGCTCCGGCATCCAGGCCACCGAGCTCACCGACGACGTCGCGCTGCAACTGCTGGCGAACTCCACCGCCACCGTGTTCGGCCTCGGCGTCCTGATCGCCCTCCTCGGCCCGGTCTCCGGCGCCCACTTCAACCCGGCCGTGACGCTGGCCGAGTGGTGGACCGCCCGCCGCGGCGGGGCGGGCGTCAACGCCCGCGAACTTGCCGTCTACGTCCCCTCCCAGATCGTCGGCGCGATCGCGGGCGCGATCCTGGCGGACGCGATGTTCGGCGAACCGCTGGTGAAGTGGTCCACCCACGACCGCTCCGCCGGCAACCTCCTCCTCGGCGAGGTTGTCGCCACCGCGGGCCTGATCCTGCTGATCTTCGGCCTGGCGAAGTCGGACCGCCTGCGCTTCGCGCCCGTCGCGGTGGCTTCGTACATCGGCGCCGCCTACTGGTTCACCTCCTCGACCAGCTTCGCGAACCCGGCGGTCACGATCGGCCGTGCGTTCACCGACACGTTCGCGGGCATCGCCCCGTCCTCGGTAGCCGGCTTCATCGCCATGCAGCTGATCGGCGCGGTCGTGGGCCTGGCCCTCGTGGCGGTCATCTTCATGCGCGGCAAGACGGACTCCGGGACGCCCGCGGCATGACGCAGCGCACGGACGTGGTGGTGATCGGCGGCGGCCAGTCCGGGCTCGCCGCCGGCTACCACCTGCGCCGCCTGGGCATCGAGCACGTCATCCTCGACGCCCAGACGGCGCCCGGCGGAGCCTGGCAGCACACCTGGGACTCGCTCCGCTTGTTCTCCCCGGCGGAGTATTCGTCGCTGCGGGGGCGGCTGATGCCGATCCAACCCGGCGAGGTGTATCCCGATGCGGCGCACGTGGTCACCTACCTTGCCGACTACGAGAAGCGCTACGACCTGCCCGTCCAGCACGGCGTGTGGGTGCCGGCAGTCCACCGCGACGGCACGCACCTGCGCGTGGAGACCGGTTGCGGCGACTGGCAGGCCCGCGCGGTCGTCAGCGCCACCGGCACCTGGACCCGTCCGTTCCTGCCCGCCGTCCCCGGCCGCCGCGAATTCACCGGCCGCCAGCTCCACACCGTCCAGTACACGAACCCGGCTGACTTCGCCGGGCAGCGCGTGATCGTGGTGGGCGGCGGCAACTCCGGCGCCCAGATCGCAGCCGACCTCGCCCATGCCGGCATCGACCTGACCTGGGCCACCCAGTGCCTGCCCCGCTACCTCGCGGACGACATCGACGGCCGGGCCCTGTTCGATCACGCCACCGTGCGTCGCCGGGCCCTGGACGAGGGCCGCACCGATACCGGCGGGGTCGCGTCCCTCGGCGACATCGTGGCCGTCCCGCCCGTACGCGCCGCACGCGACGCCGGACTCCTGGCCTCGCGCCCCATGTTCGCCCGTCTCACGGCGACCGGGGTGGAATGGGCCGACGGCACCCGCGCCGAGGCCGACGCGGTCATCTGGTGCACCGGCTTCCGCCCCGCCCTCGCCCACTTCGCCTCCCTGCGCCTGCGCGGCACCCGCGGCCGCATCGCCACCGAGGGCACCCGCGCCGCCGATGAGCCCCGCCTGCACCTGCTCGGCTACGGCGACTGGACCGGCCCCGCCTCCGCCACCCTCATCGGCGTCGGCCGCCCCGCCCGCGAAGCCGCCCGAGAGATCGCCGCTCTCCTCGGTTCCTGACCCCGGTCCGCTCGACCCTCCCCGCAGCACACACGGCACGCGGGGGGAATTCTCCGCTGAAAAGGGAATCATCAGCACGGGGCGGCGGGCAGAGGCGGGCGGAGCGATGCCACAGCAGAATTCGATGGACCGGCGGGCGGTCCATGAGGACTACGAGCGCGCCCGCCGGATCTTCCATCAGCTGCTCGACACCGCTTCGGGCGCTGATCTCGCCCAGGCCACGGCCGGCACGAAGTGGACCAACGAGCAGCTGCTGTGGCACATGCTCTTCGGCTACATGGTCGTCCTGCGGCTGCTGGTCCTGGTGCGCCTCTTCAGCCGGCTGCCGCGCGGCGCGAGCAGGGTGTTCGCCCGCGTGCTGAACGCGGGGGCGGTGCCGTTCGACTGGGTCAACCACGCCGGCCCCTGCGGGGCGGTGAAGGTATACGGACCGCGCCGGATGGACGCCGCGTTCGACCGTGTCATCGACCGCCTGCACCGCCACCTGGCATCGGAGACCGACGCCGCCCTCGCACGCGGCATGCACTTCCCCGTCCGCTGGGATCCCTTGTTCACGGAGTTCATGACCCTCGGGGACGTCTACCGCTACCCGACCCGGCACTTCGACTTCCACCGCCGCCAGCTCACCCTCGGCGGCGGCAGCTGACGATGCTCAGCCGATCCGCGGGCTGCGGCGTTCCACCAGGATCACGTTCCTCCAGACGCCGTGGTGCCGGCCGATCCGCTCCCTCGTGCCGATGACCCGGAACCCGGCCCGCCGGTGCACGGTCAGGCTCACCGTGTTCTCGGGGAAGATGCCGGACTGGATCGTCCAGATCCCGGCCGCCTCGGTCGAGGTGATCAGCGTGTCGAGCAGGGTCCGGGCAATGCCTCGGCCGCGCGTTGCGGGGTGGACGTAGACGGAGTGTTCGACGACGCCGGCGTACGCGCACCGGTCCGAGACCGCGCCGGCTGCGACCCAGCCCACCACCGCGCCCGTCTCGTCCAGCGCGACGAACCGGTGCCCGGACATCTTCGCGGCATCGAAGCGGTCCCACGTCGGCGCCTCGGTTTCGAAGGTGGCGTCACCCTCCTCGATCCCGGCTTGGTAGATCGCCAGTACCTGCTCCGCGTGGGCGAGCGTCATCGCCGCGATGCGGATTTCAGCAGCCATCGGCGGGTGCCTCCTCGCCGAGGATCGCGCCTACGGCGCGGGGAAAGACGGTCAGGCAGGTGCGGTTGACCGTGTAGAAGGTGGACGTGCCCTGCCTCTCGGCCAGGACGAACCGCACCTCGGCCAGAATCTTGAGATGGTGCGAAACCGTCGACTGCCCGACCTCCGCCCGATCCACCATCTCGCCCACGCTCATCGCGCGCCCCTCACCCGCCAGCAGGTGCAACAGGCGCACGCGCGTGGGATCGGCCAGGGCCTTGAACCAGCCCGCATACAGCTGGGCGTCACCGTCACTGAGCACGAAGCCCCTTTCATCGTTAATCGACGATATTAGATTAATGGCGAAAGGGGGAGGCACCCCCGGGCCCGGCGGAAAGAGCAGGTCCCTACGCCTCCCGCGCAGCGCCCGCCAGCAGTGCGCCCATCGCGGCAAGGACGGAGGGCTCGACCCGGTAGTACACCCACGTGCCCCGGCGCTCGGAGGAGAGCAGGCCGGCCTCTTTGAGCTTCTTGAGGTGATGGGAGACGGTGGGCTGGGAGACGCCGACGTCGGAGATGTCGCACACGCACGCCTCGCCGCCCTCGTGGGAGGCGACGGCGGAAAAAAGCCGGAGGCGGACGGGGTCGCCGAGAGCCTTGAACATCTTGGACGCGACCTCGGCCTCGTCCGCGGAGATGGGGCGTTCGGTCAGCGGGGGGCAGCAGGGCGCGACGGCCTCGGGCTCCAGGAGCGGCAGAACCTTGGCATTCGACATGCGTCTATGTTGACACATGTCGAACTAGGGCGTCAGGGGGTGTCTCTCACGCGCGGGCCAGGCGGGCGGCCAGCCGGCGGGCCGCCCGCTCGGCGTCCCGGCCGACACCGCGCAGGGAGTGGGAGGACAGGCTGCGCTGCCACTCCAGGCCCACGAAAGCCAGGCCCGGCCAGGTGAGGGAAGCGCCGTCCCGGCGGCGGGGCCGGCCGGAGGCGGCGAGGGCGCCGTCGAGCCCGGCGAGGTAGGGCAGGTCCGGGCGGTAGCCGGTGGCCAGGATCAGTGCATCCAGCCTCTCGGTGGTGCCGTCGGTCCAGGGGGACCTTGTCGTCGTCCAGGCGCTGGAGCATCGGGCGCCGGTCGGGGGTGCCGGCCGCCAGGGCGGCGCGGTAGCGGCCGTCGTCCAGTACCGGCTGGCCGGGCGGGGTCCGCAGCAGGCGCCCGAGCGGTGCGGTGTCGAGACCGGTGCGGGGCAGCCGGAAGTGCAGATCCCTTCCCGGCAGGTGCTGGCGGGCGAACTTCACCGGCTCCCGGGGGCGCCGACGTTGTGACGCTCTCCCGCGCGAGCTCGGCGCGATCTGCGCCGCGGAATTGCCCGCCCCGACCGACCCGCTGCCCGGCGAACGCGGCGGGGCTGCGGTAGTCGGCCGCGTGCGGCACCTGCCCGGCGAAAGGAGTCCAGGCCAGGCAGTGCCGGCCGGTGCGGATGGCCGAAGTTCCCCGAGGCGGCGACGACGGCGCGCGCCGCCAGGTATGGGCCGTTCTCGACCTCGACGGCGAAGCCGCCGGCTTCGGGTGACCGCGACGTCGTTCTACAGGTACCTCCGTTTTGATGAATGTCTATGTTGACGTCTATCGATACAAGTGCCATGCTGATCGTGCAAGCCATAGACAAACGTCGAAACACCGAGGGAGTCGTCATGAACGAGCCGGTCACCCCCAGCAGCCCCAACCACGCCGAGACGGCGGGATCCTGTTGCGGCACCGCCCCCGCACAGCCCGCCGAGGCGGTCGCCGCCCAGCCCTCACCGTGCTGCGGCACCAACGAGGGCGCGGAAGCAGCCGGAGCCTGCTGCGACCCGCAGGCCAAGCGCGAAGCCGTCGCCACCGGTGCCGGCTGCTGCTGACCACCACCAGCCCCGCCCACCCGCCCGCCTGCATCAAGTCCCGGAGACCTGCCATGAGCGAGACCACCACCGAGCTGCCCGTCGTCGTCATCGGGGCCGGCCCCGCCGGACTCGCGGCCGCCGCCCATCTCCTGGACCGCGGCATCGAACCCCTCGTCCTGGAAGCCGGCCTGGTCGGCGGAGCCGCGGTGCGCGAGTGGGCGCACGTGCGCCTGTTCTCCCGCTGGGGCGAGGTCGTCGACCCGGCCGCCGAGAAGCTCCTCGCTCCGACCGGCTGGGTCAAGCCCGAAGAGGACACGTACCCCTCGGGCGGGGACTGGGCCGCCCTCTACCTCCAGCCGCTGGCCGATGTCCTGGGCGAGCAGGTCCGCTACGACGCCCGCGTCACCGGCGTCTCCCGCGCCGGCCGCGACCGCATCGTCGATGCCGACCGCGAGGCTCAGCGCTTCGTCGTCCACTACGAGACCGCCGACGGCCGCGAGCAGCGGGTCTTCGCCCGGGCGGTCATCGATGCCTCTGGCACCTGGTCCACTCCCAGCCCCGCCGGCGGCAGCGGACTTGCCGCCCTCGGCGAGAAGGCCGCCGCCGAGCGCATCACCTACCGCGTCCCGGACCTGAAGGACCCGGCCGTCCGCGCCCGGTACGCGGGCAAGCGCACCGCGGTCATCGGCTCCGGCGCCTCTGCCTTCACCGCCCTTGCCTACCTGGCCGACCTGGCCAAGGCCGACGACGGCTCCGGCGCGCACGCCACCTGGATCCTGCGCCGGGGTATCTCCGGCTCGACCTTCGGCGGCGGCGAGGCCGACCAGCTGCCCGCCCGCGGCGCCCTTGGCCTGGCGGCGAAGGCCGCGGTCGACGGCGGCTACGCGGACGCGGTCACCGGCTTCCGCACCGACACCATCGAGCGGACCGCCGACGGCCGCGTGGTACTCGTCGGCGAGGACGGCCGCCGCCTGGACCCGGTGGACGAGGTCATCGTCCTCACGGGCATGCGCCCCGACCTCTCCTTCCTGAACGAGCTGCGTCTGGGCCTGGATGAGCGCCTGCAGGCCCCGGTGGAGCTGGCTCCGCTGATCGACCCCAACCAGCATTCCTGCGGCACCGTCTACCCGCACGGCGTGAACGAGCTCTCCCACCCGGAGAAGGACGTCTACATCGTCGGCATGAAGTCCTACGGCCGCGCCCCGACCTTCCTCGCCATGACCGGCTACGAGCAGGTTCGCTCCATCGCCGCCCACCTCGCCGGCGACCGCGAAGCCGCCGAGCGCGTCGAACTCACCCTCCCCGAGACCGGCGTGTGCGGCGGCGCGGGCCTCTTCGACCAGCCCGAGGCCGCCGAGGAGACCGGTGGCGGTTGCTGCGCCGCCCCGGCCACCCTCACCATCGGCGGCGCGCCCGCCTCCTCCGGCGGCTGCTGACCGCAGTGCCCAACATCCAGGCCAGCGTGGCCGCGACCGGAACGGGGGCCCGGTCGCGGCCACGCGCCGTACTGCCCGCCCTCTGCGTCACCCAGGTCACGAGCTGGGGCGTCGTCTACTACGCCTTCCCCGTTCTCAACCCCGCCATCACCGCGGGCACCGGCTGGAGCACGGGCGCGACCACCGCCGCGTTCTCCGCGGCCCTCATCGTCTCCGCCGTCGCCGGCATCTACGTCGGCCGCATCCTCGACCACCGCGGACCGCGCACCGTCATGACGGCCGGCTCCACCTTGGGAGTCCTGGCCCTCCTGATCATTGCCGCCGCCCCCAACCTGGCCGTCTTCCTCGCCGGATGGCTGCTGGCCGGCGTGGCAATGGCCGCCACCTTCTACCAACCGGCCTTCGCAGCCCTCACCCGCTGGTGGGCACCCGACCACGTCCGCGCCCTGACCATCGTCACCCTGGCCGGCGGACTCGCCTCTACCGTCTTCGCACCCCTGACCGCCGCCCTCGCCGACCACCTGTCCTGGCGTGGCACCTACGCAGTGCTCGCGGGCGTCCTGGCCGTCCTGACCATCCCCACCCACGCCCTCGCCCTGAAGGCGCCGTGGCCACCCGCCCCCGCCAGCCCGTCCCATGTGACCGGCGGCAGCGATGAAGTAGTGCGCACGCGGGCCTTCCGGATGCTGGCGCTCACCTTCACCCTGTCGGCTTTCGCGATGTACGCCGTCGTCATCGCCCTGGTCCCCCTCCTGCTCGAACGCGGCTACACCACGACCCAAGCCGCCTGGGCCCTCGGCCTGGGGGGCGCCGGACAAACCCTCGGCCGCACCCTGTACGCCGCCCTGGCCCGCCACACCAGCGTCACCGCCCGCACCACCACCCTGGTCGGCCTGGGTGGACTCACCACCGCCGCCCTCGCCCTCCTGCCCGGCCCGTACGCCCTGGTCGCCGTCCTCTCCGTCCTGGCAGGAACCGTGCGCGGCAACCTCACCCTCCTCCAAGCCACCGCCGTCACCGACCGCTGGGGGACCACCCACTACGGCCGGCTCTCCGGCATCCTCGCCGCGCCGGCCCACGCGGCAGCGGCCCTCGCACCCTTCGCCGGCGCCGCCCTAGCCGCACCGCTCGATGGCTATCCCGCCCTGTTCGCGCTGCTCGCCGCGCTGTCAGCAACCGCCGCTGCCACGGCTCTCGGCACCCGCCCGCCCCGCCCACCGACCTGATGCCTCACCCGTCGAGCCACGGAACTATCACAACTATGATCACCCGCAAGGGTAAGACCCTCGCCTACCTCGTGCCCGCCGAATGGTTCGAGCAGTACATGGCACAGCGCCCGTCGCCCTCCGGCGCCGACCAGGACGCGGCCTCAACAGGGCCGGACCGCAGGTAGTCCAGGAGCCCCTTCGTCACGACAGCGCAGCCCATCCACTTGGCTGGGCAGCCTGGCTGGGTGCCGACTCGCCGTTCCACGCCCAACTTGAGCCGGTCACCTGGCGGCCAGTCGCCCGCCGACTCTCAGTCGCCCAGATGTACGAGTAGTCACGATGGACCGGATCATCTGAGGCGACGAGCGAATCGGACCAGAGGTGAGACGAGGGCCAGGGGGGGGATCTGGTGGGCTGAGGGTCGCTGGTGCGCTGATGCTGGTGGATTGAGTACGGGTACTCATGTGGGCGGTGATCGGCAGCCTGCATGGTGCGGACGTGTGATCGATGTTCCTCCCGAAGTCCTTGCCGGCTGCCGCGCTCGGCGTCGTCGTCCTGGCCGGCTTCGGTACGCAGACCGCCAGCGCCGATCAAACCTCCACGGTCCGCATCGCCGCGGCGAGCGACGACGATGCGGAGATGAGGGTTCCACGAGAACCGATCACTCAGGCTTATGAAAGGGCTCCAGGCTCCACACCCGGATACGCGCAGGCGGTGATGAAGCCGTCGAGGGCGCGGGTCAGGTCGCGCTGTACAGCTCGTCCGGAGCCCGGTGGCTTCTGTCAGGGCGGTGCTCTGGCGCCTTTTCGGATTGGGCGAGTTGTCCAGGTGTGTTTGGGTGCACTGCTTCCTTCAAGGGCCGTTGCGATGCGGCGGCCCTGAAGCGTTTCCGGGATGGATGATCCGGGCGCGGAGCCGGTTGAATTCCTGGACGTGCCCCTGCCCGGTCCCGGGGGGCGGGTAGGGGGGTTATCGGGGGGCGGGGTCTTCGGTGTGGTCGCCGAGGGTGAGCAGGAGGCGGCGCAGCAGGCCGGTGAGTTGGTCGCGTTCGGCGGTGGTGAGCCCGGCGAGCTGGCGTTCCTCGCCGGTGAGGTGGTGCTCGACGAGGCGGTTGGTCAGTTCATGGCCGGTGTCGGTCAGGGAGATCAGCACGCGGCGGCGGTGGGTGGGGTCGACGGCCCGTTCGACAAGGCCCTTTTCGACGAGGTGGTCGATGCGGTTGGTGAGCGCTGCGGAGCTGACCATCGCGGCCGAGCTGAGCTCGCCGGCGGTGAGGACGTGCGGCGGCCCGGAACGCAACAGGGTGGCCAGGACGTCGAACTCCCAGGGTTCTACGCCGTGGACGGTCAGGTTCTCCTTGATCCCGCGCTCGAGCAGGCGTGAGGCGCGGGAGAGCCGGCCGATCACGGCCATGGGGGAGGGGTCCAGGTCGGGGCGGACCGCGCGCCACTGTGCGGTGATGCGGTCGACGCCGTCGTGCTGCCGCTGCTGTTCCGTCATTGCCCGAGTCTAACATTTCGATATGGAAAGGTTTGACATCGCCGAACTGGTCTAACTATAGTTTCGACATCGAAATGTTCGACAGAGGGGGAATGTCATGAAGGTTCTGCTCACCGGTGCTACCGGCTACATCGGCTCCGCTGTCACCGACCACCTCGCCGCTGCCGGCCACCAGGTGTTCGCGCTCACCCGTACCGCCGATCCCCAGCCCGGCCGGGCCTGGCACGCCCAGCTGGTCGGCGACACCGCCGACCCGGCATCGCTGGCCGGTGCGGTGCCCTCCGAGATCGAGGCCGTGATCCACCTGGCTCCGCCGAGCGGCGATGCCGATGTCGACACCGCCGTCATCGAGGCGCTCGCCACTCCGCTGCGCCGTACCGGCCGCCCCTTCGTCTACACCAGCGGCGTCTGGGTGCTCGGCGCCACCGGCGATGCCCAGGAGGTGGGCGAGGAGGCCCCGACCAACCCGATCGACATCGTCGGCTACCGCCCGCGGATCGAGGAGCGGGTGCTGGCCGAGGTCGCCGAGGGCGTGCGCGCGGTCGTCGTCCGGCCCGGCATCGTGTACGGCCGCGGCGGCGGCATCCCCGCCATCCTGGTCGACCGGGCGCGCCGGCAGGGGGTGCCCGAGTACTACGGCGAGGAGGGCGTGCGCTGGCCGACCGTCCACGTGGACGACCTGGCCGAGCTGTTCGTGGCCGCCGTCGAGCGGGCCGAGGCCGGCACCGTCTGGCACGGCGTCGGCGAGTCGGCCGTCCCGGTCCGTGACCTCGCCCGGGCGGCCGGCCGCGCAGCCGGAGTGCTCGCCGCCCCGAACGCGGTGCCGGTGGATCAGGCCTCCGAGACCTTCGGCCCGCTCTTCGCGGACGCGCTCGCCCTCGACCAGAGCGTCAGCGGCGCCGCCGCCCGTACCGCCCTCGGCTGGCGGCCGGACCGGCCGGGCGCGGTGGCCGAGCTGGTGTCGGGCTCGTACCGGCCGGTCGAGGTGTTCGGCGCACCCGACGGACCGGAGACCGACGCTGAGGTGACCGAGATCCGCGGCCTGGTCGCCGAGGTGGAGCACGCCCAGCAGAACGAGCTGGTCGACCGGTTCCTGAGTGTCTTCCGCCGACAGGACCCGGTGTGGACCACGGGCCATGGCAAGCGACTGTCGGGCTTCGAGGAGATCGCGACCTTCACCCGGAAGGTGCTGCCCGGTGCGGCGGCCGAGTCCACCGCCGTCTACGACGTAGAACGTGTGTTGTTCCTGCGGCCCGACGTCGCCGCGGTGAACGTCCGCCAGCAGCCGGTCCGCCACGACGGCACCCGGATCGCCGACCGACCCGAGGGCCGCCCGTTGTACATCCTGGTCAAGGAGGACGGCACCTGGCGCATCGGCGCCGCCCAGAACACCGTCCCGGTCGACTGATTTTCCCTGCCCCCACACCCCCACCCCCCTGGGCCAGTCGAGGCGGCCGGCCGCGTTCAGCTCGGCGAGCAGGATGCGGTGCAGTGGGTATAAGACCCCGGCGTGCTGCCAACGCTCCAGGCACCCGCAAGGGCCCCGGCGGGCGAGCCGCACGACCATGCCGTCGGACGCTCCCGCGGCGGACTGACCGCCGAGATCCACCTCGCCGCAGACGGCCGATGCCGCCCGCCGGCATTCAGCTGAAGGCCCGATCCCTGCCTGCCAGTGGCGTGCCCCAGGTCAAGGGTGTCGGTGACGTCACCGGCCGTATCGCTCAGGGGGCGCTGGCAGCGGGTCCGGAGGTCTTGTTCATGCCGGTCGGAGGCCGCATCGCCGGCTGACCGGTGCAGTAGTGCGGGCCGCCACCTCACCCGGATGGCGGCCCGCACTGTTGCGCTCAGGATCTGGAGGCTCGGGTCAGACCGGGTCGGCCGCGTCATAGACCAGACCGCGAACAACGCCTGGTCCGCAGTCCACGTTCAGAAAACGCCGACACCCGTGCGCGATCTTGCCTTTGAGCAGAAGTTATGGACAGGGTTGCCAGCTGTCCGGTGTCCGCTGCGGTGGCAGTCTGTGTCAGCCGCGCCGCGGCAACCGAGTCGATGGTGCCGTGCCAGGTCCTGCTGCGGTCAGTGCTCCCAGGCGGCGGCGCCACGCAGGAGGTGATGGTCCGACATACCCGGAGTGCAGGCTGCGGAGTCACCGCGGACGGTGGTGAACCAGTAGTAGCTCAGGAAGATGTAATCGATCTTCCCGGGTTCGCTGACCTTGGGTGAACACCCCGGCTCGGCGGTTGCTTCACCGCTGCGGCAGCGATCCCCGCTCTGCGGACAGTCGACTCCGGTGAAGTAGTCCTTGTCGTTCTCGTCGACCTCCTGGAATACCCCGGTCCCGCCACTGTGGGCGTAGAGGGGTGCCATGTCCACGTCCTTGGGGAGCTGGTTGAAGTCACCCGCGAGGACCACCGGGTCGCCCCCGTTCGCAAAACCCCTCGTGATATCGGCAACCTTCTGAATCTGCGCCTTGGGGTTGTTGAGGATCGTCGGGGGGACGTTGGGGTCCGGGTCGGCGATCACCTTGTACGAGTAGTCGATGTGAGTGTTGCAGGCACGGACCGTGCGCCCGGTAACGGTCGTCCTGGCGCACAGAAGGATACGGTCCTCTCCCGGTGTCTCCTTAGGAAGGAAGTTGACGGACCGAGTGCCGTTGTTGATCGTACCGGGGCCACCCTTGGCAAAGATGGCCAGACCGTAACGCTTGTCGGTCCCCCACTTCGCGCACCCGCTCGTGGACGCCAGTGTCGCGCCCCAGACCGAGTCGTACTTGTTGCCGCTGGGGCGGTCCTCCAGCGAGTTGCGCAGCAGGGTCCACTGCCCGTAACACATCTCCTGCAGCATGACCAGATCAGCGTCCCAGCCGTCCATGGCGTTCACGATCTTGTTGCGCCACGCGTCCTTGGACCCCTCGTAGATGGCGCACGCAGCCCCGCAGACGTTGTAGCTGATGAACCTCGGCTTCGGCCAGTTCTGCGCATCGGGAGTGTCGGCCTGCGCGGGACTGGGCTTGGAAGCAAGAACCAGTCCTATGACGAAGAGCGCTGCGAAGAACGCTCTGAGTGCCGCTCGCATAGGTAAACCCCTTTCATGATCATTCGGATGCACATCGTGGCAGTCATGCAGGCATCCGCACGGGCAGTGGCTGGACAAGGTGTCCCTGTCTGATACGACTGCCGTATCTCGACGGAGAAGTCGATTCACTCGGTCAGTCGCCGGTGGTCGATCTGTGCGGTGGCGATGGCGGTGTGAGCCCCCCGCTCGCGGAGCCATCGCGAAACGATGTCCAAGCCGGGGCCCCGCCGGCCCGGTGGGCGGACGCGGCACGGGCCGGGACGTAGGCCCACAGCGCGACACCGATGAAGACCACCTGCTCGGGGATCCTGAACCACAGTGGTGTCGCCGGCTCCCCGTTGAACGGGATCTGCTCGACGGCCGCGTGGATGTTGGCCGGGAGCATCAGGGCGAACAGCGCGGCGAGGCCGAGCCCGGCCGCCGGCCGGGTGGACTTCCGGATGAGTCCGGCGGCGCCGAGGAGTTCCAGGACGCCGGTCGCGTAGACCGCGAGGCGGGGGAACGGCACGAACGGCGGGACCGTTGCGGCCAGGTCGTGGTGGCCGGGCATGGGGCCGAGGGCGGACGGGACGAAGTGCGCGCCGGCCGTGAACACCAGCATGACCGCGAGGCCGTGCAGGACGGACACCCGCCAGCTCCCGAACCGTCCGACGCCGAACGCGCCGAGCAGCCTGAACAGCACGGCGGGAACGGCGAAGAGCATGAGCGTGCCGAACATGGGAGCAGCATCCCTTCACTGGGTGGGTGGGTGGGTCTGCCGGTCGCGCTCGGCCCCCATGCACCTGCCCGGCATGGCGTGCGCACAGAACAGAAGCGTTCCGCCATCCCCGGCTGACGCCGACCCGACCCGACCCGACCCGACTCGACTGGTACAGCACCGCGCCCGCGCGCCGGGCGCGGCCGACCGGTCACCCGGTCACCCGAGAAGGGTGATCCCGATCATGCGCGCCCCGGTCTCCGTGCGCGGGCGGTGCGTGCTGCCCGGCGCGAACACCACGTAGCTGCCGGCCGCGAGGCGCCGACCGTGGTCGATGAACTCGCCGGACACCACGTAGTAGCGTTCCTCGGTCTCGTGCACGTCCTCTTCGGGCCATTGCGCCCCCGGGGCGAAGTCGTACACCCAGCCACGCGCCCACGCCGTGGCGGGCAAGCGCCTGCGGACGATGCCGGGAGCGACCTCGGTCGGGTCGATGTCATCGACGTGGACGATCTGTACGGCGTCGGTTTCTTGAGTCACGAAGATCATGCTCCCGGCCGATCCGCCTCCGCCCCAGAGTCAGGATTGACGTGGAGAGGTACTTTTCTGCCATGAGCCTTCACCGCGTGGTGTGCCTTCTCCTGCCGCCGCAGTCCACGTTCGAGCTGGCCAGCGCCGCCGAGGTCTTCGGCCTGAACCGGCCAGGCCTGCCCGCCCGTTATACGTTCGAGGTCTGCACCGAGCGGCCCGGCCCCCTGCCGACGCTGGCCGGCTACGACATGGCGGTCACGCACGGGTTGTCGGCCTTGCAGCGCGCTCAGACCGTTCTCATCCCCGGTTGGCAGCAGCGCGCGAGCGCTCCCTCGCCCGGCGTCGTGGACGCGATACGGCGGGCGCATCGCCGCGGCGCCCGTATCGTCGCGCTGTGCTCCGCGGCCTTCCTGCTTGCCGAGGCCGGACTGCTGGAGGGCCGCAGGGCGACCACCCACTGGCGCATGGCCGACGAACTCGCCGCCCGGCATCCCGGGATCCAGGTCGAGCCGGACGTGCTCTACATCGACCTGGGCGACGTGGCCACGAGCGCGGGCACAGCCGCGGGCATCGACCTGTGCCTGCACCTGATCCGCACGGACCAGGGCGCCGCCTACGCAACCCAGGTCGCCCGGCACATGGTCATGCCGCCGCATCGCGAGGGCGGGCAGCTGCAGTACGCCACGCTCCCCCTCACCGACCGCACGCCCGACTCCCTGGCCCCCGTCCTGGACTGGGCCGCCGAGCGGCTGCACGAGCCGTTGACCGTCGACGACCTCGCCTCGTTCGGGGCCGTCTCCACGCGCACGCTCGCCCGCAGGTTCGCCGAGCAGCTCGGCACGAGCCCGGGCAACTGGCTGCTACGGCAGCGGGTCATGGCGGCCCGGTCGCTCCTGGAGGAGACGGATCTGGCCGTCGAGACGATCGCGGTCAGGACCGGCCTGTCCTCGGCCGCCAACCTCCGTCGGCGCTTCCACGCGCTGGTGCACACCACGCCCGCCGCCTATCGCCGCTCCTTCCGGCACGAGGCGGAGGGCACGCGTACGCGGGGCTCCGACGCGGCCCCCGCCTGACCGGGTGCGGTACGGCCCCTGGTCCAGCGTCGCGGCGTCGGGTTGGCGCCGTCCCTCCCTGACCACCTGCCCGGCGAGGCGGCGCCCCGCACGTTGGTGGGTGCGCGGCCGGTAGACGCTGGGGCCCGCCCGCGCGGCGGGTGCTATTCGGCGGCTTTCTTCAATGGCTTGGTGTATTGGCTGCAGTTGGGCGTCGAGCTCTGTGACCTGCAGTTTTGATGCCGAGGGGCTGGGTTGCTGAAGCCTTGGCGACGATCCTGCGCTGAAAGCCGGCGCCGAAGCATGAGTGAACCCCGCGACCGCCCGACCAGCCCGGGCTGGTACGCCACGCCCACCGTGCAGTACGCGGTCGAGCCCGGCTTCGACGTCGCGCCGATCGAGGCGTACGTCCGCACCCAGACCGGCCGCTACCTGAACCCCTGGTACAAGCGGCTGCAGCACACCTATGCCGCCTACCCCGGCATGTACGGCGAGGAGCCGTCTACGCCCGCGCTCCATGCCGCCTCGGTGTTCCGTGCGGCCGGCGCGAGTGACGTTCCGGAACTCGGTGCCGGGCACGGGCGTGACGCCTTGTACTTCGCCCGTGAAGGGTTCACCGTGCAGGCCACGGACTTCTCCGCCACCGGTCTTCAGCAACTACAGGAGGCCGCCGGAGCGCAGAGCGTCGAGCGGCGGGTGACCACCGCGGTGCAGGCTGTGCGCGACCCACTGCCCCTTCCCGACGCCTGTGTCGACGCGGTTTTCGCGTACATGCTGCTGTACATGGCTCTGTCCACCCAGGAGATCCAAGCCCTGGTGGGGGAGATCCGCCGTGTCCTGCGGCCCGCCGGCGAGTTCGTGTACACCGTCCGGCACACCGGCGACGCGCACTACGGCGCCGGCACCGCGCACGGCGACGACATCTACGAGCATGGAGGCTTCGCCGTCCACTTCTTCGACCGCGGCCTGGTCGACGCGCTGGCTGACGGCTGGACGCTGAACGAGGTCCACTCCTTCGAGGAAGGCGACTTGCCGCGCCGCCTGTGGCGGGTTACTCAGACGCCCGCGGGGGAGAGCACGGCCGGAGCTGGCCAAGACGCGTGAAGCCCTGCGCGGCCTGGCCCGGCGAGCCGCCCAGGCCGACCCCGTCCCGTGCACCGCGGGCGACATCTGCACGATCCTCGCCACGGCTGGGGACCCGCCCTCCGCCGGCAGTGTCGGCGACGTTCGCCCGAGGTGAGCCGGGCACGGTGGGAGGCGCAGTGATGCGTCGGGCAGCGGTAGATGTCCGCGAGCGTCAGAAAGTCTTTGAAGAAGGGATCCCAGCGCGCGGGACAGTGCATCCCGGGGGGCCAGGTCGTCCTCGCGCTCCGCCGCGAGCCTGCCACGCAGTGAGTCGATCAGACGGTCGAACTCGACGCCCGTCCCCGGCGCGGCCCGCAGACCTTCACGGCCCCGCACGGCTCTAGGTAGCTGATCGCATCGAACGGAACCGTCGCCGCTTCCAGCAGCCGGGCAGCCCCCTTCCCCACGGGAAGCTGCCCGAACACGCGCACCAGAAACAGCAGCGGCCAGGTGATCAAGTGACCGAAGAGCGTGTGACACAGAGCTGCTTGTTGACGCCTGCCGGTCCATCGGAGGCGCGTTCGCCATGACCTGCTGCTCTCAGTTGGCACGTGGGTGCTGGCGGGCGGTCGGGATGATGCCCCTTGCCGAAGGCCGGCAACAGCATCGCGGACGCTGCCCAGGGCCGGCGGGGGGTCTCTCTTTCGGCCCGTTCGCACCCCGCCCAATAGTTCACAGTTTCCTGAATTCACGCTTCTGTGTATGGTTTTGGCGTGCTGACTATCGCCACCGACATCGAAGCGCTGGCCCGGTTCGGCCGTGCGCTGGCCGATCCGATCCGCTGCCGCATCCTGCTGGCCCTTCAAGAGGGGCCGGGCTACCCGTCGGACTTCGCTGACGCCCTGGGGATTTCGCGTACCCGCTTGTCGAACCATCTGGCGTGCCTGCGGGACTGCGGCCTGGTTGTCGCGGTTCCGGACGGCCGCCGCACCCGCTATGAACTCGCTGACCCTCGCCTTGGCCACGCGCTGGGGGACCTGCGCTCTGCGGTTCTGGCGGTGGAGGCGGACAAGAGCTGTGTGGACGCAGAGACGGAGGGCTGCTGCTGATGAGCGTCATATCCCTGGGCCCCCCTCCGGCCCGCCGCGACGCCCTTGCCCGCCGCATACGGTTCCTGGTGGCCGCGACGATCACCTATAACGTGATCGAGGCGATCGTGGCCATCACCGCCGGCACGATCGCCTCGTCGACCGCCCTGATCGGGTTCGGCCTGGACTCCGTCATTGAGGTCTCCTCCGCGACGGCGGTGGCCTGGCAGTTCTCCCCCCGCGACCACGCCGTGCGCGAGGCCCGGGAGAAGCGGACGCTGCGGATCATCGCCGTGTCGTTCTTCGCGCTCGCCGTCTACGTCACCGTCGACTCGATCCGTGCCCTGACTGGCACGGGGGAGGCGCAGACGTCGGTGCCGGGCATCGTGATCGCGGCCCTGTCACTGGCGGTCATGCCGTTCTTGTCCACCGCCCAACGCAAGGCCGGCCGTGAGCTCGGTTCGGCCTCGGCGGTCGCGGACTCCAAGCAGACGCTGCTGTGCACGTACCTGTCCGCGGTGCTCCTGGTCGGCCTGGTCCTCAACGCCACCCTGGGCTGGTCTTGGGCCGACCCGGTCGCCGCCCTGGTCATCGCGGCGGTGGCTGTGAAGGAGGGCATCGACGCCTGGCAGGGCAAGGGCTGCGCCTGCGGCCCCCCCTCCTCCCTGACCGTACCCGCCACCGGCGAGGCGGACAGCGCCTGCTCCAGCGGGAACGCCTGCTGCTCCGGCGACAAGTCGGAGACTACGCAGTGAACGGCTGGGCATGGGCCGCGCTGGCTCTGTTCACCGGCTGGGCTGTCACCGCCTTCGGGATCCGGGCGGTACTCCAGGCCCGCCGTACCGGGGATGCCGGCTTCCGCGGGATTTCCGGCCGGCCCGGGACGGCCTCTTGGTGGGCGGGCATCGCCTTCGTCCTCGCCCTGTTCGGCGGCGCGGCCGCCCCCATCGCCGCCCTTGCCGGGATGCCGCCGATCCCTGGTACCGACCCGGCGTGGCTGCGCTGGGCAGGGCTGGCGGTCGCAGTCGTCGGGGTCGCCGCCACGCTGGTGGCGCAGTCCGCGATGGGCCCGTCCTGGCGGGTCGGAGTGGACGCAGCCGAGCGCACCGACCTGGTCACCCAAGGGCTGTTCGCGCACCTGCGGAACCCGGTGTTCACCGCGATGGCGGTCACCGCCGTCGGCCTGGCGCTGATGGTGCCCAACGCCGTCGCGGTCCTCGCGCTCATCGCTCTGGTCGTGGCGGTGCAGTTGCAGGTGCGGATAGTGGAGGAGCCCTACCTGGCGGCAGTGCACGGTGCCCTGTACGCCGACTACGCCGCCCGGGCCGGGCGGTTCCTGCCGGGCGTCGGCCGCCGCACCGCCTGAGCTGGGCCGGTGGACGGACGCCTTGGGGCGGCTGGGTAGAGTCCGCGGGCATGCTCGTCCGTCCTGCCCGGCGCCTCCGCCCGGCCGTCGCCACCCTTCTGGCTGGTGTGCTGCTGGCCTGCGCCTACCTGATGTGGGGCGCCGGGCGCACCAGCGCGATGGCCATGCCTGGCCCGATGCCAGGCATGGCGGCGATGGTGGCCGAGGAGATGACGGAAACCGACAGCAGCCGGACCTCTCCGCCCCGGGCCACGACGGGTGCCTGGCGGTGAGCACGCACTGCCCCCTGGCGACCGCGCACACGCCTCCCCCTTTCGCGCTCGCGGCACCGCTCGGTTGCACGGCTCGCGCGCAGCCTGCCGCGGCCTGTGTCGAGTTGTCCCAGGCCACCGGGGACGGGTGTGCCTGGCCGAGGGCGCCTGATCCTGTCGCTCTGCTCTGCGTCAGCCGGACCTGACACACCCGCACCCGTCGGCCACATGCCCAGCCGGGTGCCTTGCGGTGTCCTCATCCGGTACCTGTCCCTTGGGAGAGTTCCCCCACCCATGTCCACCACGTTGTTCGTCACCGGTCTGACCACCGGCTCGTTCGCCGGCGGCGCGTCCTGCGCCGCCGTCCAGGGCGGCCTTCTCGCCGGCGCGGTCGGTCGCCGCGCCACCGCCTGGACTCCCGAAGCGTGGGAGCGCAGCGGACTGTTCACCCCGGTCCTGGCCTTCCTCGGTGCCCAGCTCGCCTCCCACACCCTGCTCGGCGCGGCCCTCGGCCTAGCCGGATCCGCCGTCCAACCGGGCCCGCGTACCCGCGCCGTCCTGCTGGTGGCGAGCGCGCTGCTGATGGTGCTGTTCGCCCTTGACATGCTTGGCGTGCGCGCTGTGCGCCGCTTCGTACCGCGACCACCGGCCTCTTGGGGGCGGTGGGTGCGCCGGTCGGCGAAATCGACGGCCCACACGACCCCGGCCGCGTCCTCGGCTTCCTGACCGGAGAGCTCGGCCCTGGAAGGGCGACCACAAGGGAGGCCCTGGGGTGACGTTGCGACCGCCGGTTGAGCCGATGCTGGCGCAGGCTGCGGAGTCGGTGCCGGGTCCGGCCGCGCTGCGCTCGGGCGTCGCGTACGAGCGGAAGCTTGGCGGCCACCGGAGGATCGTCTTCACCGCGGCCGGCCCGGGTGGGCGGGGGGTGGTGCAGACCCGCCGCGGGTCTCTGATTCAAGACCGTTTCCCGGACCTGGCGGCCGCTGCCGAGCAGCAGTTGCCGTACGGCCTGGTCCTCGATGGCGAACTGCTGGTGTGGGATGCGGAGGCGGGCCGGTTGTCGTTCGAGGCGTTGCAGCGCCGGGTCGCCGCCCGCGGCCGTAGCGCCGCGGGCCTGGCCGTGCGGTGACCGGCCTACTTCGTGGCGTTCGATCTGTTGCAGCCGGACGGCCAGGAGCTGCTGAACCTGCCCTACCGCGACCGCCGCCGGCTACTGAAGGAACTGTTCACCGACCACGCCCTGACGGCCCCATGGACCCTGTGTCCGATGACGACGGACCAGGCCAAGGCCAGCGAGTGGCTTCAGTCCTGGACCCACGTGGCCGGCGTCGAAGGCATCGCGGTCAAGGGCATCAACACCCGCTACCTGCCCGGCTACCGCGGCTGGACAGACCAGAAGCAGAGACACCACCGAAGCGATCATCGGCGCCGTCACCGGCACCCTGACCCGCCCGCAGTTGCTCATCCTCGGCCGCCACGACCACGCGGGCCGACTCCGCGCGGTGGGCCGCACGGTTCCGCTGCGCCCGGACGCCGCCCGGCAGGTCGGCGAGCACCTGGCCGCGGCCAGCCCCGGCCACCCCTTCGAGGGAGTGCGGTTCACGGTGGCATGGGGGAGCCGTGACGTCATGGACGCGGTGCTGGTCCGCCCGGATCTGGTGGCGGAGTTCAACGCTGATCGGGCTGGCCTCGTGCATGCGAATGGGCCGCGTTTTGACACTGGTTCGGAAGGCAGGATGTCCTTGAGGCCGGGGCCGATTGTTCACGGGTTTCGAAGGCAGGCGGCCTTCGGCTGGGTGACAGGGGAGCCTGGTTCCTCCGGGCCGTTCATGTACGGAAGCGTCGTGCCTATCACGGCTGGCCCGGACTGATTCTCAGAGACGGCCTGCTCCCGTTCGGGTCCGGGCCGATATCGCGTGGCGGCCGCGCCCCCGGTCGGGCAGGGTGCCCGTTGATGAGCGATAACGACGTGATGCCCTATGCCCGCTTCGATTCGGTCGAGGGCCTGCTGCAACGGGGACGTGGCCTGGGTGCTGTACGCGCGCTGCGGGATCCCCTGGAGGCCGCGCCCTTCGTCTACGACGGGATCCGGCGGGACTGGCGGTGGGACGGCTTCGACGACCGCGCCTGCTACCTCGCCGGGCTGGTCCGGGACCTGGGACTGTCGCCGGCGCCGGTCGTGGAACTGCTGGCCGGGGACGAGGGGCAGTGCAGGCGGGCTGCCGAGGTGCTGGAACTGCTCGCCCTCGATGATTGCGACGAGGCGCGCGAGGCCCTGCGCAGCCACGTCCGGGAGGGCGCGCACTGGGTCCCCGTACTGGAGTCGGTTTCCGGCATCTGGCCATTGGAGTGGTGGGAGGACCTGGGTGAGGCCGCGCGGGCCCGGATCAGCGGTGAGCCCGAGCCGCCGTGGTTCACCGAGCCGTGGACCCGCTTCGGGATCGAGGTCCAGCGACCCGACCCGGGCCCGACCCCTCACGATCTGACCGGCCTTGCGGACGACGAGCTGCTCGACCTGCTGGCCGGCGCCGGCAGCAGGGTCGACGCCCTGCGCGAGCTGTCCCGCCGGGATCCGGTGGAGGGCCTGATCCCGCTCGTGCCCTCCCTCGTCACCCCGGACGGCCGCCGTCCCCTTCCCCGGCTCAGGCGGGCCGTCGACCGCCTCGGCGCCCTGGCCATACCGGCCGCGCGCCGGTGGGTGGTCGACGAGCGGGAGTGGCTGGCCCGGCTCGGCTCTGACGTCCTCGCCGATCATCTCGGCCCCGAGGTGATCCCGGTCCTCGTGGCCGAACTCGCCGACCAGTGGCGGAACCGCGCGTGGTGCGGCCCCGACACCACGGCGAGGCGGCTGGCCCGCTTCGGGCCGGCGGCCTCCGAGGCGGTGGCGGACCTGCGCAGGTTCTGGCTGCACACGCCGCACTCCTACGAGCGGGCCGCCTACCTGGAGGCACTGGCCGCCATCGACCCTGGCGGACTGGACTACGCCCACACCGAATCCCTCTGGGACTGCGAGGAACAGGCCCGGCTCCTGGGCATAGCCCACGCGCCGGACCACCCCGAAACCCTGGAGCGGATCACGGCGCTGCGCGACGACCCGATGGAGACCCCTGACGTACGGGCAGGTGCAGAAGCACGGCTGGCCGTCACGACCACCCCGTGCTTGCCCTGACCGGATTGGGATGGCAAGGGCCGCGATGCCTCCTGTTCTCGTGAACATCGACCACGGACCGATCCGGACGCCTTCCGAGACGGTGAACCACAGCCTTCACGACTCGTGAACAAAGCCACCCACGACCGCCGCAGCGCGCTGAGCTGGAACTGGTGCCGGCTTCCGGCGGGGCATCGTGAAGGGAGGGACCGGTGGGCGGGTTCGAGGCAGGGCGGACGGTCGTACGCCGCGACGTGCACCGCCCCGGCCGGGTGTGGAGCGAATGGGCGCTGCGGGTCATCGACGACACCGAGGAGGCGCTGGTGACCGCCTGCGCACCCGGAGCCGAGGCGCGTTGGCCCTCCCTGTACGCCCAGGCTCGCGAAGCGGACGACGACCGGACGCTGCGCACCGAGGCGTTCGAGGCGATGGCGGCGGGGGAGTGGGACCTCGCTCCCGGCCGGTGGCAGGAGACGGAGCTGCTGTGGAAGCCGCCGGGCGCGTGGTTCAACATCAACGCGTTCTTCACCGGTGCCGGCCTGCGGAACTGGTACGTGAACTTCGAGCACCCGACCTGCCGCACCCCTGGTGGCTTCGACACCTTCGACCTGACCGTGGACCTGGTCGTCACCCCCGACCTGAGCCGCTGGACGTGGAAGGACGAGGAGGAGTACACGCACGTGCGACGGCTCGGCATCATCGACGACATCGAGCACCAGGCCGTGGACGATGCCCGCGCCCAGGTGCTCGGCATGCTCGCCGACCGCTCCGGCCCGTTCGCGGCCGCGGAGCGGTGGGCACTGCACGCGAAGACGGGCACGCCAGCCGGTGCACCGAAACCGGCACGGCCCGGCCCCGGCCGTCCGCTCGGCTCGAAGAACCGGAGCCCCGCCACTCGCTACGACGTCGGGCGGGTCCTCGCCACCGGCGAGTCCTACACCCGGCCTGCACACCACAAGAAGGGGATGAACCCGGCGAACTGGATGAACAGCAAGAACGGCAGACTAGAGCCCATGGACTCAGGACTCGCCGCGCTGCTGGGCGCCGCCGTCGGCTCCGCCACCACCCTCGGGGCCGCAATCGTCAACGGCCGTGCTCAGGCACGGTCCCAGCGCGCCAATGGAGCCGCCAGCATCGCCGCGACGCATACGCCGGCTACCTCAGCGCTCTCCACGACCGCGACATCGCCATGGACGCCGTCCTCGACGCGCTGCGTTCGGAACAACCCGACCTGCCGGACATCGACGAGAAGATAGCCCGCTTCATCACCCTGGCCCGCGAGGTCCACCGCGCCTGCGAAATCGTCATCCTCGAAGGGCCAACACCCCTCGCGGAAGTCGCGGAACGCGTCACCGTCGCCTCCAGCGACCTCTCACACGTCATGCGACGGATGGCCGAGAACGCCCACGCGGGAAACACCACCCACAAGGCCGAAGACATCGCCCTTGCCGCCGAACGAGAGCGGACCCTCTACGAAGCCGTCAAGGACTTCCGCCTCGCGGCCCGCAGCACCATCGGCAAAACCAACTGATCCAAGGACTCCGAGCCCGTCCCCCAGACCGTTGGGCGATCGAGGTGTTGTTCAGCCTGAAACGTTAAACGTCAAGCTGAGTGGTCGTTCCCCTCCTACCCCCGTTCAGCGCGGCTGAAGCCGCTGCGCTGATCCAACGCAGCGGCCGTACCGGCTGTGTCAAGGTGCGTTCACCCGCAGGGTCTGGCTGCTGACGTTAGAGGCGCCGGGGCTGTTGATGTTGTTGTTCGTGGTGATGTTGTTGAACATCGGGAGGATGCCGCTGAGGTTGACGGGAAGGATGGATCCACCGTTTCCGTCTCCACCGACGTCGCCGCACTCACCACCGGTGATGGGGGTGGGATCGCTCGCCGAGTCTCTCAAGGCACCGCTTGCATCCATAACGGTGGCAGTGTTGGTGACGGTGCAGGGAGCGTCGGCGTGGACGAGGACGGTCAACACCTCATCGTCCGGGTGCAGGCCCAGACAGTGCTGGTCAAGGTACGGATCTTCATGGATCACGGTGAGTCGGATGGCCATGGACGAGATCCGGAAGGTCTGACCACGGTGTTCGACGGTCATCTTCTGCTGGGCTGCGCATTTGCCAGACGGCGGAACGTTTTGACCATCGAGCGGAGCAGGTCGGGACTCGCCGTGGCCAGGTGGTCGTGAGCGAGGGCGTGAAGGGGCAGACTGCCGGGTGCGGTCATCGTGCTGATCTCCTTCGTGACTAGACATCTCGAAGATCAGCCGGTGGCCGTTCGTCTATGCGGACACCCACTCGAACCCCGGCACAAACCCCCGGAACGGGTAGAACCCCTACACCACTTCCAAGGACGCAACCGTGCACCCGCCATCCCCGGCCGCGCGGGGCATCCAGCGCCGCCATGGTGCCCAGCGGGTGCGCGCGGCCGGTGGCCAGCCGGCAGCCCTCGGAGTGGACGGTGGCGGCTGGCCGCGGCGGGTACGGCCGTCCAGCACCCATGCCCACCGGGCCGGCGCCGCGGTGGTGGCCCAGTGGTGCTTGGGCACGGCGTCCACGTTCACGCCGGGGATCGGGCGGAGCTGGGCGGCAGTCACCCACGTCTCGTACTCGGCCGGCTCGACGCCCCCGCCGAACTGGTGGAGAGGCAGTATTCGCAGCGTGCGCTATTCGCAGGTGGGCGGAGAGTGCTCCGCAGAGTTTGCCGTGGGCTGGCCTACCTGTACGTCCGTGCTCGACACTGAGGCGATGGGGAGAGGCAAAAAGAAGAAGAGGAAGCCAAATGGGCCCGCAGTGGGGCCGGTTGGCGCAGCCGTACGACCCAACGGGGGGAGCCGTGCGCTTGCCGACTGGGGACCACCGTACGGCGCCGGGGAACGGGCTCGCTACGAACGCGAGCAGCAGGAGAACATTCGTCGGCTGCTGCTCGAGGGGCACGTGGACGAGGTCGCTTCGATGGCGGCCACCGGCACGGTGTACGCCAAGGCACGGCTGGCCGAGTACTACGCCGAGCACGGCCGGTGGGAGAATCTCCACGGCCTCACCAGTCGCCCCACCCCGCACCTGATCGAACTGCTTCGCCTCGTCGTCGACCCGGGTGACATGCCCCTCGATGCGGCGGTCACCGTCCTGAAGGTCCGCATGGTGGCCTGGGACGACGAAGCCTTCCGGCACGTGATCGACCTGCTGTACCAGCGCGGCCTGGTCGAGCACGCCCTCGATGAGCTGCTCGCCGGCGCCGGCACCCCGCCCGACTGGAAATCCCTGGACTGCGCGGAGTGGCACCTGCGGGTGTACCTGCTGCTCCGCGAGGACCGTGTGGTCGAGGCGCTGGCCATGGCCGACGCCCCCCGGACCCGGTCATGGCTGGCGCCCGTCCTGGCTGAGCGGGGACACGTCGACGCGCTGCGCACCCTGGCACGCCCGGGCGAGACGGGCTTCGCCCTGCTCCTGGCCCGCACCCTTATCGCCCAGGGCCGGGTAGAAGAGGGTATCGCCATCATGCAGCAGCGCATCGACGCCAGCGAGGAATCCGCCTACCAGTGGACGGTTGACCTGCTCGTCGAACTGGGCCACGCCGACCGGGCCTTGAAAGTCCTGCGCAGCCGTCCGTACCAGCCCCACGCCATTCCGAACACCGCCGGCTTCAACGTCGCTCAGCTCCTGGACGAGCACGGACGTCACGAGGAGGCCATTGAGGTGCTGCGCACCTACAGCTCCGCACCGAAGCAGCTGGCCGAGCTGCTGGCCGGCCTTGGACGCATGGACGAGGCCATGGCCGTGCTGGATGCTGCGCTGAGCAACATCATTTGGCGATACGTCACCGACGAGCTGGCCGAGCACCAAGCGGCTCTGCTTGCCCGCTACGGAATGCTCCGTGAGCTGCACCATCGCACGGTGAACGGCCACCCGGAATATCGGGAGATCATGCGCTCCCATCTGACGCACGCCAGTCAGCCGGGACGGGGGAAAGGGTGATCGACTCCGGTGTCCCCGGGTGAACGGATCCCTGTGTCAGCCAGGGCGAGGCGCTGCCTTTTCCTGTAGAAGGCCCTTCTGCAGCAGATGTCAGGAACAGAAGGTGCAATGACACCGGGAGAGGGTCCCTATCTCCCGGTCAGGTGGGCGCTGTGAGCGGCCCGGAGAGGCGTTACGAAAAAGGAGCAGGAGGCACGGGGTTGCCGTCCTGTTCTGAGCCGTCTGCCACAGGGACACGCCGATGCGGTACATCCACAACCCCGAGTCGAGTTGCCGGCGTTCGTAGAGCCGTACGCGCGCTGATGTGCCGTCTCACCGAAGGTTGGTCAGTCTCACCGAACCTTGACCACTCGGCCGTTTGTCCCATCGAACTTTGACCGCCGCAGGTCAAGGGCAGTGGCCCCCGGGCCAGGCAGGCGCTGACAGCGACGAGGCTGGCCATACGCAGCTGGGCAGCGGGCTCGAAGGTCAAGGTTCGGCTCCGACGGGTGGCTGCGTCGGCTTCTCCGGGAGGCGGTCGAGGGCCGGTTCCTTGATCAATGTCGGTGAGTTTTGAAGGCACAGGGTCCCGGCAGTAATCGCCGTAAGACCAACGGAAATCGCTGACCTGCATTGATGTGACGCCGGCGGGTCCGGAGCGGTCCGGTGTACGGGTTCGGGATTCGGCGAATGCCTCTTTGCGACGTGTGGGCGCTACTACGCTCCCTGGGGTTACCAGTCCGCTGCTGCCTCCGCCCGTTGCCCCGTCCGACCTGCTGAAGGTTCTCGAGGTGCTGGGCGTCAAGTTCAGCACCGGCCCTGACACCGGGAAGAAAGTGGATCTGGTCCTCGGTCTCTCGCACGGGTTGATCGGGGCGGCTGAGCAGCACGCGATGCGCGCCGAGCAGGCCGCCCGGTCGGTCGGAGCAGCGATCGACGACATTGGTGAGGCCACCGGGCAGGCGTTCAACGCGGCCGGCTGCCGCAGTGTCAGCGAGGACATCGCGCTGCTCTCCTGGCGGGCGCAGCGCCATGCCCAGGCGGTCGGCCAGGTCAATGAGAACTATCCGCCAGACGAGTTGATGAAGACCATCGCGCTGGTTCGGCAGCTTTGTCGGGTCTGCTGTCTGCGGCGCAGAAGCCCGTGCTCACGCTGAACCGGGCGCTGGCCATCGCGATGGTCCAGGGGCCAGGTGCGGGTCTGGCCCTGCTCGACACCCGCGACGCCGACCCTCGCATAACCGGCAGCCACCGCCTCGCGGCGGTGCGGGCCCAACTGCTCGACCTGGCCGGTGACCACGAGACCGCAGTCACGCACTATCGCGCCGCCGCGGAGCAGACCACCAGCCGCTCCGAACGGGAATACCTCCTTCGACAGGCCCACCGAACCTCCTGAGCTGGCACGCTGAACGATGCTCGGCCGCAGCCTCGGGCTCTAGGGCAGTTGCCGCGGCACGGCCGGCTTCATGTCGCTGACCTGAACGTGACGGCTACGACACCTCACCGCGAGCGGGAATCGGATCGCCACGACCGGAGTTGGTGAGGGAAGTTAGCCGTTTCAGGAGGGGTCATGCGAGCGATTCAGGTTTCCGAAGTGGGCGGTCCCGAGGTGCTGCGACTGGTCGACATTGATCAACCGATGCCGGGCCCGGGCCAGGCGGTCGTGGAGGTCGCCGCGTCCGGCGTCAACTTCCTCGACGTATACCACCGCCAGGGCCGGTACACCCTCCCGCTGCCCTTCACCCCGGGCACTGAGGGCGCGGGCACGGTCCTCGAGGTTGGACCCGGCGTCACCCACGTCGCTGTGGGAGACCGGGTCGGCTGGGTGGAGATTCCCGGCACCTATGCCGAGCAGGCCGTCGTGGACTCCTCCCGGCTCGTGCCCCTGCCCGACGGCGTCGACTTCGAGGCCGCCGCCGCCGTGCTGCTGCAGGGCATGACGGCGCACTACCTCGTCAAGGACGCCTACCCGGTCCAGCCAGGCGACACGGTGCTCGTGCACGCTGCTGCCGGCGGCATGGGGCTTGTGCTGACCCAGCTCATCACCCATCTCGGCGGCAGAGTGATCGGCACGACCTCGACACCGGAGAAGGCCCAGCTGGCGCGGCGCGCCGGGGCCGCCGAGGTGATCCTCTACTCTGCAGTGGACGATCTCGCGGCCGAGGTGAAGCGGCTCCATGGCGGCCAGGGCCTGCCTGTCGTCTTCGACGGCGTCGGCAGGGACACCTTCGATGCGAGCCTCGCCAGCCTGCGAACCCGCGGCCACCTGGTGCTCTTCGGCGCCGCGAGTGGTGCAGTGCCGCCCTTCGACCCCATCCGGCTCGCCCAGGGCGGTTCGCTGACCCTGATCCGGCCAAGCCTCGGGCACTTCATCGCCGATCGGTCCGAGCTGCTCCGGCGCGCCGCCGACGTGCTTGAATTGGTGCGCACCAAGGCGCTTGAGACCACCGTGACGGCCCGCTACCCGCTCGCCGAGGTCGCCCAAGCTCACCGCGATCTGGAGGCTCGGCGTACCACCGGCAAGCTACTCGTCATCCCGTAGGCACGGGGTATGGAAAGCAGCCGGTAGCGGATTTCCCCAGGGAGACGCCTACCGCACCAACATTGGCTCCGAACCAGACGGGCCAGCACGACGGTCACGGCGGATCGTCACATACAGCTCAACCTTGGACACGGATACCCTCATGCGGGTATCCGTGGGGCGGCCCCGGCACCCGCCGGAACCGCCCCGCGGATACCCGCATGCGGGCTCCCAACGGGACAGCACACCGATCCTCTCACCGCAAGACCCCGACTGCCGTCAAAACTCGGCGACATCACCTCTCACGACACGGGATCGCCTCCCGAACCCGGCAACAAGCGCCTCCCCCGACTCACCTACACAGCCAGTCGGGATTCGTCCCCACGCAGGCGATGTCATACGCCCGCTCATGGAGTGCAGTCTCCGAGCCAGGTCAGGACCGGCCCGATCGAGTCAGCGGGAATCCGTTGCGTCGTCCTCGGCTGGGCCGGGGGTTGCCGTGCTGTCGGCGGCCTGGCCGGCGGCTCGTTCCGCGCGGAGTTCTTCGGCGACTTCGTAGGCCCGGCCGGGGTCGTAGACGGTGACCGAAGTGCCAGGGCTGTACATCGCGTTTGCCCGGGGCGTGTACCGATAGATTTCGACGCCGCGTTGGGCGGCTATGCCGTCGACCTCGCCGACGGGTACCCTCCACAGCTCTGCGGTGTGGGACCGGGTCCACCACTCGTCCGGGCGCAGGAAGTCTTGCTTGACCTCCGTCTGACGCTCCACCGCCACTTGGACCTGGCCGAGTTGCTCGGTCAACCAGTCGGTTAGCGCCTGTGCGTCGACCCGTGAGAGCGGTGCGGACTTCGCCGGTTCGCACTCCACCGTCTCGCTGCGGGTGTGAAACTCCACCTTGATCGACTGTCGCTGTCCCAGACTGAGTCGCTCGATGACGACGACTCGCTGCAGATCAGCCATCGCCATGGTCGACGAACGCAGAAAGCGGGCGATCACGACCTGGGCCGGAGTTCCCAGGGGGCGGAGCTCGACCCACCGCACCGTCAGGGAGACCGTGGCGAACAGCATGGCCGCGGCGAGCACGACCACCGCGACGACCGTGAGTGTCAGTAGGACCCAGAAACTGCCCCATAAGAGTGCGTTCCCCCAGACCACGGCGGGCACCAGAGCGGCCAGCAGAAGTGGGGCTGCGACCACCGGCGGGACCATGATGCTCCCGCCGAGCGCGGTTGCCAGCTCGCGGCCCCTGCTGCGCACGAACACCAGCCGCCATCCGGCTGTCACGGGTAACACAACCTCCGCAAGCGAGGCGGGACGCCGAGTTTCCATGACGCAAAGGTAGGGCCCTGCGGAGAAGGGCGTAAGGCCGCAGCGAGCCGTACCTTCTCGAGGTGGAAACCGCAGACGACAGTGCGTCGTCCGGCCACGCAGCGGCTGCCAGGCCCGGGGGCCATCTGCCCTTGACCTGCGGCGGTCAAAGTTCGATGAGACAAACGGCCGAGTGGTCAAGGTTCGGTGAGACTGACCAACCTTCGGTGAGACGGGACAACTGAGCGTTTCAGTTGGCCCCTGAGCGTTGTACTTGGCCCGGCTGAGCGTGACGGTTGGCCCGGGTGGCGCTCCGCCGGTCTGATCGGCTGCAGCGTCATGGGTTTTCTCGTTACTCCACAGCGCGGCCGATGAGTTTGTGGCTCCCGGCCAGTCCAAGCTCGTGACACCCCAGGAAAGGACACCGCCATGTCGGAGCTTCTCGTCGACTTCATCACCTCCCTCGACGGCTACGCGTCGGGAGAGGGATGGCCCGGGTTCTGGGGCCTTGAGGGCCCGGAGTACCTCGCATGGCTCGGCGAGCAGCCCGAGGCCACCTACCTGATGGGAGCGAACACCTACCGCCTGATGTCGGGCTTTGCCGCGGGCGAGGTCCCGAATGGCCAAGACGAGTTCAGGCCCGAGGAAGAGGCGTCCGTTGACGAGCTCACGCGAGCGTCCAAGGTGGTGTTCTCCTCCTCACTCGAGGAGCCACTGACGTGGGCCAACTCCACGCTCGTCCGCGACGACGCCGTTGAGGCGGTCCGTGCCATGAAGTCGAGTGGCTCGGGGCTCCTCAGCACGATCGGCAGCCTCAGCCTGTGCCGGTCCCTGCTACGAGCCGGACTCGTCGACCGCTTCCGGGTTGTGATGTTCCCGGTGATCACCGGGGCCACGGGCGAAGAACGCATTTACGACGGCTATCCGGACGTTGCCCTCGAGATGATCGAGCACCACACCTTTGACGGCCGCATCCAGCTGGTCGAGTACAAGCCCCGCGTGCTCGAGCACCCGCCGCTCGGCGTCCCTGCGTGACGTCGCCCCGTCCGCCGGTCTGGACGGCCGCCAGGCCGGCGCCGGCGGGTGCGGAGCAAGACCTAATAGGGGCCGGCCAACGTCAGGACGCCCGGTCCACCTGGCCCCGAGCCGTCACAAGTCAGCCGAGATCTACGGCTTCGAGCCTGAGGAGACGGTCTTCGTCCAGCAGTGCGCGACGGTGAAGTCGAGCAAGACGGTTTGTCACACAGATAAGGAAACGGTGCCCCTGAACGAAGAGGGTGAAGGCACGGTCCAGATGACCGTGCGTCGCGTGTTCGTGGCACACAACGAGGACGGCGCCTCGGCCGGCGAGGTCGACTGCGCGGTCGCGGACTGCTCCGTCGTCGTCGGCAACTCCGAGGGAGGGTCGGCCGCGTCGATCTCCTTCCGGAGCTAGGGATGACGGCTACTGCGCCACGAACGCGTGGCGCAGTAGCCGCCCCGACCAACCGCAGGCTAAAAGGGGGGGGCATCGGTGAGCCGCGTCTTGATGCGGCGGTGCGGGCCCCGCGCGGGAAGCGCACTGGGAGCGCCTTGGGGAGGCCTCCCGGCGTGGTGACATTCCTTGGGTGTGATCGTTTTCCAGCGCATGAAGCCCATGCCGCGCATCATCACTGTCGCTCTGTTGGCCGCCGTCCCCTTTGCCGTCGCTGTTCCCGCTCACGCCGCCGACCCTGCCCCGCAGGCGGCTGTCGACGTCGTGCCCGAAGCGGCCGTAGAGGGGGCGGCTGGGCAGGCCAAGCCCAATGTCCCGTTCGGGGTCGCCAAGTTCGGCCAGGATCGTGCAGGGGAGGTCTTCTCCAAGGCGCAGGGGAAGGCGGGCGCGGTAATGAACTCGTAGGCGGCCGCCGGCCCGTCTACTTCGGGCCCGCACGAGCGGTTTTGCAGGTACGGCCATGGGATCAGGCCCAGCCTGCGGTCTGCCGCCTGAGAGACCCCTCTGACGAACCCCAGCGCGGGCTGCCACCACCCGGTGGCAGCCCGCGCTGTCGTATGTCCAGGACCGCCCCGGACACCCCCGCAGGGGTGAATTTTCCCCTCGCATACGCGTAGGCGGCTTGTGCGGTGTGCCCCCAACTCGCCCCAGAATCAGGGCTATTGACAGCAAACGGGATTTTTCGGCATGTTTCCGGCGCAGCCCAATCGGCGGGCCGCCGATGTGCGTTTCATGGTGCGTTCGGTGCGGGAGGTGTACGACGAGGGGCAGGCTGCGGGCCGCGTTGCGGGGCCCGATCGGGGCCGGGGTGGGGGCGGATTGGCTGGCGGAGGCTCTGGGGGTGCCGTTGCCGTGGTGCCGTCCGCGTGATGGGCGCCATGGATCCTTCAGTGCCTCGCGACAAGGGTGTGCACCAGGTCGCGCGGCGTTGAGCTGGGATCTTTCGGTAAGGCGTGTCGTTCTTCTGCTGAAGGCCGGTGTCGTTTCCCGCTGAAGGTTGGCTGTCGCGCGTGTGGGCTGAGTGCTCGGATCTCTGGGCTTCCGTGGGCGCGCAGGTGAAGCGTTCCTGGGGCCTGCTGACCAGGGGGTTGAGCGTGTCCCGGGACCTGGATCTCGGGCGCTCGGACGAAGGCGCTGGAGCAGCTCGGCGTCAACCGGCTCGGGCACGCCGCGATCGTCGGCGTCGTCAAGGACGTGCTGCCCGAGTCGGAGGTGGGTCTTCTGGTGGGCTCCCGTTAGTGGCCCCTGCTGGCCCACTGCATGGACCAGATTCGCGACCAGGGCGGCACCGGTCTCCTTGCCGCGCATCTGGCCCGTCTCGGGACCGACACCACGTGGAAGGACGGCCCGTCCTCCACCACGGTCGGGGGTCTCGTGGACGCGACTCTGCACTCCGTGACGACGCCGCCCTCGGGTGTACTCGCGGCAGCCGAAACTGAGGCCCGATGTTCGATGGTCTGGCCGGCCGGGTTGCGAGCCCGCGGACCGGGGTTGGTGAAGCAGGTGGATGTGGGCGGAGGGCAGAGCTACGCTGGCAGTTGTCTGTACCTACCCGTGGGGGGGCAACGGATTCCGCGTCACAGGGCGCGGGGCCCCGGTGGTGAAGGGGTACAGACATGAGTGATGACCAGCGGTCATCTCGTCGGGTCCAGCTGGGTGCCGACATGGTGAAGCGGATCATTGCCGCACTGAGCGCACGTGCTCTGTGGGCAGTGATCGTGGATCTGATGCGCGGCGAAAGCTGATCCCGGGGGAGGGGCGGGGGTGCGAGCTCCCCCACGTGGCCCGCCCGTTCTCCTCCTGACCCAGCCCTATCACCCCTCCATCACAGGCCCCCCGCGGAGTGAACTCCAGTGGGGAGTGGTTACGGCGGTGGTACTGGCTGGGTGTCAGCCGGGATCGGACGGGTGTCCCTGCGCTGCTAGCCGTAGTGATCATGGCTGTCACGAGGTGACCAGGCTGCTGCCGTCAAGCGCCCATCGCAGGGGCCCTCACCGAAACGCTCGGCGGCCAGTGTGAACAGACACGCCCACGGCAGCCATCCATCCGTCGAGGAGGTCGGGCGCTCCACCGCCGTCGGCGGGGGCCGGGCTTACGGACACCAGGAGCTGCCGCTCTGGCTCGCTCGTGCCTCCACCGTGTAGCCCTGCTCTCCGTCGAATGCCCATGCCACGGCGAGGTGGGAGGTTGCGCCGTCGATCTGCTTGGTGAAGCAGGGGCCGATCCGTTCGCCGGCCGGTCGTGGCGCCAGGCGGGCTCGTCCGGCTCGGGCGGTGCAGGCAGCCAGCCGTTGCGGGCGGCGGCCGCTTGGTAGTAGGCGACGACGTCCGCTCGGCGGGCGGGCTCGGTGTACTCCCGGCCGACGTACGCGAAGCGGTCGTCGTCGTCGCAGCCGGAGTAGGACATGCCGTTGGCCTGTGCTCCTTGCGGGGTGCCGAGCGCCTGGACATGGTCAGCTATGGGGGCTTGCAGTGCCGCGTCGGCGGCGGTGCAGCCGTAGATCCCGCCGTTGAGGGCCCACCATCCACCCATGACGGTGAGTGTGCCGAATACCAGTCCGCCCGCAACTACGGACGCTCTCACCCGAAGATCGTTCACGGGCGGGAGCGTACCGGTCGGCAGCGGAGGGGAGTGTCCGGGGCACCCGCACCATGAGCGACAAGGCTGCCCCGGCCCCTCAGGCGGATTTCACGCCCAACAGCGGCAACTCAACGATCTTGTTCGGTTCGACAACGGATTCCGCAGCCCCGGACGTGTTCTGGGGTCAGCAGTACCACCGGGCCGCCCCAAACAAACGGACTTGGGCGGGCGCTGAGGACCCCTCAGGGGGCTTCGCGGTCCATCCCGGCCCCAGGGGGCTCCGCCCAGGAATTGGGTGCGCGGCGGGTTTTTGAGGGCCGCACTGGACTCTTCGGGTGCTACGGCGAGGCGGGTCCGGGGGCTGGCCGTGGGTTCACGGTCGAACCCTGTCTGACCTGCGGCGTTTCCAGCTGGGGCTCGGCTGTGCAGGTTAGTTGAACACTGCGCAAGTTCACTTGGTTGAGTACTGCGCAGAAGCACTGATTGATATTCGGCGTCGGTTCTTCAGTGGTCCGGCGTTTCGGTTTCAGTAGGTTTTGAGTGCTGTGACGTGCAGGTTTGTGGTGATGCGGATCCTGTTCTGAAGGGTCGGCGCTGATTTGTGCTGAAGAGTGCTGCCGAATCTGGGGTGGAGCTCGCGCCGAGTCTGTAGGCATTGGGCCGGTATGCGCGGAGCGAGTTGGGGCGGTCTTCTTGCTGGTCCTGTGTTAGGTGAGGTCTCGTGTTGCCCAGCCGGGTGGGAGCTTGGGGAGTCCGATAAGAGCGTCGATGTCGAGGTATTCGAGGAGGAGTGCCTTCAGGTGTCGGCCGTCGATGAGTTCCAGGCGGTGGCGCGGGGCGAAGTCGTGACTGGCTTTGCCGAACCAGGCAGTGGTGACGACGATGCCCTTGGAAGCGACTTTGTCGTTGACCATGGCGGCGTGTGCGCGGACGGTCTCCGCTGGTACGACGTTCTTGGTGCGTTTGGCTTGGATGATGCAGAGGCCGCCGACCAGGGGTTCCTCGCTGATGGCGACTGCGTCGATTCCGTCGTCGCGTGAGGCCTGGGTGACCCAGGACTTGAGTCCCCTCGCCTCGAACAGACGCCGGATGAGATGTTCGAATTCGATGGGGTCGAGTGCGAGTAGGTCGGGTCGGCTGTCAAGGCCGGCGACCACGTCGTGTTCGGGTGCGAGTTTGAATTTGGTTAGGTCGAACGTGACTACTGGCCGGACGGGTTCCAGGTCGTAGGGGTGTTGGGAGACGATGGCGTTGAGGTAGTGCAGGGTCTGTACTGGGTCGAGTTCTGGTTCGTCCAGGACGAGTTCCTCGAAGGTGTTCCGCTCCGCACGCAGGCTGACCAGGCAGGGCCGTATGGCCTTTCCTGTGGCCCGGTCCTTGGCGTTGACATGCCCGTTGAAGGCCACGACGTCGACCAGCGCGGGTGGTGTCACGGCGAGCGCTTCGTCGATGGCGCGGAGTGCGAGTCTGGCGACGAGGTCCCTGTACATGGCCTTGGTTTCGGCGTCTTTCCGCGGCTGGGGGACGACTGCGGGCGGAGTCGAACCCTTGTATCGGTACTGCATGGCCACCGGTACTGCCACCTGGCTGGGGAGCTCGACGTCCAGTACGAGCTCTCGTGATTCGGGTGTGAACGCCGTACGCCACGTGCCGCGAAGTCCGTTGGGGTAGCTGACATGGCTGAGTGCGGCTTCGACGTGGCCAGTCATCGCGTCGATGCCATTGCTGAGAAAGGCCTGCTCTACCGGCAGGCGGTGAGCGTGCAGCCCTGTCGCTCTGCCGGTGAGCACGGCGTTCAGGCGCTCGACCTGCTCCTCGACTTCGGCTGTCTTGGCTGCCGCTTCACGGCGCAGGTCCTCGCTCAGCTGTTGGCTTGCTCGCCGGTCGGCCTCGGTTTTCTCACGCGCCGCGGCCTTCTTCTTCTGCTCGGCCGCCTTCGCCCGGGCTGTTTCACGCTTCTCCAGGTCCCGGACGATCTGATCGGCCTTGCGTGCCTCCTCGGTACGCGCCTTCTCGTTCTGCTTCTTGGCCCGTACCCAGGCCTGCGCCTGCTCCCTCTCTCTGCGCGCCTCCTCTCTGGCCTGCCGGGCCGCTTCCCGTTCCTCAGCGCGCGCCTGCCGTAGCCGCTCTGCTTCTGCCTGCTTCGCTGCTGCTGCCTTGGCCTTTTGGGCATCGCGGTACGCCTGCATGAGCTGAGACGCCAGCGACTTCCTTCGCGCCATGGTTCCCCTTCGTAGCCCCGTCTGCAGGCAAGAGCTGCCCCGTGAACTACTGCATCAATCTGAGCGGTCTACCTGAGCCGGGCACCTCCGTTCGGGTGATGCTGCGCGCCGTGTCTGTATGAGATGGGCAGGGGCGGACAAGCGTCTTCGCGGGGAGTGCGTCTGGGGGGTGGTGGGCATGGCCGGGGAGGGTCTCGAGGGCGGGGACGTGGTGATGCCGCTTGCTATGCGACGTGAGGCGGCTGTTGCCCGTCTGCTGTCGTTGGATTCCCGGGGCGAGCTGTCTTCGGGGCATGTGCGGTTGGTGGCTTCGGTGTCTGGGGTGTCGGAGCGGACAGTGTGGAGCTGGCTGTCGGCGGGGCGCCGTGAGGGGCGGATGGGTCCACGCCCGCGTTCGAGGTTCGTGGTGACGCGGGAGATTCGGCAGCAGTTGGCGGTGTGGGGCGGGAATGTGTCCGCGGTGCACCGTGAGCTCGTGGCCCGTGCTGTGCGGGATCCGTCGTTGGGTCCGGTGCCGTCGTTGTCGGCGTTCCATCGTGCGGTGGCACGCGATTTGTCGGTGGGGGAGCGGGCGGGGTTGAAGGGTGGTGAGGCTGCTAGGCGCCGGTATGACGTGTACGGCAAGCGCCCCCGGACCCATCGCAATGCCTGCTGGGAGGGTGATCACAAGCGGATCCCGGTGCGTGTGGATCTTGAAGGTTCTGCGGTGTGTCAGGTGACGTGGTTCATCGATGTCGCGACGAAGGCGATCGTAGGGGTCGCGGTTACTCCGCATCAGCCGGCGAGGGACGCGGTGCTGGCCGCGCAGCGCCTATCTGGCCCATGCGGCGACGCTGGAGCAGCGCCGTGCGCTGAGTTCGGTCAGGGAGAAGAAGGCCCGCGCGCTGAAAGCGGATCTGAAGGCGGCGGAGAAGCTGCGTAAGACCCGCTACAGGCCACGACGATGGCTGCTGGCCCCCGTCCGCGACGCACGGTCACTTCCTCGCAGGCGGAGGCGGAGATCGCCCGGGCTAAGGGCGTGGACTTGGCGGCCCGTGCTCCGCCGGACCTGATCCCTCCGAGGGAGCCCCGGCCTCGTGGGCGCGTCCGATTGTCCGCCCCCGTCGGGCGGCCGGACCGTATGCGGATGCCGGGCAGGCGGAGGCAGCCGAGGGCGGGCCGCCTGGAGCGGCCGATGCGCATAACGACAGCGGGGAGTGTTGAGCGATGGTGCCTGCTGAGCGACAGGGACGTCTGCCGCGTGAGCGGGAGGACCACTTCATGCGCCTGCCGGGCGCCCAGGTGGTCTCCACTCGGGCGCTGCTCACGGCCCGGGAGAACATCCGGGCCGCGATCGAGGCGAAGGCGATGATCTGCGTCTACGGGCAGGCCGGCAACGGCAAGTCCTTCGCGGTGAACGCGTCGCTGCGCGAGCTGGCGCCGAAGCTGACGCGCCGGATTCAGTTCCGGGCCCGGCCCTCGACCCGGGACCTGAGGCACGAGTTGTTCCACGCCCTCGGCTTGCAGGGCCGCCCGCCGGCGCATGCGATCGAGTTCGACCGGATGCTGCGCGGCGCCCTGGAGGAGCCGCACGTCCTGGTCTGTGATGAGGCCCAGTGGCTGTCGAAACTCTGGTGTGGATGAGCCGGTTGTTTCGCTGGTGGGGTTGCTTTTGATCCGGTGGGTCGTTGGGTTTGTCGGCGACGTCAGGGTTGTTCAGGTGCTGCCTTAACCCGATGGCCGGTGGGGTGTTGTGGTGGGTGCGGGGGAGCGGGGCGGCCTGTGGCTGGTCGAGGGCGGACTGCACGCCTCGTCTGATGGGGCCGCCGGTCCAGTGGATGATCCGTGGGTGTTCCAGACGGAGTGCGCACACGCCTTCGGGCGGACCTGGGTGGTGCGCGGGTTGTGTTCATCCTGCACCCCACCACGACGGGCTCCGTAGCCCTGGCCCCGGTGCCGACAGGGCCGCGGTCACCGGAGCCGGAGACCCGAGCTGCACCGGCGAAGGCCAAGCCGGCGTTCCCAACCCGGTCGCTGCCTCCGCTCTGACCGCGCCCACCTTCGTCCACCTCCGTCCACCTCCGTCCACCTACAAACCTGGACTGCATCGCATGGCCGCCTCCATTCCCGACGCCGTTCAGGGCTGTTGCCCGGGCTGTACGAAACTGCGCTGGCTGCGCCCCGGCACCGGCCGCTGCGCCTGGTGCTCGCGCACGTGTCCGGGCTGTGGTGGAGGCAGGCGTGCGACGGAGGAGACCTGCGCGGCGTGCCGCCGTCGTGCAGCAGGTCGGCCTGCCCCCGGTCCGTGCCGGCGTTGCGGCCGTCGTCGGACTCTCGAGTCGGCGACCCAGAGGTGTCGGCCGTGCTCCGATCCCGCGATGGCCGAACCTGTCGTCGCGTGTTCGGGATGCGGGGCCCTGGCTCAGTGGGCGCGGGGGATGTGCAAGGCCTGCTACGAGCACTCGCCGCATACCGTGGAAACCCGTGCGGCCAGCTGGGCCCGGCGGTTGCCGCAGATACCTTCCTGGTGGGGTGCCTTCACCGCCCATCTGGCGATTCACCGGCATGCCTTCTATGCCGCGGATGCCGTTGCCCACACCGCCCGTCTGATCCTCGATTCCGGCACCGCCGACCCGTGTATGCTCCTCGGCCATGCGCGCGGGAAGACTTCGTGGCTCGGCCGGCTCCTAGCCGACTTCTTCCACGCCCAGCACCTCCTCGAAGTGCCCGGTGAAGCCGAGGAGGCCAGAGCTGGCGCCAGCCGGGAGCGTCGCATCCAAGCTGTCCCCGCTCCGCTCCGCTCCGCTGCGCCCCGCCGTCCGCGGTCGCCGAGGCGCTGCTGGTCCAGCGTGAGCGTGCCGAGTCGCTGGGGCTGCGGCCCAACCGGCTGAAGACCATCGAGGTCCGCCTCGACACCATCCGGGACCTGGCCCTCTACGCCCACGCCCAGGGGCACACCACGTGGGCACCGTTCGGCGGTGGGTGGCAGCAGCGGGGCCATCCGCTCCCCCAGGTTGTCAGGAACAAGATCGGCACGCACTCCGGACACCCTGCCGACCGAGATCGTCAAGCACAAGACCCACAGATCAACTCATTCTGGAACGATCAGTTAGGCCCGCCCCACCCCACACCGCCCCCACCGGGGACCGCTGGCCCCCGGGACCAACCGGGCCCCTGAACCGGGGGCGGTGCGCCCGTCCGTCAGACGGGCTGGGTGGCGAAGACGAAGAGGCCCCCGGCGCTGCGGACAGCGGCGTACCCGTTCGTCGTAAACTGCGGCATCTCCTCGATCCCGGAGGTCAGCAGCTTCTTATCGCGGGCGTCGAGCGCGGCTCCGGTACCGTCCAGGTACGCGTAGAGGACACCGTTGCCCGGGAGAGCGCGCGGCGTGATGTTCACCTCGTCCGCGGCCTGGCGCCACAGCTCCTTGCCGGTCTCCGTGTTCCAGGCGACCGCGCCCTTGCCGTACTGCACCACGGCGGTCTTGCCGTCCGGGGAGACGGCGAGGCCGTCGTCATCGATGGTGCCGTTCGTGTCGATGCCCGGGCCCTCGGCAAGCCGGCGGCCGCTCTTGACGTCGATCAGCGTCATGACCGCTTCGGAATCGCCGTACGAGGACCATTCGAGTAGGGCCTTGTCACCCTGGTACGGCATCAGCCGCGCACTGGTCGCCTTGGCCGAGGTGACCAGCTTGGCGACGGCGGCCGGCGGCGCGAGGTCCTTGGTGTTCCACGCCTTCTTGCCCGTGCGGATGTCCGTGGCGGTCAGCCACTTGGCGTACGGCTGGAAGGAGATGTCCTCCTGCGAGGAGTAGCCGAGCCCGGAACCGACCGCCCCCTTGAGATCGATGTGCGAGGCCTTGGTGGTCAGGGTCTCCCCGTCACCGATCGGGATGAACTTGGCGCCGCCGGAGCCGCTGGTGTCCACGAGGTAGCCGTGCCTGACCGGGGTGGACATGTGGGTGTCGCCGTCGAAGGAGGAGCTCCCCAGCTTCTCGCCGGACGGCGCGTACATGGTCAGCACGGTCTGGGTCGAGGCCTTCTTCAGGCCGTCCGCCGGGGTATCGACGCGGTTGCGGATCAGCAGGGCCGGCGAACCGTCCCGCCACTCGCCCACCTGCGCGAGGGCCACCGTCGGGGAGGACGTGGACCCGCTGCTCTCCTCGGGGAGGGCGAAGTCGAACTTCTTGCGCAGCTTGCCTGTCTTGGCGTCGAGGAGCCGGGCGGTGAAGGTGCTCGTGCCCGACTGCCCGTCGAGGTGGCCGGTGACGATGACGGCGTCCCCGACGGTGCAGACGTCGCGCTGCGACGAGTCCTTCTCTGACGCCTTGCTCGCGCAGTTCCCGCCCTCATCGTCCGTCAGACTCCAGGCCGGCTGCGCTGCCAACCCGGGCACCGGCTTGCCCTGGTAGACCGGGCCCTTCGGCGCCGCGGGCGCGGACTCCGCTGCCTTTCCCGTCTCCCCGCCGCCGGCCTTGGCACCGGCGTCCGCCCCTCCGGAGCACCCGGTCACGAGACCCGCGGACAGCACCAGACCGAGCGCCACCGTCGTACGTATACGATTCAATTTCGTTGTCCGTCTTTCCTCTTGAGTGATCACGCCCGACGGACCACCCTACTTCGATCATGACCCGCCCCTGTCCGGCGTGCCTACGCGCCCCGATGCGCCTGCTGGCCGATGACGTCCGGGCCGGAAGACACCGACTGGTGGCCGACACTCCGACACGGCCCGCGGCAGCAGGCCGGACACCGGCGAGTGCCACTCGGTCGGGAACGCGCGGCCGCCCGGGGCAGCGGCGGCGTCGTTCGGGGGTGGGTGGCAGCAGCGGGGCTCCGCTCCCACCCAGCCGTTGCGGCGTTGGCGCTGGTTGGCGAGCCATACCCCGGTGCGGTGCTCGGTTTTCCGTCCGGGAGGTGCCCGGAGCGCCGTCGCCTTCCCGCTCGATGTACTGCAAGGGGCCTCCGCCAACTTGAAGTCGCAGGTCAAAGGGCTGGTGTGACCCGTGCTCGGGGGACTCACCCTGGTGGTGGGCGGCAGTCCGCGAAGAAGATCGTTCGTCAGGAGCCGCTCTCGTTGGGGGAGGCACAGCCAGCGGGGTAAAACAGTTCGTTCTGAGGTACCTGCGCCATTACGGTGGCGCGATGGTGCACGTGCGGGAGATGAATGCGGCCGACATCGAGGCCGTTTCGACGATCCGAGTCCGAGGATGGCAGGCGGCGTACGCCGGCATCGTTCCCCAGACGTATTTGGATGCCATGACGGTGGAAGATGATGCTGGTCAACGGCGGCAGCGGTTTTCTCAACCCGGACGAACGTCACGAGACCTTGTGGCGCTCGATGACCGTGGCCTGGTGGGGTGGATCTGCTTCGGGCCGTGTCGAAGTGAGATGCCCGGTGTGGAACGGGTCGGAGAGGTCTACGCCCTGTACATCTCGCCGGACCTGATCGGCCAGGGCATCGGCCGGATCCTCCTGGGTGAGGCACATGCTCAAATGAAGGGCCAGGGCTTCAAGGCGTCAGCTTTGTGGGTTCTCTGTGACAACCAGGGGGCCCAGCGCTTCTACGAGCGGGCCGGCTACCAGGCTGACGGTGCGGCTCAGGACGACGTCTACGACGGGATCACACTCGCTGAGCTCCGGTACCAGCGCGTGCTCTGAGTCGAGCGACGCTGGGCACATCCTTGTCAGTTCGAGGCCCCCCATCTCCATCTTCAGGGGCCGACTTGTCGGTTCCCGCTCACCGTGACCCGGGCGGCCTTCTACGATCTGGTGGATGCTGGATCCCGAGCTGCTGGAACGGATCACCGCGCGGCGCGCGGAACTGGACGAACTCGAAGAACAGCTGGCCAAACAGCTGGCGGAGGTGCGGGCCGAGAGGGACGAACTCGCCGTCGCCGAACGTGTCCTTGAACGGATGACTGGGCAGCTCGCCGAGGAACGCGCCTCGGCCGGGCCGATGCCCGGGCAGGTGGCCGGACGAGCAGTGATGCTGATCCCGCACCGCGAACCGGGTGTGGAGGAGGGCTCGCTTCCCTGGGACTACCAGCGCATCATCACCGCCGTGCGGCAGGCCGCCGGACCGGTCATGGCCCGCGAGGTCGGCGAGGTCGTGGGGGTGAACGTCACCGTGAAGGCCAAGCTGGAACCGCTACGCAGCAAGCTGGTCAGACTCGTCGATCGCGGCCGGCTGCGGAAACTGCCCGACGGCCGGTTCACCACCCGCCTGTGACCGGGAGCACCGCCGCTCGGAACGGCTCGGGACGGGCGTAACCGGGGTGCCCCCGGCGGCCGTTGGAATTGTGTGACGAATACCAAAGAGCTCGCCGAGGACACCTGCCCGCTTCTCTACCAGTGTCGTCTGCCGCTGTCCACGCGCACCGTCAACCACCTCGCCGATCTGCTGCGGCGCCATCTGAAGGTGATCCGGCCCAGGTGGCGGATCCTGCCGCCGGGGAAGATCGCGGTGATCGTCCTGGCCGTACTGCGCCACGACCAGCGCCTGGCCGACATGGCCGGTGGCAACGACGTGTCCGAGTCCACCGTCCGCCGCTGGCGGGACGAGCTGATCGGACTGCTCGCCGCCCAGGCCCCGCGCCTGGACCGCGCCCTGAAGAAGCTCGCCAAGCAGGGCGGGGAGTTGGTCCTGATCGACGGTACCCTCATCCGCACCCAGCGCCGCACCGGCAAGGCCGACCGACGGAACTACTCCGGTAAGCACCGCAGCCATGGCCTGCACTTCCTCGCCCTGACCGACGAGAAGGGCCGCCTGATCTGGATATCCGCCGCCCGGCCCGGCCGCACCCACGACAACACCGCCGCCCGCCACGACCACATCCTGGCCCACCTGCGCGCCGCCGGCCTCGGGGCACTGGCCGACCGCGGCTTCCGCGGCCTGGACAACAACATCCACGACCCAGTGATCGTCACCGGCTACGCCGCCACCCGCACCCACAAGCTCACCCCAGGCCAGAAGGAAGCCAACCGAGTCCTCGCCGTCGGACGTGCACCGGTCGAGCACGGCTTCGCTCACCTGAAGAACTGGCGGATCCTCGCCAAACTCCGTGCCGATCCCGCACTCGCCACCCAACTCCTGCGCGCTCTGCTCGTCCTGACGAACCTCGAAGTCAACCGCTGACGGATGATCTTCTCCGCGGACTCCCGCCCACGACCAGCGTGAGCAACCCGAGAACCGGTCACACCAGCCCTTTGACCTGCGACTTCAAGTCGGCGGAGGCTCACTGCTGTCCACCGTACGGATTGGGGGGCTGCGGGGGCCGTACCGGCCGGGGGACTGCTGGGGCGGCATGCTCATGCCCGAACGCCACTTCAGCCCTGCGACCAATCCGGCGGGGGTGGGCACTACCTGCGCTCCCACACCTGGTCCTGCTGGGGTAGGCCCTCCACGCGTGCACCCGCTTTGCTTCAATCGCGAAGGGGCCGTCGGCGCTGGTCCGACGTTCAGAATGTGATCGCGAATATCCACAGGTGGGGGTTCATCCCTGGGATGATGACGTAGTGGACGATGGCGGTGGGCGTGGAAATGACGCGTACCGTCTCGTCCAACTCGTACTTGTCGGCCTGTGGCCACGAGTACGGGTCGGCGCACGCCTGCCGTACGGCTGCCTGCAGGTCAGCCTTTCCGGGGTCGGCGAGCGACTTGATGGCCTGGCCCACCTCGCGGGAGAAGCGGGCGGTGAACTCACTCACCGGCCGAAGACCTCGTCCATGGACATGCCGTCGTCCTCAGGCCTGCCGGCCCGGTCCCACGCCTGGTATCCAGTGCGCGCGGCAGCCCGGGCCCGTACTTCGCGGTCCGCGGGGCTCCCACCGGCGGCGGCTTCCAGTACCTGACTCACATACGCCGCGACGGGCAGACCGGCGCGCTCGGCCGCCGTGCGCACCCTCACCGCTGCATCGCCGGTCACCGATACCGACAGATCAGTAGTCATACATCGAGAGTAGCGACTGCGGGAGCCCCGCGGGAGAGACCGCAACGCAAGGACAGGTCCTGGCACGCGAAGCTGCCGGACTCCACCGACCGACGGCCGGGCATCCGCCTCCCGTCGATCGCCCCGGTCGATGCCAGTCAGTCGTCCACGCACCTCGTCTGGCTGGTCAATCCGGGCTGGGTTGGGCGCCGGGCTGTCTTGCGGCCGCGAGTGCGGACTTGCTACGGGCGGCGTCGAAGCGGCGGACCGCTTCCTCGCTGTCGGCTTCGTGATTCCACGGGAAGGCGCCGCACCACGGGCCCGGACGCCGGCACTGCTCGCGTGCCCCGGTCTGGAGGCCTGCGTGGTGGAGGCAGTGGGCGAGCAGGTGGCGCGGGACCACTTGGGCCCCGTCGTGCTCGAGCACGTTTTCCAGGCGCGCGGTGGCGAGGCGGAGCTCGGCCTCGTGCTGGATTCCGCGAGGCGGATTCCGACAAAGCCGCCAGGTGTCCGCGCTGCGCTTGCTCTAGCGTGCCTGCCGTGATGGCGCGTTCACCGACGTTGCCGAACCCCAGGATCAGCTGCACTGGCTCTGTCGCATGCGAAGAACGGCAGGTGCTCATTCCGTAGAGGCCCACGGATCGGGCGTGGCTCGGCCCTGACGACGATGGCAAATACGACTGGGGCACCTTGCTCGGCGAATACCGCCGAAGCCGTGATGGGTGGCTCGCCGCCGAGGTCCCGCTGGCCGGCCTTCTCCCGATCGCGCGCAACGGCGGCAGCGACACCTTGTTCCTCGACCTGAACCCCGCCACCCATGGCCAGCTCCACGCCTTCGTCCATGGCATCCATCAGCCCGGATACCTATCGACGGGAGTGTTCACGAAAGTCGCTGACGACTTCGACGACTACCTCGGCATGCTGGTCGTTGACCCGGACCTGGCGGCCGACACCTGGGCTGATGTCGCCGACAGCGACCCCACCTCCCCTTGGCGGTGGGCCGTCGAGGAATGGCTGGACAAAGAACTGCCCGGCTGGCGTGCTGAGCCGTGGGCGGTGGCCTGACCTCTCGATCGGTGTGGTTGATCAAGCGGCGCTTGTGTCGCGTTCGATGGCGGCGAGCCGGTTCTTCAGCCGATAGCTGGGACCGTTGATGGACACGACGTCGCAGTGGTGCAGGAGCCGGTCGAGGATGGCCGTCGCGAGGACCTCGTCACCGAACACCTGCCCCCATTCGCTGAAGGTCTTGTTCGAAGTCAGGATGATCGAGCCCTTCTCGTAGCGCTTGGAGATCACCTGGAACACCAGGTTCGCTTCGGCCCGTTCCAGCGGCTGGTAACCGACCTCGTCAACCACGAGGACGCCGGGGCGGAGATAGGTTCGGAGCTTGCTATTGAGCCGTCCGGCTGCCTCGGCGACCTTGAGCTGACGGAGCATGTCGTCGAGGGTCGTGAAGTAGACCGAGAAGCCGGCCCGACAGGCGGCGACCGAGAGCGCGACCGCGATGTGTGTCTTGCCGACCCCGGGCGGTCCCAACAGGGCCGCGTTGGCCTTGGCCTCGACGAAGGCGAGGGTGGCCAGATCCTTGATCTTGGGGGGCGAGTTCGGGCTGGAAGCCGAAGTCGTATTCGTCAAGCGTCTTGTGGTGCGGCAGCTTGGACAGCCGCAGGCCCTGGCGGAAACGCCGGTCGTCACGAACAGCGAGCTCCTCGGCCAGGACCAGGTCGAGAAAGTCGAGGTAGCCCATCTTGGCCTCATCCGCCCGACTGGCGTACTGGTTCAGGCTCTCGGTGTGGCGGCAGGCGGCGGGGATATCGGGCACGCGGCATGCGGGACGTGCGCCCAGGATCGCGAGCCTGCCCGCGAGAAGGCATCCCCGTCGGGTGGCTAGGATTATGACCGGCGCGGTACGGATCACGAGGGGGGAGTTCGTTGTGACGTCTTTGATCGTGTGTACGTCGGCGCGTGCGTTCGCCGCACGGCTGAAGAGCCGTGGCTGATACGCGAGTCCGCAGGAACGCGAGGCCCGTCATGGAGAGGGCTGTGGCGAGTCTCGGCGGCTACGACCACGTGGACGCGGTGGCCGTGGACATCCCCGCGGGCACCAGCGCCGCCGAGTTCGCCCACAGAGTCCTCGCCGCAACCCCGGAGTGGGTACACCGGCTCCTGGACCTGCGCGACAAGATCACGGCGCCCTTCGGGCTCCACTCCCAGGAGCGCGTCGCCGTGCCGGACATCCGGATCGAGCCCGGACGGAAGCTGGGGCCCATCCTGGTGCGGTCGGTGAGCGAGGAAGAGGTTCTGGGCGGAGAGGACGACAAGCACCTGGACTTCCGTGCCTCTTTCGCGGTGCGCCCGTCTGCCTCCGGCGGGCTGGAAGGCGTGTTCACCACGGTCATCCGGTTCCACAACCTGGCCGGACGCCTGTACTTCAAGGCGATCCAGCCCTTCCACAATCTGATCATCCCCCGCCTCGTCGCCGGTGGCATCCGTGGGTGACTGGGGATGGGTGTGGGTCAGGGGGCGTTGCATGATCGGGTTCTGTCCGAGTTGATCATGTGAGGCCGAGGGTGGACAGCGGTCGGTGGTAGCAGCGGCTGGTGTGGCGGAGGGCGGCGGCGATGTTGGTCTTGCCGTTCTGGCGGAAGGTGCTGATGGCGAGGTTGCGCAGGCTGGCCCTGGCGCGGGGCAGGGTGGCGGTGCGGACCTTGGACTCGTCCTCGCGGAACGTCCGGTCGCGGACGTGGTGTCAGGAGATTCTCGATGCACCAGTGGCCCGTGATCCAGGCGGCGAGCTCGGCCGGCGTGGCGTCGAAGACGACCGGGCTGGTGACCAGGGAGACCCGCTCGATAGTCAGCTTCCCGGTGCTCAACTGGCGTCTCCAGCGGACGACCTGGATGGCCTGGCGGGCGCCGGGATGGTCGAGGTGGTGGAAGACGGCGACCTTGAGCCGGCTGATCTCCTCGCGGTGGTGGATCCGGTCGCGGGTCGTGCCTATTCTGATTACCAGAAACTTCCGGACCCACAACCGAGCATGACGTTACGTTATACGCGGGAGCGGCGAACCGGACCGATCCCGGACACGCATTGGCCCTGGATCCACTTCGCTCTCCACCGTCTGAACACCAGCCCTCTGAAGGACACCATCGTGTCCGTCCTCAAGGACACGAGGACGACGAGCATGGCGCTGACGCGGAGCGTGTAGCCCTGGCCGCGCCGTACAGTCACGCCCTGGTCGAGCGCGACTTCCTCTGCGGGGTCCGGTTCGGCCCCGCAGAGGAAGTCGGCGACCTTTCCCGGCATGTCGAGGGTGACCGGCAGCTCCGGGGCCGGGGTGCCCTGATGGCCGGCGGTGTGCTCGGGCATGAGGCCGGCGACGGCCGTAAGGATGGCCCGGGGCTGACGTCGTGCTCGCGGGCCAGGCTGGCGATGGACGGGCCGCCCCGGTACGCGGTGCGCACGGCGCCGGCCTTCTCGTCCCTGACGGCCGGGCGGCGCCCGCCCTTGTTGCCCTTGGTCTCGGTGGCCCGCAGCCCGTCGTAGGTCAGCTCGCGCTGGAGGTCGCGCTGGAGTTCTCCGGCGGCCGCGAGGGTCTGCACCATGAACTTCACGGTGGACAGCAGCTCTTCAGTACGCGGGTGGCGTGCGGTGAGGTCATCGCGGAGAACGCGCCGTCGTGCATGCGAGGGCGAGGCGGCCGGTGTGCAGGACGTCGAGCGCATCGAGGATGTGCTGCGTGCCGCCGCGCACGTTTGCCGACACCATGGTGCAAGTTACTGGAGAAACCCGCTCGCGCCGGCGCCGGCGGTGTCATCCTGTGGTCGCCCGCCGGGTCAACCTTGCGGCGGATGCTGAGCACCCACCCCGCACGCGAAGATCGACAACGTCAGATCTCGCCGGGGGGCACATATGACCACGCATGCCAGGGACACAGCAGCAGCAACGGCAGCCGAGATGTCAGTCGGCGCGCCGGTCGGCGGCAAGCCGGTCGAGCCCGTTCCCCGCTGGGCGGTCAGGATGGCTCATGCCATCCCGCTGTGTGTCCTGCCATCTGGGTTGTGGCGTGTCGCGCTGGTGCTGGGCCTGGCCGGCTACGACGCGGACTACCAATGGGCGGCGTGGGAACGCCCGTACGTGATCGGGCTGTCCATGGTCTCCGAAGGACTCGCGCTGCTCGCCCTCGGGCTGGTGCGGCCGTGGGGCGAAGTCGTCCCGCGTTGGGTGCCGGGGCTGCGCGGTAGACGGATCCCGATTTTGGCGGTGGTCATTCCGGCCGCACTCGGGGCAGCGCTGATCATGATGTTCTGCGCGTACGGCGTGCTGAACGAGATCTTCGGTTTCGTGGAGCCGATGAACGAGAACGGCAACGGTTCCCCCACCAGCGGTCCGGCGGCCTGGGCGCTGTGGACGACGTACGCCCCGCTCCTCGCCTGGGGCCCGCTCCTGGCGATTCTCACCGTCGCGTACTACCGACGCCGCCGAGCGAACGATGCATCGGCTGCCGCTCAAGCCGGATAGCCGGGTCCCATCGGGCCTGCCATTGCGCAGGCCGCCCGCGAGCCGGCGAACAAGGCCACGAGCCGCGCTTCGGGATCCTGCTTCGCCAGGTCGGGCCACCGCGGGCACCCGGACCGGTGGCCCGCCGCCCTGCAGACGGCCACGCCGTTTGCGGCGCCACCGCCGCCGCCCCTAGGGCGCCCGCGGGCCGTGTCCTGCGGGTCAGTCGGCCCCCGGCCCCGGTGCGCGCTCGTGGTCAGCAGGCCATGGTCTCGATCAGGTAGAAGGGGGCCGCCTCCAGGAGCGGGGTCACCGACACGACGGACAGTCCCGCGCGGTGGCACACCTCTTCGAAGTCCTTGCGGGTACGTTCCCTCCCGCCCAGGTTCACCAGCATGTTGAGGTCGCTGAGGTAAGTGATCCCGCCGTCTGCGGCGTGCGCAGCGGCGCCGGTACCGACGACTTCGGGAAGCACCGGCTCCACGATCAGGACTTGGCCGCCGGGCGGCAGTACCTCGCGGCAGTGGCCGAGGATCGTGACCGCTTGATCGTCCGACCAGTCGTGCAGGACGCTCTTGATCAGGTACAGGTCCGAGCCGCCGGGCACGGAGCGGAAGAAGTCGCCTGCGGCCAGGGAGCAGCGGTCCGCCACCCCGTGCCGGTCAAGCGTCTTCGGTGCCTGGGCCAGGCCGTCCTTGGTGTCGTGGAGGACGCCGGTGAGCGCCGGGTGCGCGGCGAGTATGCCGGCCAGGACGCTTCCGTCGCCGCCGCCGACGTCGGTGACCGAAGTGAAGCGGCCGAAGTCGTAAGCGTGCGGCAGCACGGCGGCCGTCTCCTCGGAGGCCTGGCTCATCGCCGCGTTGAAGTCGGCGGACAGCTCGGGGTGTCGGCCGAGATAGCTGAAGAAGTCGGTGCCGAAGACGGCGTCGAACGCGATGCCGCCGGTGCGGACGCTGCTGTCCAGGCCGTCCCAGGCCCGCACGATCGCCGGGTCGGTGAACATCCGGACGAACGAGACGAGCGAGTCGGGGCGGCCGGAATCGAGAAGGGCGCCGGCGGCAGTCACTGAGAACGCGTCGGGTTCGTGCTCCTCCATCAGGCCCAGACCGGCGAGGGCGCGCAACAGCCTCGTCATGGGTTGGTGCTCGGCTCCTGCGTCGGCGGCTACCTCGCTGGTCGGCCGCCGGCCGTCGCCGATCAGGTCGAAGACTCCGAGCCGCAATGCGGCGCGCAAAGTCTGCGAGGCCATGCTGCCGAAGGCGAGCTGGACGATCAGACCTCGGTCGGCCATGGCCTCTTGGGTAGCAGCTGTGTCTATGGTGCTCACGGATGACTTCCTTCCTCGTCGGGATGGGTGGCTGTGATGTTCGGGGGTGCAGGTCAGAGGCCGGCCAGGGCAGCGGGCGTGCACCCGGCGAAGGCGAGGACGTCGCGGTGGAGGTGGGACTGGTCGGCGTATCCGTGCGCCAGGGCGACGTCCGCGGCGTTGCCACCCGCGCGCAGGGCCCGGGCGGCCTGGTCGAAGCGGACGAGCATGGCGGCGCGCTTGGGGGTGAGGCCGATCTGGGCATTGAACCGGGACCACAGCCGCTTGCGGCTCCACCCGCAGGACGCGGCGAGGTCGTCGACCCGTACCCGGCCCCCGTGCGCCACGATCGTGTCCCACACACCGGCGACCTCGGGTGTCATCGACGGGACCCGGGCGGCCCGGCGGATGAGGAACTCGCTGACCAGCGTGAAACGTTCCTGCCACGCGGTGGCGGCGGCCACCCGTTCGCGGAGCTGCCGTTCCTGCCGCCCCCACAGGTCCTCCAGGCCGACGACCGCCCCCTCCAGTTCGTGCGGCGACACACCCAGCAGCGCGTAAGCGGCGCCGGGCGACAGGCACATCTCGATGCACTCGACGTCCCGGCCGCGGATCCGCGCGGGACCGGGCGACAACGACGCGACCAGGCTCGGATGAGGGTTCGGGCTCGTCGAGGGTCGCTGCCCGGTGCCACCTTCGACCGTGAACGGGTCGTTCCCCAGACCAATGACGACGACCACGGCAGGCTGGGGCAGCACCCGCAGGTCCAGTGCCCGGCCGACGCGATCCCGGAATCCGGCCATCCGGACACCGGCAACGGCAGGCGCGCCGCCGGGCCGCACTACTTCCCACCCACTGCCGGCTCCACGGTCGCCGTCGGAACCACGGTCCACGGCCACGGCTCCGGCCTCGGCATCCACTTCGTCGCTGTGCATGCCCCCACCCTGACGGACCCCGGGCCGCCCCGTCTTGGAGAAAAGTTCCGCGGGCCGACGCGCGGAGCCCCGAGCGGCCACTAGGACCCGGCGGGGCCGGACGCGACACCGGCGGGGTCCTGGGTCGTGTCGTCAAGGTCCCGTCTGGCCTTCGGGCGGCCGACGCCACTTTGACGACACTCCTTCTGACGGCCCCGCCGGGCCCCTCGGACGGATGATGCGGCGGCCGCCCCGCCCGGCCGCTCGTGGCCGCTCTGGCCGACTCTGGAAGAGGGGCGAGCGAGGAGGCCGCGGGGATGGTGCTCAGACCCGCCGGTTGAACCGATGCTGGCGCAGGCCGCGGAGCGGCTGCCGGGCCCAGCCGTGCTGCGGTCCGGGTGGCTTTTGAGCAGAAGTTCGACGGTCACCGGGCGCTGCTGTTCAGCCCGGCCGACCCCGGCGGGCGGGTGCTGCTCCGGACCCGGCGGGGCGACCCTGGGCAAGCCCGCGCTGTCGGTGGCGGCTGGGTCGCCTGGGACTGGGGATGAGGAGTTGCTGCGCGGCTGGGCGGACAGAGCCACGACAATCTTCGGCCCGGCGGTCGTGCGCGCACCAGCTCGATCAGGCGGGCCGCACGGGTGGTGTTCGAGGACATGGTGGTCCTGGCCTCGGGCAGGCCAGGACCGGGTGGCGGGACCGGCTCGGGAACGGCCTCGCGAGCGATGCGCCCGGTTCAACGACGTCGGCCCATTGCGGCGATGCCGCCAGGCGGGAGAAGCGCTGCGATGGGTCTATCGGGGGAGGACGGCACGTACGGTCTTGCCGCCGGACGGCCTGTGGGTGACTGCGGTGGCGTGGGCGAGGCGGCTGACCATGGGCCAGCCGAAGTCTGCGGTGCCGCCATTCAGGTCGGGGGTGCGCATGCGCGGTGCCTGCGGGCTGGGGTCATGGACAGCGACCTTGATGCTGTCCGGGTGCGCGGTCAGGTCCAGGGTGCAGGCGCCGCCTGCGTGGTGCAGGGCGTTGGTGACGAGTTCCGAGACGACCAGCATCCACAGTGTCGGCGGCCTCGGCTGCGATCGGGTGTACGAGGCGGTCGAGGAAGTCCCGGGCGCTCTCGCGGGCGTCGGCGACGGAGGCGGTGGAGCGGGCGGTTGCGAGGTTGACGCTCGTCGTGTCCATGAGGTTCACCCTGGTCTCTGGATCGTCAATGCCCGCTGGTGCCCGCGTGGTGCTTGTGCCCTGGGCTGTGGCGGGTAATCCAGTGACGGCCCCCCTCGCGCCTGTCCGTGTCATTGTTCGAGGCCGATTACCTGATCGGCGAACGCGCAGAAATCTGTGTCGGCTGGAGTAGACATTGGGTGGTGTCGTGGTTATGGTTTCTCTCGTAGCCCAGAGAGACCGCAGGGCCAGGCAGAGACGAACTGCCGGGCAGCAGTACCCGCAGTACAGGTAGTTGCGGTTCGCAGGACGGTGCGGTGGTGGAGTGCCGAAGCCAGTGTTGTTGCAGGACGGCGACGGGACTGACGACCGGACCGGGTGGCCCGCAGTGATCAGGGGCCGCCGTGAGCAGTACCGCAGTTAACGCAGTGGCAGTACCCAGCAGTGAAGTAAGTGAGTGGTACCTCGGTGAAGGCGTCGGCTGCGGGCGCGCGCACCGGGAGGTTCGGCAGTGGGGTTCTAAGCCAGAGCAGATGCAGGACGGGCGACGGGGCTGGCTGCCGAAGTGGCGCTGTGTGAGGCCACCAGCAGTACGCAACACCGGCAGTACAAGCAGTTCAGCAGTATGCAGTTCCCGTTTGGTAAGTGATTGATCCAGAGGGAAGAACGGAGGAGCCGAGCGCCATCAGGATCGCCCGGGCGTACGTCTTGAGCCCGGGTACCGCAGACATCGATAGTGAGGTGGTCTCCGGTCGAGCAACCGCGATCCCCGCACCCCCGACAGCATCTCGGTCGGGTTTGCGGAAACAGTAGGCCGGCGCAGTATCAGGGCCGGCAGATGGTGTAGCAGTTCCTTCGGGGCCCTGGTGCCGTACGGCACCAGGGCCCCTCCACGCGTTCCACAGAGAGGTGCAATGACAGCAGACGACTCGTTCGGCCGTCTCGATGACGACGATTACCCCGCCTACACCATGGGCCGGGCCGCCGACATGCTCGGCACCACCCAGGGCTTCCTCCGCGCCATCGGCGAAGCCCGCCTGATCACCCCGCTCCGCTCGGCCGGCGGACACCGCCGCTACTCCCGCTACCAGCTGCGCATCGCCGCCCGCGCCCGCGAACTCGTCGACCAGGGCACCCCCATCGAGGCCGCCTGCCGGATCGTCATCCTCGAAGACCAGCTCGAGGAAGCCCAGCGCATCAACGCCGAATACCGGCGCGCCGCCGAATCAGCGAACCCAACGGCCGCGGCTTGAGCCGGGGCGCGCCTGCCGGCCCTTGGACCTGCGCGCACTCGGTCCGAGGCATGACGTGTACTCATTTCCTATGGTGACAGCATGTGCGGACGTGTACCGTCTGCGTCAGCTGTCGTGGTTCGGAAGTTCCCCTTTGCCCACGCTTTCGGCGTGGGCGTTTTGCTGTGCTGTGCCGCAGGAACCAGGGCGATCACCTCCGCCTCCCGCAAGGTGTGGGAGGCGTCCATCGACTGGAAGGCATGAGACATGGCTACGGGAACTGTGAAGTGGTTCAACGCGGAGAAGGGCTTCGGCTTCATCGCCCAGGACGGCGGCGGCCCGGACGTCTTCGCCCACTACTCGGCGATCAACTCCTCGGGCTTCCGTGAGCTCCAGGAGGGCCAGAGCGTGACGTTCGACGTCACCCAGGGCCAGAAGGGCCCCCAGGCGGAGAACATCAACCCGGCCTGACCCTTCCCGCCCCGCCAGCAGAACCGAGGGGACCGCGATCGACGCGTGCGGCAGCCCGCACCGACCGAACGGCGGACGCCCGACGTGTCCGGTGACGCCGGCGGGGATCCTGAGGCGTACTGAATCAGGGCTGCGCAGCTGTTGCTGTGCAGCCCTGATTCGGTCTCGAGACCGGAGTCCGGCCAACGCACCCCGCGGTGTACGTGACTTACGGTTCTGGCTCAACTTCTGTGGAGCTGCGCCGTGTGCGCTCGTGCCCGCGTCGGACCAACACACTGACCTGCTGTTCCCGTCGTGCAGCGTTCCGATCAACTGAGCGTCGAGCCGTCACCACAGAAGTTGAGCCAGAACCTGACTTACGGCGTCGTTTCGACATGAGATGGGGAGTCGCACGCTCGCGCGAATTGGTGATGTTCACGAGACCGGGAGTCAGCTGCCGCGGGCCCTTCCCCGGGCGCATCCGTTACTGCCGGGACCGATGGGTGAGGGGCCGTTGAGAGGCGGTCGGTGATGCGAATAGTGCCTGGACGGTTTCGGCGGCCGTTTCGCGTAGCCAGGTGTGGGCACGGTCGTCGTCATAGCGCTGGTGCCACAGCAGGTACAGGGGGACGTCGGGCAGCGGGTGTGGCAGCGGCAGCGTGATCAGGCCGAGCTGGTCCCGTGCCGTGCGGGTGACCGCGTCCGGAAGGGTGACGACCAGGTCGGTTTCGAGCGCGAGTTGCAGAGCGAAGGCGGCGGTGGGCCCGGCGGCGACGACGCGTCGTTCGAGGCCGCGCGTGGTCAGGGCGTCATCGATCTGGTCGCGCAGGCCTCCGCGCCGCGAGACGGTGAGATGTTCGGCGGCCGCGTAGCGCTCGAGGCTCAGCGGGCCTTCGGTGAGCGGGTGGCCTGGGCGGACGGCGATGACCAGCCGGTCCCTGCCGACGAGGCGGTGGCGGATGTCGGAGAGCGTCGGAGCGCTGGAGCTTGATTCGAGGTCGACCTCACCCCGGCGGAGCTCGGGGGTGTCCGTGCCGGGTTCGGCGGGCAGGCGCAGCTGGACACCAGGGGCCTGGCGGTGGACGGCGGTGATCAGGGCGGTGCCGCAAGCGGCGGTCAGGGCGTCGTGCCAGCGCACGGTGAATACACGCTCCAGAGCCGCCAGGTCGAGTTCCTGCTGCGCGGACAGAACTTGGTGGGCCTGCTGCACGAGGGCGTGGACCTGGGCGCGCATGGCCAGCGCGCGGGTGGTGGGGACCATGCTGCGGCCGGTGCGGACCAGGATCTGGTCACCGGTGGCCTTGCGGATGCGGCCCAGTGAGCGGCTCATCGCCGGTGCGGTGACGTGGAGGCGGGCTGCGGCGCCGGCGACACTGCCCTCTTCCAGCAGGGCGTCCAGGGCGGTGAGCAGGTTCAGATCCAGTTGCATGAGAGTAACTCTACGAGTGAAAACCATGCACTTGTTGTTAACCGTCAGGGGACCTAACTTCGGAAGTGCGGGTGGGGCACTAGCCCGCCCCGCATCGACCGAACCCAGGGAGCCCACCATGAGCACAACCATGCCTTTCGACGCCGACACGACGCTCATGTCCGACGTTACCGCCGCGGTGAAGGCCGCCGGCCTCACGCTGCGCGACCGCTACACGTCGCACGCCCGAGGAGTGAGCCTCGACGAGGTCGTCGAGGAGATACACGCCAACGACGACGCGGTGCTGGACGTGCTGCGGGAACCGCTGCTGCAGGCCCGGCGAGGATCGCAGTGGGCCGAGGACGAGCTGGCCGGCGGCGCGCTCCCGCCCGGGGAGTGGTGGGTCGTCGACCCCGCCGAGGGCAACATCAACCACGTCCACGGCATGGAGGACTGGGCCGTCACCGCCACCCTGGTCCGCGACAACCAGCCAGTACTCACCGTCGTCCACCTGCCGCTGACCGGCGACACCTACACCGCCGTCGCCGGCGGAGGTGCCCGCCTGAACGACCGACCGCTGAAGGTGTCCGCCAAGACCGATATGGGCGCCGCGCTCATCGGTACCGGTCAGGCCAAACCCGGCGAGGACGAGCGCACCTTCAGGCGGATCGGTGACTCCGTCACCGCCATGCTCATCAACGGCCTGGTCGTGCGCGTGTCCGTTCCCGCCACGATGCAGCTCATCTACGTCGCCGCCGGACGCATGGACGCGTTCTGGCAGTTCTCCGACGTCCGCTCAGGCCTGGTCGCCGGCGCCCTGCTGGTCTCCGAGGCCGGAGGCACCGTCACCGACTTGGCGGGCGAACCCTGGAACACCGCCAGCCGCGACTTCCTGGCCGCCGCCCCCGGCATCCACGCCGCCGCCCTCAAGGTCCTCTCACCGATCGCCTGACCGGGCACCTCCGCTCTTCCCACCCGATACCGAAAAGAGCATCACCTCATGACAAGCATCGGCATCCTGGGCGCCGGCCGCGTCGGCGCCAACCTCGCCGGCAAGCTCTCCGCGGCCGGACACCACGTCACCCTCGGCCGCCGGAGCCCGACGGAAGAGACCACAGCGGCTGCCGAAGGCACGGGCCCCCGCGTCTCCTTCGCCGACCAGCGCACCACCGCCCGCACCGCGGACATCGTGATCAACGCGACGCCCGGCGACAGCTCCCTCGACCGCCTGGCCGGTCTGCGCACCGAACTCGCCGGCAAGATCCTCATCGACGTCTCCAACGCCACCCGCGACGCCGGTGACGGCCTGCCCGGAGACCTGTGCTACCCCGGCAGCAGCCTCGCCGAGAAGCTCCAGGCCGCCCTCCCCGACACCCATGTGGTCAAGACCCTCAACACCATGCTGTTCATGGTCATGACCGCTCCCGAAACCCTGGCCACCCCACCGACCGTCTATGTCTCGGGCGACGACGAACACGCGAAGACGACCGTCACCGGCCTGCTCGGCGACCTGGGCTGGCAGCCCGAACGGATCGAGGACCTCGGCGACATCACCACAGCCCGCGCCACCGAAGCCATGATCCTGGTCGTGCCCCACGTCCTGCGCCGACAGGGCTTCAAGCCTTTCGCCGTCTCCCTCGCCCGCTGACCCCGCCAAGACCCGGTTCAGACCAAAACCGGCGACCGCCGGTTTGTGTAGCACCCAGCTGGCGGGCCGGCGGGGCCCTAGCAACTCGCGACGACGCGGGTACGTACTCGGTGGGTAGGGCGTCGTACAAGACGCCGTTGACCGGCCGCACGTGACCGGGGGCCGGGTTCGGCCGGTCCGGCCAAACCCGGACGAGAGGCGACCACGAGGAGGCATCGAGGATCCGCAGTCCGGCGGCCCCGAGCGTCCTCCGCACCCCGGCCCCCGCTGCAGCCGGCCAGCACCAGAGCCAGGGTCTGGATGAGCGGCGCGACGGTACGGAAGGACATGTCCGGATCTTAGGCGTGGATTCGAGGGTTCAAGGTTCCCCGAAGGTTTCCGTAAGGCGGTGTTCCTACGTTCGTCGGTGAGTCCGCATGGGACTCGGTGAGTCCTCAAGGAACAGGGGGAAACGTGGGTAGGCCAAGCAGCACAGCATGGCGCGCGACGAAGGTGTGGCTGATCGGGTCGATGGCGGTGGTGGCGGGGCTCGTGACGCCCGCGTACGCCGGACCCGCGTACACCGCCGCTGGCGAGGAACCCCTGAAGCCGATCCCCAACCGGTTCATGACGTGGAACACGAACGGGCAGAAACTTGGCACGCCGAAGTCGATCGCGGCACAAATAAAGCATTTTCGGCCGCAAGTAGTCGCGTTACAGGAGTCCTGCCGGAACGACATCGATGAGGCTCTTCTGCTGCTCAGGGCAGCGGGCCTGGAATATGACCTCCGGATCGGGCTGACCGCCTTCCACCCGCTGTGCCCGGGTCGGGCGGGCACAGCGGTCCTCTACGCGAAAGGCACCCAGGTCGAGAGGCACTACAGGAAGGGCTACAGCGAGGACGAGAGATGGTGGGGGGCGCGTGGCATGCAGTCCTTCCACACGAAGATCGACGGCCAGTGGGTCCGGGTGTTCAACACGCACCTCAGTGCACCGCGTCCCGAAGAACTGAGGAAGCGGCAGGCCGAAGAACTGGCGACCGCCGCCATCCACCGACGCGTTCTGATTCTCGGTGACCTCAACACCCGGCCGCACGCCACAAAGATCAGAACCCGATCTGGCAGGCCGGGTTCAAGGACGTCGACCAGTTCTGCGGACCGGTTAAGGATCCTCGGTGCACCAAGACCCTCCCGCGTACCGGGCCGCCCAATACTCCCGAGGAGTCCAAGTACGACTACATCCTCGGCCGGCGCGTGAACTTCCGTAGCTGCATGCTGCATACGCCCACCGACGACCACCGGATCGTGATCAGCGATCTCACCGTGGCCGATGTTCCCCGGCCCGTGTGCACCGTGACCTGATAGAGGCGGACAGGCTTCAGGGCGGCCGGGTCTCCCGTCCGCCCTGAAGTCGGCGCCGTCACGCGGGCTGGCCTCATTGAGCCCGCGCAGCCTGGGATCGCACAGCATCGGCGAACTCACCTCGTGCCCAAGAGTTCCCGTGAGGCTTGCGGCCGAGTCATCCGTGGCTACGAGGGGCAGGCAGCGGGCCGGAGAGAATGCGGGCTGGTGCGCCCAGCCAGATCATCGTGATGCCCTCGGGGGAAGCCGGCGAGAACCGTGCACCGGGGACGCCGTACAACTCGCCGGACGGATCTGCCTGCGGTGGCAGTGCACGAGCCGGCTCCCTGGCCATGCCGTCCCCCTCGAAATGTACGGTCAGGCCGTCCGTTGTGGGGTGGACCCACTTGATGCCCCACGGCGGACGGGATCGCAGGAGGGCCAGGCCAGGCGTCGCAGAAGCCACCGTGTTCCGGTGCCGGCGGGGGCGGCGATGTGCCGTCGGATCAGTGCGCCCGTGGGAAGAGCGTCGCTGCTGCCGGCGCTCGGAGACGTGCCCTCGATGCGACTCCCGCGCCTCGTGCCGGGTAAAGGTCGCGGGTTCTTGCACGATCCTCCCGGCGACACCCGCCCCCCGCCGGATTCGTGCTCCGATGGGCACGTGCCCCGGGCCCCGGGGAACACCCCTTGTAGACACGAAGAAGGACCAAGAAGTTGAGTGATCAGGTGCAACGGCGTCCGCTGCCGCACGACTTCCACCCGCAGGTGCCCGAGCTGTCGGTGAGCAGCACGGACCTGAGCGACGGCGGGACCCTCCCGGACGCCCATGTGTACGCGAAGGGCAACTCCTCGCCGCAGATCGGCTGGTCTGCCGGACCGGAGGGCACCGGCAGCTACGCGGTCACGTGCTACGACCCGGATGCACCGACCGGCAGCGGGTTCTGGCACTGGACGGTCTTCGACATCCCGGCGGACGTCGCCGAGCTGCCGGCGGGGGCCGGAACCGGGGGCTTCGA
>NZ_JBFBAV010000018.1:0-136325 GCF_040689505.1 Streptomyces sp. NPDC051211
ACACCGGCACCCCCATCCTCAACCCCGGCGAATCCGCGATCCTCGCCGTCGGCGCGATCAAGCTCCAGCCCTGGGTCCACAAGGGCAAGGTCAAAGCCCGCCAGGTCACCACCCTCGCCCTCTCCTTCGACCACCGCCTCATCGACGGCGAACTCGGCTCCAAGTTCCTCGCCGACATCGCAGCCGTCCTGGAGAACCCCAAACGCCTCACCACCTGGGCGTAAAACCGCCACGTGAACGACCGGTTCCCGTAAGGGGACCGGTCGTTCGCTTGTTCGCCAACGCATCGCATGAGTACCGTGTCCGCCAGCGGGGGTGTCGACCGCCCCCGGGACGGGGGTCCACACATGCAACTTCCGTACGACACATACGCGTTACCGCACTGCGAGAGCGGGCGCGGCTGCGGCAGCGGTGACCGGGTATGAGCGGCGACGACGAGCTCCTCATCTCCCCGCAGGCGGTCAAGAGCATCCAGGACGGCCTGCGAGCGGCCATCGCCGAGCTGCGCGAAGCGGGCGCGGAACAAGGCGGTGCTTCCATGGGCGCCGGGTTCAGCGACCTCGCCATGACCGGCATGGAAGCCGGACATCCCGGCCTCGCCACCGATTTCGAGGACTTCTGCGAGCGGTGGGAGTGGGGCGTACGCGCCCTCGTCCAGGACGCCAGCGGTCTCGCCGCCCGCCTCGGCATCGCGGCCGGCACCCTCTGGGAGGAGGACCAGTACCGGCACGGCGCCATGAAGGTGCTCGTCAACTCCCTCTACGGCAACCCGCACGCGAGCGAAGACGACATCGAGAAGAAGCCGTGGGGCGAGTTCGCCCGGCCGCCGTGGGAGGTCTACCGCCCGGACTACAGCGGGGAGTCCTTCGACAAGGCGTGGGACGACATGGGGAAGACCTGGGAGGACGCCGGCGACAAACTGACGAGCTCCGGGAAGATCGGCTCCATCAACGACCTCATCGAGCAGATGGACCGGGCGAACGGGGACGGTGAGCGCTGATGGGCTGGGGCGACTTCATACCCGACTCCGTCGAGGACTGGGCCGAGGACCGTGCCGAGGACGTCGGCGATTTCGTCGAATGGGCCGGGAACAAGACTGCCGGCATTGCCGAGAAGGCCGGCCTGGACGACGCGGGCGACTGGATCCGCGACAAGAGCCGTTCGGCCGCCAACACCCTGGGCGCCGATGTCGCCGAGCTCGAACTCGGGCAGACCGAGGACCCGAAGAAGCTCGTCTACGGCAGCGTCTCCAAGATTCGCTCCCAGGCGTCCCACCTGAAGGACTTCCAGAAGTCCTTCACCAACGTCGGCAACGGGCTCAAGGCCCTTCAGGGCGACGGCCTGAAGGGCAAGTCCGCGGACTCCTTCCGGGAGGCGGTTGCCAAGGAACCGCCCAAGTGGTTCAAGGCCGCCGACGCCTTCGGCAAGGCGGCGGACGCGGTCACGCGGTTCGCGGAGACCGTGGAATGGGCGCAGGGCCAGGCCAAGGAGGCGCTCGCCGAGTACCAGGCGGCCCGGAAGGCCTCGCAGGACGCCGTCGACGCGCACAACAAGAACGTCGACACCTACAACGACGCCCTCAAGGCGAAGCAGGACCCACTGCCGCCCCGGCCCGGGACCTTCACCGACCCGGGCAAGGCCAAGGCCGCCGCCGCCCAGGACAAGCTCGACTCGGCGCGCAGGCAGCGCAACGACATGGCAGAGACGGCCCGTACGGCCATCCGCGCGGCCCGCGACGCGGCCCCTCCCAAGCCCTCGTACGGGGAGCAGCTCAAGGACGGGGCCCAGTACTTCGACATCGCCAAGGAGCACCTCGCCGGCGGCCTCATCAAGGGCACGGCCGGCCTGCTCAACTTCGCCCGCTCCATCAACCCGACGGACCCGTACAACCTCACGCACCCAGCCGAGTACCTGACCAACCTCAACTCGACGGTCTCCGGGCTGGTCACGGCGGTCAACGACCCCCTCGGCACGGGCAAGAACATGCTCGACCAGTTCATGAAGGACCCGAACGAGGGCATCGGGAAGCTTCTCCCGGAACTGATCGGAACCAAGGGCTTGGGAGCGGCCAAGAAGGCCGGGACGATCGCCAAGACCGTGGACGACTTACCGGGCGACGGCCGTACCTCGCTCGACAAGAACGGCCCGGATAAGTCGGACAAGACCGACGGGAACAAGACCAGCCAGGGCACCGACCCGGTCGACCTGGCCACCGGCCGGATGTACCTCCCGCAGACCGACATCGTCCTTCCCGGAACCCTCCCGCTGGTCTTCACCCGCCGCGCCGAATCGGGGTACACGGCGGGCCGCTGGTTCGGCCCGTCCTGGTCCTCCACGGTCGACCAGCACCTGGAGATCGACGCCGAAGGCATCGTGTTCGTGGCGGAGGACGGCCTCCTCCTCTCCTACCCCCACCCGGCCCCCGGCCTCCCCGTCCTCCCGGTGACCGGCCCGCGCCGCCCGCTCGCGCGCACCCCGGACGGCGACTACACCCTCACCGACCCGGACACCGGCCACACCCGCCGCTTCACCCCCGAGGGCCGCATCGAGTCCCTCACGGACCGCAACGGCAACAGCATCACCTTCGAGCACGACGAGCACGGCACCCCCCTCGCCCTCACCCACAGCGGCGGTTACCAGCTCCGCCTGGACACCGCGGACGGCCGTATCATCGCCCTCCACCTGACGGGCGGCCCGCGGATCCTCGCGTACGCCTACACGGACGGAAACCTGACCTCGGTCACCAACTCCTCCGGCCTCCCCCTCCGCCTCACGTACGACGACCGCTGCCGCATCACGTCCTGGACGGACACCAACGGCAGCCGCTACGACTACGCCTACGACGAGCGCGACCGCTGCATCGCGGAGGGCGGCGCTGCCGGTCACCTGGCCCTCACCATCGACTACGACGGCACCGACCCCGCCACGGGCCACCGCATCACCACGGTCACCACATCGGCAGGCCACATCCGTCGCTACCTGATCGACCGCCGCTACCGCGTCCTCGCGGAAACGGACCCCCTGGGCGCGACGACCCGCTTCACGTACGACCGCCACGGCCGCCTGCTCACCCGGACCGACCCGCTGGGCCACACCACCGCCTGCTCCTACGACGAGGAGGGCCGCCTGATCTCGGTGGTCCGCCCGGACGGGCGGACGACGAGGGCGGAGTACGACGACCTCGGCCTGCCGGTGAAAGTGACCGCGACGGACGGCACGGTCGTCCGCCAGACGTTCGACGAGCGCGGCAACCGCATCTCGCTGACCACGTCGGACGGCGCCACCACTCGGTTCGCCTACGACGACCGCGGACACCTGGCCTCGGTGACCGATCCGCTCGGCGCGGTCACGCGCATGGTGTGCGACGCGGCCGGACTCCGCCTATCGGTCACGAACCCGCTGGGGGCCGTTTCTTCCTGCACCCGGGACGCCTTCGGACGACCGGTCACCCTGACCGACGCACTGGGGCGCACCACCCACCTGACCTGGAGCGCGGAGGGCCGCCTGGTCGGCCGCGTCCACCCGGACGGTACGGGGGAATCCTGGACGTACGACGGCGAAGGCAACTGCATCACCCACACCGATCCGGTCGGCGGGGTCACCGTCTCCGAGTACGGCGACTTCGACCTCCCCACCGCCCGCACCACCCCGGACGGAACCCGCCACGAGTTCACCCACGACACCGAACTCCGGCTGACAGGGATCACCAACCCCCAGGGTCTGGCCTGGACCTACACCTACGATCCGGCGGGCCGCCTCATCGCCGAGACGGACTTCGACGCCCGTACCCGCACGTACGAGTACGACGCCGCAGGCCGCCTCACCGCACGCACCAACGCGCTCGGCCTGACCACCACGTACGAGCACAACTCCCTGGGCCAGGTCACGCGCAAGACCGCGGCCGAGGGCATCACCTCGTTCGAGTACGACACCACGGACCAACTCGCCCTCGCGCGGTCTCCGTTCGCGACGATCACGTGGCTTCGGGACCGCCACGGCCGTCTCCTTTCCGAAACGGTCGACGGCCGTAGGCTCACGTACACGTACGACGCCCTGGGCCGCCGTACGGGCCGCACCACTCCGTCCGGCGCGCACTCGGCCTGGACGTACGACGCGGCCGGCCACCGAGCCGCCCTCACCACCTCCGGCCGCACCCTCACCTTCGACCGCGATGCGGCAGGCCAGGAACTCACCCGTACGTTCACGGACGCCCTGACCCTCACCCACACATACGACGAGACGGGCCGCCTCACCACCCAGCACCTCACCGGCCAGGACGGCCGCACCCTTCAACGCCGCGGCTACGCCTACCGCGCGGACGGGGCCCTCACGGAGCTGGACGACCTGCTGTCCGGACACCGCACCTTCACCCTGGACGCCGCGGCGCGCGTCACGGCCGTCGAGGCACCGACCTGGTCGGAGCAGTACGCGTACGACTCGGCCGGCAACCAGACCGCCGCGGCGTGGCCCACTACCCACCCGGGCGCAGAGTCCCAGGGCCCCCGCACCTACGCCGGCACCCGACTCACCGCCGCCGGCTCGGTCCGTTACGAACACGACGCGCAGGGCCGTGTCACCCTCCGCCAGAAGACCCGCATCTCCCGGAAGCCGGACACGTGGCGTTATGCCTGGGACGCGGAAGACCGCCTCTCGGAGGTGGTGACGCCGGACGGCACGACCTGGCGCTACACCTACGACCCGCTGGGCCGCCGCACCGCGAAACAACGCCTCGCGACCGACGGCTCGGTCGTGGAAGCGGTCCACTTCACCTGGGACGGCACGACCCTCTGCGAACAGATCACGGACGGGGTCACGCTCACTTGGACCCACGACGGCCTGCACCCGCTCACCCAGACCGAGTCGAACGGCGTGGACGAGCGCTTCTTCGCCATCGTCACCGACCTGATCGGCACCCCGAAGGAACTGGTCGCCGAAGACGGCACGATCGCCTGGCACACGCGCTCCACCCTCTGGGGCACCACCACGTGGAACCGCGATGCGACGGCCTACACCCCGCTCCGCTTCCCGGGCCAGTACTACGACCCCGAAACGGGCCTCCACCACAACTACTTCCGCACCTACGACCCGGAAACGGCCCGCTACCTCACCCCGGACCCCCTGGGCCTCGCCCCGGCCCCCAATCCGGCGACATACGTCGGCAACCCCCACACCTGGTCCGACCCGCTCGGCCTGGCGCCGTATCCGCCGCGCCTCAAGGACGGTGGTTGGGACTTGAGGGGGCACGATCCCCTGAGCATCGTGCCCAAGCATGCCAATATGCGTATCCTCACGCCTGACCCGAATGGTGGGGCGCAGAAGGGCGTGGAATATCACTGGTACGACAAGCAAACCGGAAACGTTGTGCGCCTGAGGGTCCACGATGCCGACGGCACCGCTCCTCCTGGATCGAATGCCGCAAACGGGGATGTCTATCGAATATCCATAGGTGGTCGGTACCAGGATGAGGCGGGGAATCTCTACCACCGCAACGTGCACAAGGATCAAAGTCCGCACTTCGATCCCGAGGCCGCGAACCGGACGCACATTCCTTGGCCCAGTGCGTACCCCCTCCCGTACTGAATCGGAGTGTCGACCATGTCGTTGCAGCCCGCGCACCTTCTGCAGTTGCTCCGGAAACTGGTGGCGGATGATCCGTCGCAAAGGGCACTAGGTGCGGACGAGTCCACGGACTGGCCCAACAGCTATGCACCCGTTGACGGTCGAATTCTGGCCGGGGTGCTCGCGATCTGTGCCGCCTGCGAAAGCGATCCGACCGCACTTGAGGCTCAGCTCAACGCGATCATCCAGCTGGGTGGATTGGCCGACGAGGAATCCGTCTCCTATCTGAAGGTGCTGGAAGGCGCGGACCTTCCTGACGGCCTTGCGGATTACGTCCACGACATCCTGCATGAATAGGGATCGGGGTGGTGTCGCGCCGACCCCTGGATCGCTCCGTGTGGACGTAGGGCCGGGGCCGCGGTGTGGGTTTTCGCGGTTCGGTCGGCTGGGCGGTCAAGTAAGCCAAGGACGGGGGGAAATGACCTCCGCCAGACCCCTCCAGCCTCCCGGACGAGGCCGTCGCCCACATGGGTGAATTGGGCCAACTGGGCTGGATTCGGCAGGGGTTGGCTGGCATATGCTCGGCGCGACCGACCCCAGACATGCGTCGGCCCCCGGCGGGACTAGCGATCCCGGCGAGGGCCTGGCCAGCAAGGAAGTAGACGCTTCCCGATGGATGTTTCAAAGCCTAGCGTGCTCGCGCGCGCCTCGTCCCGTCTTCGCGACGAGACCCCCCGATCCGGTGTCATTCACGTCAAGGTGAGGCACACGAGTCGCTTCACCGTCGTCGGAAACCACCTCGCCCAGCACCCCGCACTGTCGCTCATGGCGGTGGGGCTCGCGCTCCACATCCAGTCGCTGCCCAGCGGGGCCCGCATCGGCATCAGGGATCTGGCCGCCCGGTTCCCCGACAGCGAGTACCGGATCGCCCGTGCGCTGCGGGAGCTGGAGGCGCACGGGTACCTGGAGCGGAGCCGGGTGCGGCTGGCCGACGGGCGGGTGGTGACCCGGACCGTGTCCTATAACCGGCCGGGGTCCTCGCCCGATCCGGATCGGGATCCCGATTCCGGCCTCGATTCCGGCTGCGGACCTGGGTCCAGCCCCGGTCACGGCCCCGGTCCCGAGGGCGAGCTGCCTCCGCCACCGCCGCCCAAGGGGACAGGAGCGGCAGTCGGAGGTGCCGGGCCGCGGTCGGCCGGCGGGCTGCCGCGGCCGGGCGGACCGCACAATCCGGCCCGGCGGCGGGCCGCCGAGGAGGTGTTGGCCAGGTTGCGGCGCAGTGATCCCCGGCTGTTGCTCGGCGCCCGGGACGTCGAGCGGCTCGCGCCCGGCGTCGAGGCCTGGTTCGAGCGGGGCGCCACCGCCGACGCCGTGACCGCGGCCCTCACCGCGAACTTGCCGCCCCAGCCCCGCAACCCCGCCGGCCTGATCGCCCACCGCCTCACCGCCCAGCTCCCGCCCGCCCTGGCCCCCACACCCCGCGCCGCACCCTTCGTACCGCCCGACCCCTTCCAGACCTGCGACCACTGCGACCGGGCCTTCCGCGGGCCCGCCCCAGGCCACTGCAACGACTGCCGCACCGACGAGGCCGAAGCCGCCTGAGGCGCGGCCCGGGCACCGTCTAGGCTGCCGCCCGGAAGGGGGGCGCGGTATGACGATCGCCGAGTTGCAGGTGTACTCCGTCGAGGAGGCCGACGTGTCCGGCGGGGTGTGCATCGTGCGCTGTGTCGGTGGGGTCGCGCGGACCGGGCAGGTGTATGCCGCCGCCGGTGCCAGGGCCGTGCTGCGGCGGATCGAGTGGTACGGGCGGGACGTGAAGGCCCTTGATGCCGCTCATTCCGCGAAGGTGCACCTGAGCGGTGCGATCGTGCCGCTGCTCGGCCGGTTCCAGGTGATCAGTTCCATTCCCGTGGGCGCGCTGAGCCTGGCGGACGCCGAGTTCTGGCTGGCAGACGGTGCCCCGCCGGCCGAGGAGCAGGACCTGCACACCCTTCGCGCCCTGGGCAGCGGAAGAATGCAGGACGAGCGGCTGCCGGAGGCCGAACGGATCCGCTGGGCCCGGATCCAGCTCGCCGCCATCGAGCGGATGGGCCTGGCCCCTTTGGTGGCGGCGATCGATTCGGCGCAGGTGCGGGCCTACCTGATCCGGTACCTCGGCCCCGGGACGGGCACCGGCGACGGGCTGCGGGACCCGGTCGGGCTGTGCCGCTTCGTGCTGGACCGGATCGGCATCGGCCCGGACGAGGCGCTCCGGGACGGACGGGTCTGGAGGGACCTGGAGCCGGAGCGGATCCTGCGCCTGCGGCGCCTGAAGCTCCTGACGGCCTCGCTGGACGCGGCCCGGCCGCACCTCGCCGACGGGGATCGGCTGGGTGCGGCCGTGGACGCGTGGCTCCGGGTCCGCAAGGAACTCCCTTAGGCGTGCGCCGCGTTGCCGAGGACCCGGCGCGGGGTGATCCGTACGACCACCCGGACCTGCTCCGGCGGCGCGTCCAGGTACTCCTTGCCGGCGCCCGGGCCCTCGTACTCCTCGGCGATCCGGACGGCGACGGCCCGCCCGATGTCCTCGGTGACCGTGGCCTCGCCGCGTATCTCCGTGTAGAGGAAGGGGTTGGTGAGGTCGAAGACGGTCAGGCTGACGCGCGGATCCCGGACGATGTTCCGTTCCTTGCGCCGGCCCTGCTCCGTGGAGACCAGGACGTCCTGGCCGTCCCGGCTGACCCAGACGACCGAAGTCTGCGGGCTGCCATCGGGGTTGAGGGTCGACAGTACGGCCGGGTGCGGGGCGTCCAGCAGCTTCCGTACGGCATCGTTCAGGGCAACGGTCATGTCTGCGACCCTAGGCGGCGCTCCCGGGGTGCGTCGACCGTCTTGATCCCGCTGCCGCCGACTACCCGAAGTCGCTCCACCCCGAAGGCCCCTGCCACAGCCCGCCGGTGACGTTGCACCACGCTCCCGGTCCGGCCCGCCCGGACGGCCGGATGCCCCCCTTGACGGACCGTCCGGGCGGATGGACGCTCACGGCTTGGCATCCGTACGGTTCAAGGGGGGAGCCGGTATGCCGGAGGAGTACGACAGGCCTGTCCAGCTCGCGGGGGAGCTGCGGGCACAGCTGCTGGAGCACGGGGCGACCTGGTCCGTCAGCGAGCGGCTGGGCGACGACGACCCGGTGCCGCGCGCACCGCTCGGACTGGACCCCGGCGGACCGCTCACCACGGCCGCCCGGGCCGGAGCCGTCGATCTGCGGGGGCTGATCGGACGGGAGAGCGGCAACCCGCACCTCACCCGGCGGCGGGCCGCCCACGGGCTGCTCCCGGACCGGAAGGCGCAGGCCACCGCACCCCGGCCCGCCACCGTCGACTGGCGGCAGCGCTGGGGGTGGCCGTGGATCACCCGGGTCAGGGACCAGGGCCCGTGCAAGTCCGGCTGGGCCTTCGCCGCGGCCGGGCTGGTCGAGTCGATGGCCCGGATCGAGCACCACGTGTGGGCGGAGCGCGCCGAGGGCGATCTGCACGACGGGATGCGGGCCACCTGCGGTCAGCTGGGCACCCCGGAGGAGGCCCTCGACTGGATCAGGGACAACGGCGGCATCGCCGACCCGGGCTGCCATCCGCCCGCGGCGCCCCCGGCCGGGCTGCCCGCCGAGCGGCTCGACGCCTGGCGGTTCGCGTACCCGCCCAGCTGGGACCGGTCCGGCCGGACCGTCCGGATCAACGGCTACGTCCGGCTCGGCGACGTGGAGCAGCAGAAGGTCTGGCTGGACACCGTCGGCCCGCTGACCGCCTGTTTCGACGTGTACGAGGACTTCTTCGGGCTCGGCGCCGGCGTGTACCGGCGGACCACCGACCGCCGGGTCGGCGGGCACAGCGTGCTGATCGTCGGCTACGACGACGCAGCCGGCTGCTGGATCTTCCGCAACTCCTGGGGGACCGGCCGGCACGTCGGCGGGTTCGGCCGGATCGGCTACGGGGAGGCCCGCATCGACCACTGGGCCAAGTGCGGCCTGTACGACACCAACATCGACCCGTGGAGCAAGCGGCGGCTGCACGCCGGCAACGTCTACGAGAGCGGCAACGGGCGCGCGCACCGCAACTTCGAGCTGCTCCTCACCGACGGGGACGGCCTCACCGGCGGGAGCGGTCCTATCGGTGGGGGCGGTCCTATCGGTGGGGGCGGCCTCACCGACGGGGGCGGTCTCGCTGGTGGGGGCGGTCTCGCCGACCGGGGCGGTCTCGCCGGCGGGGGTGGCCGGCTCCGGCACTGGTGGCGGAGCGGCGACCCGCCGCACCGCTGGTTCCGCGGCGAAGCCTTCGGCAGCGACGCCTCCGGCCGGCCCGCCTTCACCGGCACCACGTACAACCGGAACATGGAGTCCCTGCACGTGACGCCCGGCGGGCGGCTGCGGCACTGGTACTTCGAGCAGTCCGCCCGCACCTGGCGCGACGGCGGCCTCTTCGGGGCGGACGGGGACGCGGCGGCCGGGTCCACGCCCGCCTTCATCCAGAGCGACTACGGAAAGCCGGGCAACTTCGAGGTGGTGGTGCGGACCGCCGACGGACGGCTGCGCCACTGGTGGCGGATCAACGGATCGCCCTGGTCGTGGAACGACGGAGGCTGCTTCGCCTCCGGCATCGCGCACTACGGGCCCGCCCTGGTGCAGACCCGGGCCCGGCGGCTCGACGCGGTGGCCACGCGTACGGACGGCCGGATGCAGCGGTGGTGGCGGGACGACGCGGCGGGGTTCGTCTGGCGGCCGGGGGAGATCTTCGGCAGCGGGATCGGCTCGGCGCCCTGCCTGATCGAGGCGCAGTACGACGCCCGGGACGAGGACACGGCCGGGAACTACGAGCTGTGCGTGGTCGCCGAGGACGGGCGGATCGAGCACTGGTGGCGGGGGAACGCGAGCGGCTCGGCCTGGATCCGGAGCGCGGTGTTCGGCGCGGAGGCGCTGGCCGTGACCGGGATGCTGCAGGGCAGCTTCGGCTTCCGGCTGGAAGTGTTCGTGCTGCGCGCCGACCGGCGGGTGCAGCACTGGTGGCGCGACGAGAGCGGCTGGCAGGCGGGGCCGGTGATCGCCTGAGCGGAGGGGAGGGGAGGGGAGCGGAGCGGCTCGCGGGGCGCGGCGTGATCCGCCGGGCCTGGGCGAGCCCTTCGGGGAGCCCTTCCGCTGCGTGCGCCGGGACACCCGGTAGGCGAGCCGTGCCCGGTGTCCCGGCGGTGAGCCGTGCCCGGGGTGCCGGGCACGGCTCGCCGTGGGCGGCCGCGACTAGTCGCGGTTCGCGCCCGGCGGGAGCTCGCGGAGCTCGGGGCCGGAGCGCATGCTGCTCGGCACCGGGCCGAGGCTGTAGTTCATGATCTTCTTGGCGTCGTCGTACCGGGCGGTGGTCGAGGCCGAGCCCAGCACGGCGCCGATCACGGTCTTGCCGTTGCGGGTGGCCGCGAAGACCAGGCAGGGGCCGGCCGGGGTGTTGGTGCCGGTCTTGATGCCGATGGCGCCGGGGTAGGCGCCGATCAGCTGGTTGCTGTTCGGCCAGGTGTAGTAGCGCAGGCGGCCGGTGGCGGCGGTGGCGGTCGCCTTCATCTCCGACCGCGCCACGAGCTTGCGGAACTCGGTGTTGTTCATCGCGGCCCGGGCGAGCTTCGAGAGGTCGCGCGGGGTCGTGTAGTTGTTGGCGCTGTTGTTCGGCGAGTTGCCGTCGAACGAGTCGAACTTGGTGTTCGTCAGGCCCAGCGCCTTCGCCTTCAGGTTCATCTGGTTGATGAAGTCGGCCTTGCGGGCGGCCCGGGTGGTGCCCTTGCCGTAGGCGTCGGCGAGCGCGTAGGCGGCGTCGCAGCCCGACGGACCCATCATCGCGTTCAGCATGCCGTACGTCGTGAGCTTGTCGCCGACGTACAGGTACGCGCTGCTCGCGCCGACCTGGGCGACGTACTCCGGGTACGCCTTGTTGACCGTGAGCTTGCGGCTGAGGTCCAGGTTCGGCGTGCTGAGCACCACGTACGCCGACATGATCTTGGTGGTGCTGGCCATCGGGCGGCGCGTGTCGGCGGCCTTGGCGAACTGGCCGACGCCGCTCGCGTTGTCCAGCAGGAAAGCGCCCTTGGCGGTGACCGTCGGCCAGCCGGGCGGGTTGGCGGCGGACGCGGTGCTCACAAGCGGGGAGGCCGTCAGCAGGGCGCCGGTGACGCCGGCCACGAGCACGGCGCGGCGGGCCCGCGAGAAGCCTTGTGTGCCGAATTTCAAGAGGGATCCCCCGAGTTCGCGAAGAACGGATCTGTGTGGTGCCCGCGTGGAGATGCGGGTACCGGACAAGAGACGCTCGGCGGGGCCGTACGGATGTACGGGATCCGAGGATCGTTGCTATTCCGCAATCTGAGCGGCGGCGGATTCGTGCTCGCGCTGCGGTTCCGGCTCCCGTGAGTGCGGTCGGCGCCGCGGGGTGAGGATGCGGTGCTGTACGGATTCCAGCGGGCCGCGCGGGAAGCGGCGCAGCCAGAGCCAGGAGCCGGCCACGAGGACCGCGCAGACGGCCGCCCACAGTCCCATCACCCACCACGGCCCGGCGTCGGCCGGGATCCGGCTCGCCAGGCCCAGCCCGAGCCCGTAGCAGGCCAGCATGCAGAGCAGGTTCTGGAGCACGTAGGAGGAGAGGGCGGTGCGGCCCACGGAGGACAGCCCGGTGGTGAGCGCGGCCGGCACCGGCAGCCGGTCCAGGGCCCAGCCGATCAGCCCGAGGTAGCCGAGGGCGACCAGCGGGGCGGCGGCGTAGCGGCCCAGCACGAACCAGTCGGGCCCGCCGAGGGCGGTGGCCAGGTTGAGGGGCAGTCCGAGGCCGAGGCCCCAGCAGGCCAGCCGGGCCCGCAGCCGCCGGCCGCCGGCGTCCGGGGCGAAGGCACCCGCGCGGTAAAGGCGCACGCCGAGGAGGAAGAGGAACACCAGCAGGCCGAAGGAGAAGACCGGCTCGATGCGCAGGGCCAGGGCGTTGTCGATCCGGAAGCCGATCTGCTCGGCCCAGCTGCCCCCGGCGTAGAGGTCCACGGCTCGGGCGGAGACGGCCGGGGCGGCGTCCGGATCGGCGAGCTGGGCCAGGGTGAACAGGGCGACCAGCGTGAGGTGCCAGCCCGCCGCGATCCACAGGGCCACCCGGCGCACCCGCTCGGAGCGAGCCAGCAGCCAGGCCACCAGCAGGGCGGTGACGGCGTAGCCCATCAGCACGTCCCAGGCGAAGACCAGCAGGAAGTGGACGGTGCCTTCGAGGAAGAGGAAGGCGGCCCGCCGCCAGTACCCGCCGGGCCAGGGGCGGCCGCGGCGCGCGGCCGACTCGTACTGGATGGCCAGCCCGACGCCGAACAGCACGGTGAGCAGCGCCAGGAACTTGCCGTCGGCGAGGAAGCGGAAGAGGAACTCGGGGTTCACCCGGTCCGGCATGTCCAGGCCGCCCTGGAGGACCGCCCACTCCGATCCGGGGGTGGCGAAGATCCAGACGTTGGTCATCAGGGTGCCGAGGATGGCCGCCCCGCGCAGGACGTCGAGCAGCGGGATACGGCGTGCGGTGTCAGCCATGCCTTCAGCGTCCCGGCGGGGAGGGGCCGATACCTCGTGCGGTCGGAGGAAAGGGGGGTACATCCTTCGATGCAGTGGTGCGGGGTGCGGGGTGCGGGGTGCCGGTGCCGGGTGCGGGCGCGGGTGCGGGTCCGGGGCCGGTGCCGGGTCCGCGGCCGGGGTCGGGGTCGGGGGTCCTCGGTTCGGGCCGGGGCCGGCGTCCGCATGGTGGACGGGGCATCGGTTGCACGCCACATGTATCTATGCTGCGTCCATGCCGATGCCCGCAGCAGTGAAGCAGCCACCCGCCGCCGACCGTGTCTACCACCACGTCAAGCAGGGGGTACTGGACCGCCACTACGCGGGTGGCACCCTCCTCACCGAGGGCGAGCTCGCCGAGGCCGTCGGGGTCTCGCGGACCCCGGTGCGCGAGGCGCTGCTGCGGCTGGAGACCGAAGGGCTGATCAAGCTCTACCCGAAGAAGGGCGCGCTGGTGCTCGCCGTGTCCGCCCAGGAGATCGCGGACGTGGTCGAAACCCGGCGCCTGGTCGAGGAGTTCACGGTCCGCCGGGCCGTCCCGGCACCGCCCGCACTGCTGGCCCGGCTGGCGGAACTGCTGGAGGAGCAGCGCCGGCACGCGGAGGGCGGAGACCTCGGCGCGATGATGGCCGCCGACCGCTGCTTCCACGCGGAGATCGTCCGGCACGCGGGGAACCAGATCCTGGCCCGGCTCTACGACCAGCTGCGCGACCGGCAGTTGCGGATGGGCGTGGCCCTGCTGCACGCCCACCCCGACCGGATCGCCCGGTCCCTCGCCGAGCACGCGGAGATCCTGGACGCGCTGCAGTGCGGGGACGAGGAGGCTGCGGCGGGCGCCGTCCGCGGGCACATCGGGCGGGTCGAGGCGCTGGTCCGCGGGGCGGAGCGATGAGCGGGCCGCCGCCGCCCGCGGATCCCGCCGGCCCGGGCGACGCGCCGGGCGGGGCGTCCGGCTCCGCTGCCGCTGCCGCTGCCGCTGCCGACGGCGGGGCGTCCGGCTCCGCTGCGGGCGGGGCTGGAATCGGCGCCCCGGCCGGACCGGCCGGCGTCACAGCCGTGCCGCAGGTCGTGGCCGGGTGCGGCGCCGTTGCCGGGGGCCAGCCCCCGGACCCCCGCGCCTCAAACGCCGGCGGGGCTGGAATCGGCGCCACAGCGGGCCCGCGGCCGGGCGGGTTCGGCGCTGTTGCCGGGGGCCAGCCCCCGGACCCCCGCGCCTCAAACGCCGGCGGGGCTGGGTGGGCCTCAGACGTCGGTGGGGATGGGGGGTGGCGGGGCGGATTCGCGGGGGCCACGGGCGGACGCGCTCGGCGCGCCGAGCGGGCGGTGCGCTCATAGGCTCGAGGCATGTCAGACGTGTACGCCGCCCGCAGAGCCACGCTTCGCGACCGCTGCGCCGCCGCAGGCAATGGCGCCGCTCTGGTCACGCGTCCGGCCAATGTCCGCTACCTCGCCGGGGCCAGCCCGCGCGGGGCGGTGCTGCTGCTCGGGCCGGCCGAGGACGTGCTGTTCAGCGCCGACGCGCCCACCGGGGAGCCGGACGAGGGACGGCTCGACGACCGGCTGCGGGTCTCCGTGCTGCCCACCCCCGGCGGGGACCCCGCCGTGGCCGCGGCCGACCTCGCCGCGTCCGCCCGGGCGGAAACCCTGGCCGTCGAGGAACACCACCTCACCGTCGGCCGGCACCGCGCCCTCCGCTCCGTCGCGCCCGCCCTGCGCCTCACCGACCTCGGCACCGCCGTCGAGCAACAGCGCCTCGTCAAGGACGAGGAGGAGATCGCCTGCCTGCGGATCGCCGCCGAGATCGCCGATCAGGCCCTCGGGGAGCTGCTGGAGTCGATCCTGGTCGGCCGGACCGAACGGCACCTCGCCCTGGAGCTGGAGCGGCGGCTCGTCGACCACGGGGCCGACGGGCCCGCCTTCCCGACGTCCGTGGGCACCGGCCCGCACTCCGGCCGCTCCCGGCACCGGCCCTCGGACCGCCGGGTGGAGGAGGGCGACTTCCTCTCCGTCTGCCTCGGGGCGAACTACCGCGGCTACCGGTGCGAGATCGGCCGTACCTTCGTGATCGGCACCACTCCCGCCGACTGGCAGATCGAGCTGTACGACCTGGTGTTCGCCGCCCAGCGGGCCGGCCGCGAGGCCCTGCTGCCCGGTGCCGCCTACCGTGATGTCGATCATGCGGCGCGGTCCGTCCTGGACTCCGCGGGGCATGGAGAGGCCCTCTCGCCGCGGACGGGACACGGTGTGGGACTCGAAATCGACGAGGACCCGCAGCTTGCACCTACGGCCATGGGTAAACTGGACGCTTGCGTGCCGGTCACCGTCGAACCGGGGGTCCACCTCCCGGGCCGGGGCGGAGTCCGGATCGATGACACGCTCGTCGTACGCCCCGAGGCGGACGGCGGACCCGAGCTACTCACCATTACGACCAAGGAGCTGCTCGCGCTCTAGCTCTGCTGTGCGCGCGCCCGTGGTCAATCAGTCCAGGAGATTCCGCAACCGTGGCTTCCACGAACGACCTCAAGAACGGCATGGTGCTCAAGCTCGACGGGGGCCAGCTCTGGTCCGTCGTCGAGTTCCAGCACGTCAAGCCCGGCAAGGGCCCGGCCTTCGTGCGCACCAAGCTCAAGAACGTGCTCTCCGGCAAGGTCGTCGACAAGACCTTCAACGCGGGTGTGAAGGTCGACACGGCCACCATCGACCGCCGCGACATGCAGTTCTCCTACATGGACGGCGAGTACTTCGTCTTCATGGACATGGAGACCTACGACCAGCTGCACGTCGACAAGAAGGCCGTCGGCGACGCCGCCAACTTCCTGATCGAGGGCTTCACCGCCTCCGTGGCCCGCCACGAGGGCGCGGTGCTGTACGTCGAGCTCCCGGCCGCCGTCGAGCTGACCATCCAGCACACCGACCCGGGCGTCCAGGGCGACCGCTCCACCGGCGGCACCAAGCCGGCCACCCTGGAGACCGGCCACGAGATCCAGGTCCCGCTCTTCGTCACCACCGGCGAGAAGGTCAAGGTCGACACCCGCACCAGCGACTACCTCGGCCGGGTGAGCAGCTAACCGTGGCCGCTCGGAGCAACGCGCGCAAGCGCGCTTTCCAGATCCTCTTCGAGGCCGACCAGCGCGATGTTCCCGTGCGCGAGGTCCTCGCGGACTGGATCCGCCACTCGCGGAGCGACACCCGGCAGCCGCCCGTCACCGAGTTCACCATGACCCTCGTCGAGGGTTACGCCGAACGGGTGAACCGGATCGACGATCTGATCGCCACCTACGCCGTGGACTGGGATCTCGACCGGATGCCGGTCGCCGACCGCAACATCGTGCGGCTCGGCGCCTACGAGCTGATCTGGGTCGACGAGACCCCGGACGCCGTGGCCATCGACGAGGCCGTGCAGCTCGCCAAGGAGTTCTCCACGGACGACTCCCCGGCGTTCGTGAACGGCCTCCTGGGCCGGTTCAAGGACCTCAAGCCGAGTCTTCGCCGCAGCGAGTGACAGCAGGCAGCCGAAAGGGCCCGCAGCGCTGATGCGCTGCGGGCCCTTCCTGTACCGCGTATACGTTTCTGCAGGTCTGGCTCAGATCTCCTCGTGCGCCACCGCACGGCGGGCGTCCGCGTCCAGCACGCCCCAGCTGATCAGCTGCTCGGTCAGCACGGAGGGGGACTGGTCGTAGATGACCGCCAGCGTGCGCAGGTCGTCCTGGCGGATCGACAGCACCTTGCCGTTGTAGTCGCCGCGCTGGCTCTGGATGGTGGCCGCGTAGCGCTGCAGCGGGCCGGCCTTCTCGGCGGGCACGTGGGCCAGGCGCTCAAGGTCCAGACGCAGCTTCGGCGGCGGCTCGGCCGCACCGCCGGGAGTGGTGCCCGGCAGCAGTTCCTGCACCGGCACCCCGTAGAAGTCCGCCAGCTCGGCAAGGCGCTGGACGGTCACGGCGCGGTCCCCGCGCTCGTAGGAACCGACCACCACGGCCTTCCACCGGCCCTGGGACTTCTCCTCGACACCGTGGAGGGAGAGGCCCTGCTGGGTGCGGATGGCGCGGAGCTTGGCCCCGAGCTGTTTGGCGTATTCGCTGGACATAACGCTCCCGGACGCTGTGACGCTGTGACGACATGGACGCTGTGACGACATTGACCACGTGCGGCTCCGCCGCGCGGCTGGTAACTCACTGTGAGGTTACGCAGCGTTACTTGGCCGCGTCAAGCCGAATGGGTTCCCCAGCCCCCCGAGAGGGACCTCCCCCGAGCCCTGGTACCGTTGCTTCCGTACATCCGTACACGACGTCCTTTAAGAACCGTCCCGTGAGGCGGAGAAGGAGGTCCTTTTCATGGACGCTCAGGCTGCACAGATCCACCCCGATGCGGCGCGCCCCGTTCTGGAGGCGCAGGACATCGCGCGGGTTCTGACCCGCATCGCCCACGAGATCGTCGAACGCGCCAAGGGCGCCGACGACGTGGTGCTCCTCGGCATTCCGACCCGCGGTGTCTTCCTCGCCCGCCGGCTCGCCGCCAAGCTCGAAGAGATCACCGGCAGCAAGGTCCCGGTCGGCTCCCTCGACATCACCATGTACCGCGACGACCTGCGGATGAAGCCCGCCCGCGCGATCGGCCGCACCGAGATCCCCGGTGACGACATCGACGGCCGGCTCGTGGTCCTCGTCGACGACGTGCTCTTCTCCGGCCGCACCATCCGCGCCGCCCTGGACGCCCTCGGCGCCCTCGGCCGCCCCCGTGCCGTGCAGCTCGCGGTCCTGGTCGACCGCGGCCACCGCGAACTGCCGATCCGCGCCGACTACGTCGGCAAGAACCTCCCCACGTCGCTGCGGGAGGCCGTCAAGGTCCAGCTCCAGGAGGAGGACGGCCGCGATGCCGTACTGCTCGGCCAGCGGACCGACCGGGCAGCCGGGCAGCAGTAAGCCCGACCGAGTGACAGGCCCGGTGGACCGGGTCTGCCGCCGCGCCCTGCCCTGCCCGCATCTCCAGCCACCCGCTGAACCTCCACGACCTACGGAGCACCCAGATGAAGCGTCACCTCATCTCGGCCGCCGACCTCACCCGCGACGACGCCGTCCTCATCCTCGACACCGCCGAGGAGATGGCCCGGGTCGCGGACCGGCCGATCAAGAAGCTGCCCACCCTGCGCGGCCGCACGATCTGCAACCTCTTCTTCGAGGACTCGACCCGCACCCGGATCTCGTTCGAGGCCGCCGAGAAGCGTCTCTCCGCCGACGTCATCAACTTCGCCGCCAAGGGCTCCAGCGTCTCCAAGGGCGAATCCCTCAAGGACACCGCGCAGACCCTGGAGGCCATGGGCGTCGACGCCGTGGTCATCCGGCACGGCGCCTCCGGCGCCCCCTACCGGCTGGCGAACTCCGGCTGGATCGACGCCCCGGTGATCAACGCCGGCGACGGCACCCACCAGCACCCCACCCAGGCCCTGCTCGACGCCTTCACCATGCGCCGCCGCCTGGTCGGCCGGGACGCAGGCCTCGGCAAGGGCCTCGACGGCCGCCGCATCACCCTCGTCGGCGACGTCCTGCACAGCCGGGTCGCCCGCTCCAACGTGGACCTGCTGCACACCCTCGGCGCCGAGGTCACCCTGGTGGCCCCGCCCACCCTGGTCCCGGTCGGCGTCGAGACCTGGCCCTGCGAGGTCTCGTACAGCCTCGACGAGGTGCTGCCGAAGTCCGACGCGGTGATGATGCTGCGTGTGCAGCGCGAACGGATGAACGCCGCCTTCTTCCCGACCGAGCGGGAGTACTCCCGCCGGTACGGCCTGGACGCCGTGCGCATGGCGAAGATGCCGGAGCACGCCATCGTGATGCACCCCGGCCCCATGGTCCGCGGCATGGAGATCACCGCCGAGGTCGCCGACTCCGACCGCTGCACGGTCGTCGAGCAGGTCGCCAACGGCGTCTCCGTCCGGATGGCCGTCCTCTACCTGCTGCTCGGCGGCTCCGAGCCCGCCGTCACCACCACCCCCGCCGCCGCGCGCACCGAGGAGAACAAGTAACCATGAGCAAGATCCTTATCCGTGGCGCGAAGGTACTGGGCGGCGAGCCGCAGGACGTCCTGATCGACGGCGAGACCATCGCGGAGGTCGGCACCGGCCTGTCCGCCGAGGGCGCCACCGTCATCGAGGCCGAGGGCCAGGTCCTCCTCCCCGGCCTCGTCGACCTGCACACCCACCTCCGCGAGCCGGGCCGCGAGGACTCCGAGACCGTCCTCACCGGCACCCGCGCCGCCGCCACCGGCGGCTACACCGCCGTCTTCGCCATGGCGAACACCTTCCCCGTCGCCGACACCGCCGGCGTGGTCGAGCAGGTCTGGCGGCTCGGCAAGGAGTCCGGCTACTGCGACGTGCAGCCCATCGGCGCCGTCACCGTCGGGCTGGAGGGCAAGAAGCTCTCCGAGCTCGGCGCCATGCACGAGTCCGCCGCCAAGGTCACCGTCTTCTCCGACGACGGCAAGTGCGTCGACGACGCCGTGATCATGCGCCGCGCCCTGGAGTACGTGAAGGCCTTCGGCGGCGTCGTCGCCCAGCACGCCCAGGAGCCCCGCCTCACCGAGGGCGCCCAGATGAACGAGGGCATCGTCTCCGCCGAGCTCGGCCTCGGCGGCTGGCCGGCCGTCGCCGAGGAGTCGATCATCGCCCGCGACGTGCTCCTCGCCGAGCACGTCGGCTCCCGCGTGCACATCTGCCACCTCTCCACCGCCGGCTCCGTCGAGATCGTCCGCTGGGCCAAGTCCCGCGGCATCGACGTCACCGCCGAGGTCACCCCGCACCACCTCCTCCTCACCGACGAGCTGGTCCGCTCGTACAACCCGGTCTACAAGGTCAACCCGCCGCTGCGCACCGAGCGCGACGTCATGGCCCTGCGCGAGGCGCTCGCCGACGGCACCATCGACATCGTCGCCACCGACCACGCCCCGCACCCGCACGAGGACAAGGACTGCGAGTGGGCCGCCGCCGCCATGGGCATGGTGGGCCTGGAGACCGCGCTGTCCGTGGTCCAGCAGACGATGGTGGAGACCGGACTGCTCGACTGGGCGGGGGTCGCGGACCGCATGTCCGCCGCTCCCGCGCGCATCGGCAGCCTGCCGAACCACGGCCGACCCGTCTCGGCAGGTGAACCCGCGAACCTGACGCTGGTCGATACCTCGTACCGTGGTGTCGTGGACCCCGCACACTTCGCCTCCCGCAGCCGCAACACGCCTTACGAGGGCCGTGAGCTGCCGGGTCGCGTCACTCACACCTTCCTGCGGGGCCGGGCAACGGTCGTGGACGGGAAACTGGCGTGACACCTGCAGTAATCCATCTGGCCGCCGAGGCCGCCGAACGGAAGTCGGCGGAGGTGACGGACTGGGGCGCGCGGATCGCGTGGATCATCGGTCTGGTCGTCTTCATCGCATTCGTGTACTGGCTGATGCGGCAGGGCTGGAAATGGCGGGGGGCCCTGCAGAACGATCTGCCGGAGCTGCCCGCCGCCCCCGGCGGACTCCCCGAGCACCGGCTGGCCCTGACCGGCCGGTACCACGGGTCGACCACGGCCGGGCAGTGGCTCGACCGGATCGTCGCGCACGGTCTGGGCGTCCGCAGCCGGGTCGAACTGACGCTCACCGACGTCGGCCTCGATGTGGTCCGTCCGGGCGCCACCGATTTCTTCGTACCGGCCGCGCAGCTGCGCGGCGCCCGCCTCGACAAGGGAATCGCGGGCAAGGTACTCACCGAGGGCGGTCTGCTCGTCGTCACATGGGCGCACGGCGACAAGCTGATCGACTCCGGATTCCGCTCCGACCGCGCGGCCGAGCACGCCGCCTGGGTCGAAGCGGTCAACACCCTCACTCCACAGAACCAATCCATCACGACGGAAGGCGCCGAACGATGACGACCTCCACCAGGGGAGCCGCGAAAGCTCCCGCCGTACTCGTCCTGGAGGACGGCCGCATCTTCCGCGGACGCGCCTACGGGGCCGTGGGGGAGACCTTCGGCGAGGCCGTGTTCTCCACCGGCATGACCGGCTACCAGGAGACCCTCACCGACCCGTCGTACCACCGCCAGGTCGTGGTGATGACCGCCCCGCACGTCGGCAACACCGGCGTCAACGACGAGGACCCCGAGTCCTCCCGTATCTGGGTGAGCGGCTACGTCGTGCGCGACCCCGCCCGCATCCCGTCCAACTGGCGCTCGCAGCGCTCCCTGGACGAAGAGCTCGCCAAGCAGGGCGTCGTCGGCATCTGCGGCATCGACACCCGGGCCCTGACCCGCCACCTGCGCGAGCGCGGCGCCATGCGCGTCGGCATCTTCTCCGGCCAGGCCTGGACCGGCGTCCGCGACGAGGCCCTGCTCGCCAAGGTGCAGGCCTCCCCGCAGATGAAGGGCGCCAACCTGTCCGCCGAGGTCGCCACCAAGGAGGCGTACGTCGTCCCCGCGATCGGCGAGAAGAAGTTCACCGTCGCCGCCGTGGACCTCGGCATCAAGGGCATGACCCCGCACCGGATGGCCGAGCGCGGCATCGAGGTGCACGTGCTGCCCGCCACCGCAGGCGTCGAGGACATCCAGGCGGTCAACCCCGACGGCGTGTTCTTCTCCAACGGCCCGGGCGACCCGGCCACCGCCGACCACGCCGTCTCCGTCATGCAGGGCGTGCTGGAGCGCAAGATCCCGCTCTTCGGCATCTGCTTCGGCAACCAGATCCTCGGCCGCGCGCTCGGCTTCGGCACCTACAAGCTGAAGTACGGCCACCGCGGCATCAACCAGCCGGTCCAGGACCGCACCACCGGCAAGGTCGAGATCACCGCGCACAACCACGGCTTCGCCGTCGACGCGCCCCTCGACAAGGTCTCCGAGACCCCCTACGGCCGCGCCGAGGTCTCCCACGTCTGCCTCAACGACAACGTGGTGGAGGGCCTCCAGCTGCTCGACCAGCCGGCCTTCAGCGTCCAGTACCACCCCGAAGCAGCCGCGGGCCCGCACGACGCCGCGTACCTCTTCGACCGCTTCGTATCCCTGATGGAGGCCGAGCGTGCCTAAGCGCACCGATATCCAGTCCGTCCTGGTCATCGGCTCCGGCCCGATCGTCATCGGCCAGGCCGCCGAGTTCGACTACTCCGGCACCCAGGCCTGCCGCATCCTCAAGGCCGAGGGCCTGCGGGTCATCCTGGTGAACTCCAACCCGGCGACGATCATGACCGACCCGGAGATCGCCGACGCCACGTACGTCGAGCCGATCACCCCCGAGTTCGTCGAGAAGATCATCGCCAAGGAGCGCCCCGACGCGCTCCTGCCGACCCTCGGCGGCCAGACCGCCCTGAACACCGCCATCTCCATGCACGAGCAGGGTGTGCTGGAGAAGTACGGTGTCGAGCTCATCGGCGCCAACGTCGAGGCCATCAACAAGGGCGAGGACCGCGACCTCTTCAAGGGAGTCGTCGAAGCCGTCAAGGCCAAGATCGGTTACGGCGAGTCCGCCCGCTCGGTCATCTGCCACTCGATGGACGACGTCCTCGCGGGCGTCGACACCCTCGGCGGCTACCCCGTCGTCGTCCGCCCCTCCTTCACCATGGGCGGCGCCGGCTCCGGCTTCGCCCACGACGAGGAAGAGCTGCGCCGCATCGCCGGCCAGGGCCTGACGCTCTCCCCGACCACCGAGGTGCTCCTGGAGGAGTCCATCCTCGGCTGGAAGGAGTACGAGCTGGAGCTGATGCGCGACAAGGCCGACAACGTCGTGGTCGTCTGCTCCATCGAGAACTTCGACCCGATGGGCGTGCACACCGGTGACTCGATCACCGTCGCCCCGGCGATGACCCTCACCGACCGCGAGTACCAGCGGCTCCGCGACATCGGCATCGCGATCATCCGCGAGGTCGGCGTCGACACCGGCGGCTGCAACATCCAGTTCGCGATCAACCCGGACGACGGCCGCGTCATCGTCATCGAGATGAACCCGCGCGTCTCCCGTTCCTCGGCGCTCGCGTCGAAGGCCACCGGCTTCCCGATCGCCAAGATCGCCGCCAAGCTGGCCATCGGCTACACGCTCGACGAGGTCCCCAACGACATCACCGAGAAGACCCCGGCCTCCTTCGAGCCGACCCTCGATTACGTCGTCGTCAAGGCCCCGCGCTTCGCCTTCGAGAAGTTCCCGCTGGCCGACGCCACCCTCACCACCACCATGAAGTCGGTGGGCGAGGCCATGGCCATCGGCCGCAACTTCACCGAGGCGCTGCAGAAGGCCCTGCGCTCCCTGGAGAAGAAGGGCTCGCAGTTCACCTTCGTCGGCGAGCCCGGGGACAAGGACGAACTGCTGCGCACCGCGGTCCGCCCGACCGACGGCCGCATCAACACCGTCATGCAGGCCATCCGGGCCGGCGCCACCCAGGAGGAGGTGTTCGAGGCCACCAAGATCGACCCGTGGTTCGTCGACCAGCTCTTCCTGATCAAGGAGATCGCCGACGACCTGGCCGCCGCCGAGAAGCTCCAGCCCGAGCTGCTCGCCGAGGCCAAGCGCCACGGCTTCTCCGACGCCCAGATCGCCGAGATCCGCGGCCTGCGCGAGGACGTCGTCCGCGAGGTCCGGCACGCCCTCGGTGTCCGCCCGGTCTACAAGACGGTCGACACCTGCGCCGCCGAGTTCGCCGCCAAGACCCCGTACTTCTACTCGTCCTACGACGAGGAGAGCGAGGTCGCGCCGCGCGAGAAGCCGGCCGTCATCATCCTGGGCTCCGGCCCGAACCGCATCGGCCAGGGCATCGAGTTCGACTACTCCTGCGTCCACGCCTCCTTCGCGCTCAGCGAAGCCGGCTACGAGACCGTGATGGTCAACTGCAACCCGGAGACCGTCTCCACCGACTACGACACCTCCGACCGCCTGTACTTCGAGCCGCTGACGCTCGAGGACGTGCTGGAGATCGTCCACGCCGAGTCCCTGGCCGGCCCGATCGCCGGTGTGGTCGTCCAGCTCGGCGGCCAGACCCCGCTCGGCCTCGCCCAGGCCCTCAAGGACAACGGCGTACCCGTAGTCGGCACCCCGCCGGAGGCCATCCACGCCGCCGAGGACCGCGGTGCCTTCGGCCAGGTCCTGCTCGAGGCCGGCCTGCCCGCCCCCAAGCACGGCACCGCCACCACCTTCGCCGGAGCCAAGGCCATCGCCGACGAGATCGGCTACCCGGTTCTCGTCCGCCCGTCCTACGTGCTCGGCGGCCGCGGCATGGAGATCGTCTACGACGAGGCGCGCCTGGAGGCGTACATCGCCGAGTCCACCGAGATCTCCCCGACCCGCCCCGTGCTGGTCGACCGCTTCCTCGACGACGCCATCGAGATCGACGTCGACGCCCTCTACGACGGCACCGAGCTCTACCTCGGCGGCGTCATGGAGCACATCGAGGAAGCCGGCATCCACTCCGGCGACTCGGCCTGCGCACTGCCCCCGATCACCCTCGGCGGCTTCGACATCAAGCGGCTGCGCGCCTCCACCGAGGCCATCGCCAAGGGCGTCGGCGTACGCGGCCTGATCAACATCCAGTTCGCGATGGCCGGCGACATCCTCTACGTCCTGGAGGCCAACCCGCGCGCCTCCCGGACCGTGCCCTTCACCTCGAAGGCCACCGCCGTCCCGCTCGCGAAGGCCGCCGCCCGCATCTCGCTCGGCGCCACCGTCGCCGAGCTGCGCGCCGAGGGCCTGCTGCCGAAGACCGGCGACGGCGGCACCCTGCCGATCGACGCGCCGATCTCCGTCAAGGAGGCCGTCATGCCGTGGTCGCGGTTCCGCGACATCCACGGCCGCGGCGTGGACACCGTCCTCGGCCCGGAGATGCGCTCCACCGGCGAGGTCATGGGCATCGACGCGGTCTTCGGCACGGCGTACGCCAAGTCGCAGGCCGGCGCCTACGGACCGCTGCCCACCAAGGGCCGGGCGTTCATCTCCGTCGCCAACCGCGACAAGCGCACGATGATCTTCCCGGCGCGCGAGCTGGTCGCCCACGGCTTCGAGCTGATGGCGACCTCGGGCACCGCCGAGGTGCTGCGCCGCAACGGCATCAACGCCACCGTGGTGCGCAAGCTCAGCGAGGGCGAGGGCCCGAACGGCGAGAAGACCATCGTCCAGTTGATCCACGACGGCCAGGTCGACCTGATCGTCAACACCCCGTACGGCACGGGTGGCCGCCTCGACGGCTACGAGATCCGTACGGCGGCCGTGGCGCGCGGCGTCCCGTGCCTGACCACGGTCCAGGCGCTGGCCGCCGCCGTCCAGGGCATCGACGCGCTCAACCACGGCGACGTGGGCGTCCGCTCGCTCCAGGAGCACGCGGAGCGCCTGACCGCGGCCCGCGACTAGCAGCCCGTACGAGGCAGGGGGACACCGGTTACTCAACGGGTGTCCCCCTTCTCATGACCGCACGAGGGACGTAAGGGACTCAACGACGATGTACAAGCTCTTCTTCAACCTGGTCTTCAAGCGGATGGACCCGGAGCAGGCCCACTACCTGGCCTTCCGCTGGATCCGGCTCGCCGCCCGCACCCCGGTGCTCCGCACCTTCGTCGCGGCGGCGCTGGCCCCCCGCTACGAGACCCTCCGCACCGAGGCGCTGGGCCTGCGCATGCACGGCCCGTTCGGCCTCGCCGCCGGCTTCGACAAGAACGCGGTCGCCATCGACGGCATGTCCATGCTCGGCTTCGACCACATCGAGATCGGCACCGTCACCGGGCAGGCCCAGCCCGGCAACCCCAAGAAGCGGCTGTTCCGGCTCGTCCCGGACCGGGCGCTGATCAACCGGATGGGCTTCAACAACGAGGGCTCCGAGGCCGTCGCCGAGCGGCTGGCGACCCGCAAGCCCGTCTTCCGGACCGTCGTCGGCGTCAACATCGGCAAGACCAAGGTCGTGCCCGAGGCCGAGGCCGCCTCCGACTACGTGCTGTCCACCGAACGCCTCGCCCGCCACGCCGACTACCTCGTGGTGAACGTCTCCTCGCCCAACACCCCCGGCCTGCGCAACCTCCAGGCCACCGAATCCCTGCGGCCGCTGCTCACCGCGGTCCGCGAGGCCGCCGACCGCACGGTCACCGACCGCCGGGTCCCGCTGCTCGTCAAGATCGCCCCGGATCTGGCCGACGAGGACGTGGACGCGGTCGCCGACCTGGCGCTGGAGCTGGGCCTGGACGGCATCATCGCCACCAACACCACCATCGCCCGGGAGGGCCTGGGGCTGAAGTCCTCGCCCGCCCTCGTCAAGGAGACCGGCGGGTTGTCCGGCGCGCCCGTCAAGGAGCGGTCGCTGGAGGTCCTGCGCCGCCTCTACGCCCGCGTGGGCGACCGCCTGGTGCTGGTGGGCGTCGGCGGCATCGAGAACGCCGAGGACGCCTGGCAGCGGATCCTGGCCGGCGCCACCCTGGTCCAGGGCTACAGCGCCTTCATCTACGAGGGCCCCTTCTACGCCCGAGCCGTCCACAAGGGCCTGGCCGCGCGCCTGGCCGCCAGCCCGTACGCGACCCTCGCAGAAGCGGTGGGCGCCGAAACCCGAAAGGCCGCGAAGTGACCCTGTCCCACCCGTCGCCCGACCACCGCCCCCCATCGGCGCCCTCCGGGCGGCTGGTCCCTTTCGGCACCCGCCTGCGCTCCGCGATGGACGAGCGCGGCCCGCTGTGCGTCGGCATCGACCCGCACGCCGCCCTGCTCTCCTCCTGGGGCCTGAACGACGACATCGCCGGCCTGGAGCGGTTCTCCCGCACCGTGGTCGAGGCACTGGCCGACCAGGTCGCCGTCTTCAAGCCGCAGGCCGCCTTCTTCGAACGGTTCGGCTCGCGCGGGATCGCGGTGCTGGAGCGTACGGTGGCCGACGCGCGGGCCGCGGGCACGCTGGTCGTCATGGACGCCAAGCGCGGGGACATCGGCTCGACGATGGCCGCGTACGCGGAGACCTTCCTGCGGAAGGACTCCCCGCTGTTCTCGGACGCGCTGACGGTCTCCCCGTACCTGGGCTACGGCTCGCTGAAGCCCGCGGTGGACCTGGCGCGGGAATCGGGCGCCGGCCTGTTCGTGCTGGCCCTCACCTCCAACCCGGAGGGCGCGGAGGTCCAGCGGGCGGTCCGCGAGGACGGCCGGACGATCGGCGCGACCATGCTGGCGCACCTGGCGGCGGAGAACGCGGGCGCCTCGCCCCTGGGCTCCTTCGGAGCCGTCGTGGGCGCCACGCTCGGCGACCTGTCCTCCTTCGACCTGGACATCAACGGGCCGCTGCTGGCGCCCGGCATCGGGGCGCAGGGGGCGACGGCGGCGGACCTCCCGGCGGTCTTCGGCGCGGCCGTGCGCAACGTGGTCCCGAACGTCTCGCGGGGCGTCCTGAAGCACGGTCCGGACGTCGGGTCCCTGCGGGCCTCGGCCCGCGCCTTCGCGGACGAGATCCGCGCGGCGGTCGGGGCATAGTCGCTCGTCATGGGATGCAGTCGGGCTCGCACACTGCTTGACCTGACGAAATCAGAGGTCCACGACCGGACAAAACCGGGGTAGTTTGTCTGTGATGTACGGTTCAGTGGAGGCTGACCAGGACTTTTCGTCCGTTCTCGCTGACTGGAGCGGCCCTGGCCGCTAGTCTCCGACCAGAGCGAACGAGAGCAACAGCTGTTCGTTGCGCTCGCCTGGTGTGGCGCCACCGCGTTGCCCACCGGTCCGTATCCGACAGTTCGACATCCGAGGTGACGTAGGCGTGGCTCTTCCGCCCCTTACCCCTGAACAGCGCGCAGCCGCGCTCGAAAAGGCCGCCGCGGCTCGCCGGGAGCGGGCCGAGGTCAAGAATCGACTCAAGCACTCCGGCGCCTCCCTCCACGAGGTCATCAAGCAGGGACAGGAGAACGACGTCATCGGCAAGATGAAGGTCTCCGCCCTCCTGGAGTCCCTGCCCGGCGTGGGCAAGGTCCGCGCCAAGCAGATCATGGAGCGCCTCGGCATCTCCGAGTCCCGACGTGTTCGGGGTCTCGGTTCCAACCAGATCGCCTCTCTGGAGCGCGAGTTCGGCGGCAGCGGCGCCTGAGGCGTCGCCCGAAGTTCTCCCGGCGTTCTCAGGCAGTCCCTGGAACCTGGATAATCGCTTCATGGCAGCAGAGGTTCGTCCGCGGCTGACCGTGCTCTCCGGCCCCTCAGGGGTCGGTAAGAGCACGGTCGTCGCGCATATGCGCAAGGTCCACCCGGAGGTATGGCTCTCGGTGTCGGCCACCACCCGTAAGCCGCGACCCGGTGAGCGGCACGGCGTCCACTACTTTTTCGTCACCGACGACGAGTTCGACAAGCTGATCGCCAACGGCGAGCTGCTGGAGTGGGCGGAGTTCGCGGGCAACCGCTACGGCACCCCCCGGGCGGCGGTGCTCGAACGGCTCGACAACGGTGAGCCGGTGCTGCTGGAGATCGACCTGCAGGGCGCGCGGCTGGTCCGCGAGTCCATGCCCGAGGCGCTGCTGGTCTTCCTGGCCCCGCCGGGCTGGGAGGAGCTGGTCCGCCGGCTCACCGGCCGGGGCACCGAATCGGCGGAGGTGATCGCGCGCCGGCTCGCCGCCGCCAAGATCGAGCTCGCCGCCGAATCCGAGTTCGACACCACCCTGGTCAACACCTCCGTCGAGGACGTGGCGCGTGAGCTGCTAGCCTTGATGGAAGTTGTTTGATCGTTTGTTTGATCATTTATCCATCTTCGGAAGGTAGAGCGTGTCCTCTTCCATCACCGCGCCCGAGGGCATCATCAACCCGCCGATCGACGAGCTGCTCGAGGCTACTGACTCGAAGTACAGTCTCGTGATCTACGCGGCAAAGCGCGCGCGTCAGATCAACGCGTACTACTCGCAGCTCGGTGAGGGCCTGCTCGAGTACGTCGGCCCGCTGGTGGACACCCACGTCCACGAGAAGCCGCTTTCGATCGCGCTGCGCGAGATCAACGCGGGTCTGCTGACCTCCGAGGCCATCGAGGCCCCGGCCCAGTAAGGCACGACATTCCTTCACCACAGGCCCGGCAGTGCTTCTGCCGGGCCTGTGGTGTGTCATGGGTACCGACGACAACCGATCCACGGGAGAAGCAGTGGGCAGCAAGCCGAAGGTCGTGCTGGGGGTCAGCGGCGGGATCGCCGCCTACAAGGCCTGCGAGCTGCTGCGGCGGCTGACCGAGTCCGGGCACGACGTGCGCGTGGTGCCGACCGAGTCGGCGCTGCACTTCGTCGGCGAGGCCACCTGGGCCGCCCTCTCCGGCAACCCCGCCTCCACCGAGGTCTGGGAGACCGTCCACGAGGTGCCCCACGTCCGGATCGGCCAGGGCGCCGACCTCGTCGTCGTCGCCCCCGCCACCGCCGACATGCTGGCCAAGGCCGCCCACGGCCTCGCCGACGACCTGCTGACGAACACGCTGCTCACCGCCCGCTGCCCGGTGGTCTTCGCCCCCGCCATGCACACCGAGATGTGGGAGCACCCCGCCACCCAGGAGAACGTGGCCACCCTGCGCCGGCGCGGCGCGCTGGTCATCGAGCCCGCCGTCGGCCGGCTCACCGGCAAGGACACCGGCAAGGGCCGGCTGCCCGACCCCGAGGAGATCTTCGAGGTCTGCCGCAGGGTGCTCGCGCGCGGGATCACCGAACCCGACCTGGCCGGCCGCCACGTGGTGATCAGCGCCGGCGGAACCCGCGAACCCCTCGACCCGGTCCGCTACCTCGGCAACCGGTCCTCCGGCAAGCAGGGGTACGCCCTCGCCCGCACCGCCGTGGCCCGCGGCGCCCGCGTCACCCTGATCGCGGCCAACACCGCCCTGCCCGACCCGGCCGGGGCGGACGTGGTCCGCGTAGGGACGGCCGTACAGCTGCGCGAGGCGGTGCTCAAGGCGGCGACCGACGCGGACGCCGTGGTCATGGCCGCCGCCGTGGCCGATTTCCGGCCCGCCGACTACGCCTCGGGCAAGATCAAGAAGAAGGACGGGCAGGAGCCGGCGCCGGTCGCCCTCGTACGGAACCCCGACATCCTCGCGGAGATCTCCGCCCGCCGGGCCCGCCCCGGCCAGGTCGTGGTCGGCTTCGCCGCCGAGACCGACGAGGTCCTCGCCAACGGGCGCAGCAAGCTGCTCCGCAAGGGCTGCGACCTGCTGGTGGTCAACGAGGTCGGCGAACGCAAGACGTTCGGGTCCGAAGAGAACGAAGCGGTGATCCTTGCATCCGACGGCGCAGAGACCCCTGTGCCCTACGGTCCGAAGGAAATCCTCGCCGATGTGGTCTGGGACCACGTGACGCCGCGGCTGGCGACCTGACAGGCTTGATCAACGAACCTTGTTCCGGGGCTCCGTATCGGGTCAGAATGGAGTGCCGCAGGTCACAGAGCTCCCAGAAGGCGAGACAGGTGGTCTTGCGGGGGGTGTCGCCCGATAAGCTGAACCCGGAACGAGTCCGGGCGCAGCCCCCGGTACCGCACCGCCAAATGCTCAGCCAGCAGCCGCTGCAACCCCAGGGAGCGATGTGTCCCGCCGTCTCTTCACCTCGGAGTCCGTCACCGAGGGCCACCCCGACAAGATCGCTGACCAGATCAGCGACACCATTCTCGATGCCCTGCTGCGCGAGGACCCCACGTCCCGCGTCGCCGTGGAGACCCTGATCACCACCGGTCTGGTCCACATCGCGGGCGAGGTGACCACCAAGGCCTACGCGCCGATCGCCCAGCTGGTCCGCGAGAAGATCCTCGAGATCGGCTACGACTCCTCGAAGAAGGGCTTCGACGGCGCCTCCTGCGGCGTGTCGGTGTCCATCGGCGCGCAGTCCCCGGACATCGCACAGGGCGTCGACACCGCGTACGAGACCCGAGTCGAGGGCGACGAGGACGAGCTCGACAAGCAGGGCGCCGGCGACCAGGGCCTGATGTTCGGTTACGCGACCGACGAGACCCCCGAGCTGATGCCGCTGCCGATCCACATCGCGCACCGGCTCTCCCGCCGCCTGTCCGAGGTCCGCAAGAACGGGACCATCCCGTACCTGCGCCCCGACGGCAAGACCCAGGTCACCATCGAGTACGACGGCGACAAGGCCGTCCGCCTCGACACCGTCGTCGTCTCCTCGCAGCACGCCGCGGACATCGACCTCGACTCGCTGCTCGCGCCCGACATCCGCGAGTTCGTCGTCGAGCACGTGCTGAAGGAGCTCGTCGAGGACGGCATCAAGCTGGACACCGAGGGCTACCGCCTGCTGGTCAACCCGACCGGGCGCTTCGAGATCGGCGGCCCGATGGGCGACGCCGGCCTCACCGGCCGCAAGATCATCATCGACACCTACGGCGGCATGGCCCGCCACGGTGGCGGCGCCTTCTCCGGCAAGGACCCGTCCAAGGTCGACCGTTCCGCCGCCTACGCCATGCGCTGGGTCGCCAAGAACGTCGTGGCCGCCGGCCTCGCCTCGCGCTGCGAGGTCCAGGTCGCGTACGCGATCGGCAAGGCCGAGCCGGTCGGTCTCTTCGTCGAGACCTTCGGCACCGCCAAGGTGGACGTCGCGAAGATCGAGCACGCCATCGCCGAGGTCTTCGACCTCCGCCCGGCCGCGATCATCCGCGACCTCGACCTGCTGCGCCCGATCTACGCCCAGACCGCCGCGTACGGCCACTTCGGCCGTGAGCTGCCGGACTTCACCTGGGAGCGCACCGACCGCGTGGACGCGCTGCGCGCGGCCGCCGGCCTGTAAGCAGCCGGTCAGTAAGCAGGAAGCACGACGGAGGGCCCGGACCGGGAACGGTCCGGGCCCTCCGCCGTTGTCGGTGGCGTTTGGTAAGAATGCTGCTGTGAGCAGCGAGAACGAGTCGGAGGAGCGGGCCGCGGACGGGAGTCCGGGCGGGCCGCCGGAGCAGCTCGCGCTCATCCGCGACATGGTCGCCGAAGCCAGGGCCAAGGCACCCAAGGCCAAACCGCGGACCTGGCGGGGCGCCGCCGTCGCCGCCGACCTGCCGGTCGCCCGGATCCTGGTCAACAAGGGCGTGCTCCACCTCGACCAGCTCTGGGACTACGCCGTCCCCGAGGAGCTCTCCGAGGCCGCGCAGCCCGGCGTCCGGGTCCGGGTGCGGTTCGGCGCCGGCGCGCACCACGTGCACGGCGGGCGCCGCGAGGGCGGCGGCCTGATCGACGGCTTCATCGTGGAGCGCCGGGCCGACACCGACTACCACGGCCCGCTGGCCGCCCTCGCCCACGTGGTCTCGCCCGAGGTGGTCCTCACCCCGCGGATGCTCGCGCTGGCCCGGGCCGTCGCCGACCGGTACGCGGGCAGCCTGGCCGACGTACTGCAGCTGGCCCTGCCGCCGCGCAACGCCCGCGCCGAAGCCAAGCCATCCCCGGAGCCGCTGCCGCCGCCCGCCGCCCCCGACCCGGGCGGCTGGGCCCGCTACCCGGCCGGGCCCGGCTTCCTGCGCGCCCTCGCCGAGGGCGGCAGCCCACGGGCCGTCTGGACGGCGCTGCCCGGCCCCGGCTGGGCCGACGAACTGGCCCGCGCCATCGCCGCGACCCTCGCCTCGGGGCGGGGCGCGCTCGCGGTCCTGCCCGACGGCCGGACGGCCGGCCGGGTGGACGCGGCGCTCACCGCCCTGCTCGGCGAGGGCCGGCACGCCCTCCTCACCGCCGAATCCGGCCCGGAGAAGCGGTACCGGCAGTGGCTGGCCGTCCACCGGGGGTCGGTGCGCGCGGTCATCGGCACCCGGGCCGCCATGTTCGCGCCGGTCCGGGACCTGGGCCTGGTGGCGGTCTGGGACGACGGCGACTCCAGCCACAGCGACGACAACGCGCCCTTCCCGCACGTCCGGGAAGTCCTGGAACTACGGGCGGTCGGCGACGGCTGCGGCTTCCTGGCCGGCAGCACCGGCTGCACCGTGGAGGCCGCCCAGCTGGTCGAATCCGGCTGGGCGCGGCCGCTGGTCGCCGACCGGGAGACGGTACGGGCCGCCGCGCCGCGGATCAGGACCGTCGGCGACGAACTGCTGGCCCGGGACGAGGCGGCCCGCGCGGCCCGGCTGCCCAGCCTGGCGTGGGAGACCGTACGGGAGGGCCTCAAGACCGGGCCGGTACTGGTGCAGGTGCCGCGGCGCGGCTATGTGCCCCGGCTGGCGTGCGAGCGCTGCCGGACCCCGGCCCGGTGCCGGGCCTGCGCGGGACCGCTGGAGGCGCCCGACGAGCGGGATCTGACCTGCGGCTGGTGCGGGCGGCCGGAGCCGTCCTGGCACTGCGAGGAGTGCGGGTCGTTCCGGCTGCGCGCGCAGGTGGTGGGGGCGCGGCGGACGGCCGAGGAGCTGGGCCGGGCCTTTCCCGCCGTCCCGGTCCGCACCTCCGGCCGGGACCACATTCTGGACCTGGTGCCGGACCGTCCGGCGCTGGTGGTGTCCACGCCCGGCGCCGAACCGGTCGCGGCCGGGGAGGGCTATGCGGCCGGGCTGCTGCTGGACGGGTGGGCCATGCTCGGCCGGCCCGACCTGCGGGCCGGCGAGGAGGCACTGCGCCGCTGGCTCGCGGCGGCGTCGCTGGTCCGGGCGGACGGCACGGTCGTGGTGGTGGCCGAGCCGACGCTGCGGCCGGTCCAGGCGCTGGTGCGCTGGGATCCCGTGGGGCACGCGCTGCGGGAGCTGGCGGAGCGGGCGCAGCTGGGATTCCCGCCGGTGTCGCGGATGGCGTCGGTGGCGGGGCGGGCGGAAGCGGTCGAATCCTTCCTGGCGGCGGCGGAACTCCCGCCGGACGCGGAAATCCTGGGTCCGGTGCCGCTGCCGGGCCGGCGCGGTGCCCCCTCGCCCGGGGAGCGGGCCTTGATCCGGGTCCCGCCGGGGAGCGGGGCCGCGCTGGCGGCGGCCCTGAAGTCGGCGCAGGCGGCCAGAACCGCGCGGGGGCTGCCGGCCGCCGATGCGGTACGTGTCCGGGTAGACCCCCTGGACATCGGCTGACACCGCGTTAGCCTGCTGGGGTGCGTGAGGGGGAAGCGGGCTGCACGTGCGGGTCCGGTGCCGCGCCGTTGCCGGGGGCCGGCCCCCGGACCCCTGCGCCTGGAACGCCGGCGGGGCGGGACGTGCCCCTGCCGGGTGGGCTGGTGCGGCGCCGTTGTCGGGGGAAAGGGGGCCGCTGTGGACGCGGTCAGTGCAGCGCCGAGCGACGCGGCGGTCGCGCGGATCCTGGACGCGGGGGGCGTGCCCCACGGGGCGGGGTTCCGCGCGGGGCAGCGCGAGGTGATCACCTGCGCCCATGTCGTCGCCAAGGCGCTCGGCATGCCGGACGACACCCGGGAAGCCCCGGACGGCCGGCTGTGGATCGACTTCCCGCTCGCCGCGCGCGGCACCCGGGTAGAGGCCCGGATCGGCACCTGGACCCCGGTAGGGCCCGACGGCTCCGGCGACGTCGCCGTCCTGCGGCTGCTCACCGACCCGCCGGCCCGGGTGCCCATCGCCCGGCTGGTGGAGCACGGAGCGGCCGCCGACCGGCGGGTCCGTACGTTCGGCTTCCCGGCGGGCTACGACCTCGGCGCCTGGAGCGTGGGCTGGCTGCGCGGGGCCACCGGGACGGGCTGGCTCCAGTACGACGCGGATCCGGCCAGCGAGCACCGCGTGGTTCCCGGCTTCTCCGGCGCACCCGTCTGGGACGTCGCCGAGGGCGGCGTGGTCGGCATCGTGGTCGCCGCCGACGACCGGGCCGATGTGCGCACCGGCTATCTGATCCCGACCGAGGATCTGCGCGAGAGCTGGTCGGGGCTGCTCGAGACGGCCCTGCCCGCTTGCCCGTTCCGCTCCCTGGAGCCCTTCGAGGAGCGCGACGCCCCTTTCTTCCACGGCCGCGCGGAACCCGCCCGCCGGATCGCCGACCTGCTGGGCCACGCCCCGGTGACCAACCTCGTCGGGCCTTCCGGCTGCGGCAAGTCCTCCCTGCTGTTCGCGGGGGTGCTGCCGCTGCTGCGCGGGCGGCCGGGGCTGGAGGTCGTGGTCTTCCGCCCCGGGCGGCTGGGCCGCTCCCCGCTGGAGGCGCTCGCGCTGGCCCTGCTGCCGCTGCTGGAGCCCGACCTGACCGAGACCGCCCGGCTGGCCGAGTTACCGGCGCTGGCCGGGTTGTTGGCGGAGGGCCGGATCGCCGATGTCGTCGAGCGGCTGCTCGGCCGGCAGGGCAAGGACCGGCTCCTGGTGGTCGTCGACCAGTTCGAGGAGGCCCTCACCGGGACCGAGCGGGCCGATGTCGACGCGCTCGCCGCCGCGCTGGCGTACAGCCTGCACCCGGGCTCCCGGCTCAGGATCGTCACCACCCTGCGCGCCGACTTCCTCACCCCGGTCCTCGGCCACCCGGGGCTGGCCCCGCTGTTCGCCGGCGACCGGCTGTTCACGGTCGGAGCGATGTCGGACGAGGAACTGCGGGAGGCCGTGGTCCGCCCGCCGGAGGCCAGTGGGGTCTCCTACGAGCCCGGCCTGGTCGACCGCCTCCTGGACGACGTAGGGACCGATCCGGGCCGGCTGCCGCTGCTGGAGTTCACCCTGACCAGGCTGTGGGAGCGGCAGCGGCACGGCCGGATCGGCCACGCCGCGTACGAGTCCCTGGGCCGGGTCCACGACGCCCTGGTCACCCACGCCGAACAGATCTGGACGGGCGCCCTCAGCGAAACCGAACAGCGCGCCGCCCGGGCCCTGCTGGTCCAGCTCGTCCACCCGGGCGACGGCGGCACCGCCCCCACCCGGCGCACCCTGGCCCGCTCCGAACTCCGCCCCGAGCAGTGGCGGCTGGCCCAGCGTCTGATGACCACCCGCCTGGTCGTGCCGGGCGAGGACTACCACAGGGACGGGGGCCCGCCCGAGGAGACCGTGGAACTGGCCCACGAGACCCTGCTGACCCAGTGGGGCAGGCTGCGCGCGTACTTCGAGCAGGACCGGGAGTTCCGGACGTGGCAGGAGGGCATCCGGCGCGCCATCGCCGTGTGGTCCGCCGACGCGCGGCCCGCGCGACGCCTGCTGCGCGGCCAGGAACTGCGGGACGCGCGCAAGTGGCGCACCGGCCGGCCGGGCGAGCTGCGGCCCTCCGAGGAGGCGTTCATCGCGGCGAGCGAGCGGGGGCGGCGCCGGCGGGCGACCGTGGCCACCGCCCTGGTCGCGGTGCTGGCGCTGCTGGGCGGTGGGGGTTTCCTGGTGTGGCAGACCGGCGTCAACGAGGACAAGGCGGGGCAGGCGGCGGAGGTGCTGCTCCAGCAGTCGCGGGATGCGGAGGCCGACATGGGCGGCGACGGCGCGTACACGGCCCTGCTGCTGGCGCTCCGCGCCTACCGGACGGACGACAGCGGGCAGACCCGCGCCCGGCTCGGCGAGCTCCACGCACGCTACGGATTCGCCGACGTGCTCGCGCCGCGCCACGGCATCCAGGAGGGGGCGCTGCTGGGTCTGACGGGGCGGTCCGGGCAGTTCGCCACCGGTGCCGGCGGCCGGGTGACCGCCGCGCGGTCGGCCGCCGGCGAGGTGCTGGTGCTGCGCCGGGATGGCGCGGGGCTGCGCAGGACGGGCACCGGCCGCCAAGCGGACGTGGTGGCGGTCAGCCCGGACGGGACGGTGCTGGCCATGACCCGGTCCATGCTCGCGTCGTTGCCCACCGCGGCGCCCTCCGAGCCCGCGGACCTGCGCGGCCTTCCGGTGGAGCTGTATGACGTACAGGGCGGGACGTTCCGGGAACTGGAGCGGCCTGCGGAGGGCGACCTGGTCAGGGACACGGACCTCGACCTCGGGCTCTCGGAGGTCCCCGGGCTCGGTGTGGACCTGCCGGACATCGCGCTGCCGGACATCCCCGGCTTCGACCGGCTGCCGACGACGTACGAGCGCTTCGCCTTCACCCCCGACTCCACCGTGCTGGTGGCGAAGACGGGTCCGGCGAACAAGGTGGGGCGCCTGGTGTTGTGGAACGTGGCCGACGGACGGATCAGGAAGACCATGCCGGGCCTGCCCGAGCTGGTGGACGAGATGTGGCCGAGTGCCGGCGGCGACCAGCTCCTCACGCTGAAAGAGGGGATGGACCTGTCCATCACCCTGAAGGTGTGGGATCTGCGCGGCAAGGCTCCGGCGGTGAGCCGGGAGACGCGGTTCAAACCCCCGGCGTCCGGCATGACGACCGTGGACCTGAGTCCCGGCCTGACCCGGCTGGCGGTGGTCGAGGGCGGTGTCGAGGGCATGGTGCTGAAGCAGCGGCTGACCGTGCAGGAGCTGCCGGGCGGCAGGGTCGTACGGCAGGAGGCGATCACGCAGCAGGAGAACGTTTCCGGGGTGAGCGTGACCGACGAGGGCGACCGGACGCTGCTCTACAGCACCGCATTGCTTCCGTTGGCCGGTGCCCCCGAGCCCGGGCCGGTCGTGCGGATCGGCGGGACCTGGCAGGTCGACCTGGCGGGTACCGCTGCCGAGCCCGCGGCGGTGCTGTCGGACCGGGGGCTGGTGGCCGTCGTCGGGCCGGGCGGGGACGATCCGGTGGGCCGGCTGCCCGCTCCGGCCGGCAAGGACCAGGAGAAGGACAAGGACAAGGACAAGGGCCAGGCCCCGGTCAGCGCGGGTGAAGCCGCCCGGGCGATGGCCGCGTTCTGCCGGATCCTCGGGGACGAGACACTTCCGGCCTCCGTGGAGGGCAAGCTGCCCTACGGGGCCCATCGGGGGCCGCTGTGCGAGGGATTGGACGGAACGCGTGGCTGAGGAGACACAGCTCATCCGGGTGCCGCTGGAGGGCGGCGACCATGTGGTGTTGGAGGTCGGGCGGGCCGGTTCCGGGATCGTCCGGGCCGCGCGGCCGGGGGAGATCGCGGGGACCGCAGCCCGGACGCTGACGGAGAGCTTCGACCAGGTGGCGGCCGCCGCCGCGGCCCTGCTGGACCGGCTGGCCGGCCTGGCCACCCCGCCGAGCACCGTCGAGGTGGAACTCGGGGTGAAGATCAACGCGGAGGCCGGGGCCGTGATCGCCAAGACGGCGGCGGAAGGCAACTTCGCCGTGCGGCTGACCTGGGAACGGGGCGCGGAGCCCCGCACCGACTCCGCGCCCGGCGTGGATTCCGCGGGCTCCGTGGGCTCCGCCGGCTCCGAGCCCGGCGGCGATTCCGCGGGCTCCGCGGTGCCCGGAGCGCGGGCGTCCTCCTGAGCGGACGCCGAAGAACCGCCGGGCGCCGTGGTGCGGGCGCCGGGCGGTCCTCTGGGGGGCGGGGCGGAATCAGCCGTTGCGGGGGGCCGGGAAGGCCGAGCGGGCAGAGGCCGTGGCCTCCTCGCGGAGGGGCTGCGGGGGGACCGAGCGGGCCGCCGGGACGGTGGGGATGCCCAGCGTCCGCGTGGCCGCGGCCTCGGTCGGCTGCTCCGCCGACTCCGTCGTCTGGGCGCGCCGCGCCCCGTACCGCCGGTGCACGGCCTGCTTGGTGACTCCGAGCGCGGAGCCGACCGCGTCCCACGAGAAGCCGAGTGAGCGGTCGAAGTCGACCGCCGCGGTGACCAGCGTCTCGACGCTGTCCCGCAGTTCCTGCGCGAGGCGGACGGTGGGCGCGGGGGCCCGGCCGTAGACGACGAAGCCGGTGGAGGGACCGGAGCGGCGCGGGCGGTAGACGTTGCCGAGCTGGGCGGTGAGCGTGCGCAGAGCATCCACCTGCCGGCGGACCCGCTCGATGTCCCGCACCAGAAGGTGCAGACTGGCCCGCGCTTGGGCGTCGTGGGTGGCGTGGTCGGCCATGAACAAGCCTCTCGAACCGGTGCTGAAGAGCGGATCGGGCCGCACACACCGTTCAGAACGCGGCCCGTTTCGGTCAATCTCTCTTGACCAACGCTCCATGCGGCAAGGAAGTCACGCCCCGGGGGCGTGTCGGCATATGCGAGAGGCGCGCGTATGTGCGTACGCCCCCTCACCGGCCGCCCCATAGACTGGTGCGCTGCTGCCAGCCGCAGCCGCAACAGCGCCGAGATAGCGAGGTAGGACCCAGTGAAGCTCGTCTTCGCAGGCACCCCCGAGGTCGCCGTGCCCGCCCTGGACGCCCTGATCGCTTCCGGGCGGCACGAGGTGGCCGCGGTCGTCACCCGGCCCGACGCACCCGCCGGCCGCGGCCGCCGCCTGGTCGCGAGCCCCGTCGCCGAGCGCGCCGAAGAGGCCGGCATCGAGGTCCTCAAGCCGGTCCGGCCGAAGGACCCGGAGTTCCAGGCCCGGCTCCGCGAGATCGCCCCGGACTGCTGCCCGGTCGTCGCGTACGGGGCGCTGCTCCCCAAGAGCGCACTGGAGATTCCCAAGCGCGGCTGGGTCAACCTGCACTTCTCGCTGCTGCCGGCCTGGCGCGGCGCGGCGCCCGTACAGCACTCGATCATGGCGGGGGACACGGTGACCGGTGCCTCCACCTTCCAGATCGAGGAGGGGCTGGACTCCGGCCCGGTGTTCGGGGTGCTGACCGAGGAGGTCCGGCCGACCGACACCAGCGGTGACCTGCTGACCCGGCTGGCCTTCGCGGGCGCCGGGCTGCTCGCCGCCACCATGGACGGCATCGAGGACGGCACCCTGCGGGCCGTCCCGCAGCCGGCCGAGGGCATCTCGCTCGCGCCGAAGATCACCGTCGAGGACGCCCGGATCGACTGGGCCGCCCCCGCGCTGCGCGCCGACCGGGTCGTCCGCGGCTGCACCCCGGCGCCGGGCGCGTGGACGGTGTTCCGCGGCGAGCGGCTCAAACTGATCTCGGTGGCCCTGCTGCCGGACCGTGCCGACCTGGCGCCGGGCGCGCTGGCCGTGGCGAAGAACAACGTCTACGTCGGGACCGGCTCGCACGCCGTGGAACTGCTGTGGGTGCAGCCGCAGGGCAAGAAGCCGATGCGCGGCGCCGACTGGGCGCGCGGGGTTCGGATCGCCGCGGGCGAGCGCCTGGGCTGACCCGGCGTACGCTGAGCCGTAGCGCCCCGACCGTCGTTCGACCCCGTTCTTCGTACGTCCTTGCACTTCCTTTCACTTCCTTTCGTAGTTCTTCTCGTATTTCCGGAGCACCTTTCAACGTGAGCGATCAGCCCCGCAGCGCTGGGCGGCAGCCCAAGCCGTACCGCCGTCCGAAGAAGGACCCCGTCCGGATCCTCGCCTTCGAGGCGCTGCGGGCGGTGGACGAGCGGGACGCGTACGCCAACCTCGTGCTGCCGCCGCTGCTGCGCAAGGCCCGCCAGAACGCGGACTTCGACGCGCGGGACGCGGCGCTGGCCACCGAGCTGGTCTACGGGACGCTGCGCCGCCAGGGCACCTACGACGCGATCATCAAGGCCTGCATCGACCGGCCGCTGCGCGAGGTCGACCCGCCGGTGCTGGACGTGCTGTCGCTGGGCGCGCACCAGCTGCTCGGCACCCGGATCCCGACGCACGCCGCGGTCTCCGCCAGCGTGGAGCTGGCGCGGGTCGTGCTGGGCGACGGCCGGGCCAAGTTCGTGAACGCGGTGCTCCGGAAGATTTCCGCGCACGATCTGGACGGCTGGCTGGAGCAGGTCGCCCCGCCCTACGAGAAGGACGCCGAGGACCACCTCGCGGTCGTCCACTCGCACCCGCGCTGGGTCGTCTCCGCGCTGTGGGACTCGCTCGGCGGCGGCCGGGCCGGCATCGAGGACCTCCTCGAAGCCGACAACGAACGGCCCGAGGTCACCCTGGTGGCCAGGCCCGGCCGGTCCACCCCGGAGGAACTGCTCGCCGTCGTCGGCGAGGACTCGGCGCTGCCGGGCCGCTGGTCCCCGTACGCCGTCCGGCTCGCGGAAGGCGGCGAGCCGGGCGCGCTGGAGCCGGTCCGCGAGGGCCGCGCGGGCGTGCAGGACGAGGGCAGCCAGCTGGTCGCGATCGCCCTGGCGAACGCTCCCCTGGACGGCCCGGACCGGCGCTGGCTGGACGGCTGCGCGGGCCCCGGCGGCAAGGCAGCCCTGCTGGGCGCGCTGGCCGCGGAGCGGGGCGCCTTCCTGCTCGCCTCGGAGAAGCAGCCGCACCGGGCCCGGCTGGTGGAGCGGGCGCTGGCCGGCAACCCCGGCCCGTACCAGGTCATCACGGCGGACGGCACCCGGCCGCCGTGGCTGCCCGGCTCCTTCGACCGGGTCCTGATGGACGTGCCCTGCACCGGCCTGGGCGCGCTGCGGCGCCGCCCGGAGGCGCGCTGGCGCCGCCGCCCGGAGGACCTGGACAACTTCGGCCCGCTGCAGCGCGCGCTGCTGCGGGAGGCGCTGTCGGCGGTACGGGTGGGCGGCGTGGTCGGCTACGCCACCTGCTCCCCGCACCTGGCGGAGACCCGCATCGTGGTGGAGGACGTCCTCAAGGGCCGGGGCGCGGGCGCGCAGCCGGTGTCCGCCGAACTGATCGACGCCCGCCCCCTGCTCCCGGGCGTGCCCGCCCTGGGCGACGGCCCCGACATCCAGCTCTGGCCGCACCTGCACGGCACGGACGCGATGTACCTGGCCCTGCTGCGCCGCACCGCCTGACCCCCGGTCAGGGCGACGCGAGGCGGCCCGCACGGCTCGGTGTGCGGTCCGCCGGGCCCGCGGCCCCCTGGGGGCGGCGGGTCAGGGCGACGCCGGTGAGGACGATGGCCATTCCCGCCAGGGTGCGCGGGCCGATCTCCTCGCCGAGCACGAGGGCGCCGAGGGACACGGAGACCACGGGCAGCAGATAGCCCACGGTCGCGGCGCTGGTGGCGCCTTCGTCGGCGACGATCCGGTAGCTGAGGTAGAAGGTCAGGCCGGTGCTGAGGACGCCCAGGGCGGTCACCGCCAGCACGCCGGTCGCGGTGATCCCGGTCGCGGTGACCGGTGCGCCGCCGGCCGTGGGCAGGGCGAGCAGGCTCAGGCCGGTCGCCGTCATCAGCTGGGCCGCCGAGAGGGCGAGCGGGGCGCTGCCCCGGCCGGTGAGTTTGCGGGCCATGTACGCGAAGGCGACCGCGTAGCTGGCGGCCGCGCCCACCAGGGCCAGGGCGTTCCGGCTCAGCAGGCCCGAGGCCTGCCAGGGGGCGAAGATCAGCACGACTCCGGCGAAGCCGAGCACCAGCCCGGCCAGCCGGACCGGGCGCAGCGGCCGGTCGGTGCCCAGTGCGAAGCCGATGAGCAGGGACCACAGGGGTGTGGTGGCGTTGATGACCCCGGCGATTCCGGAGTCCACCGTGCGCTGGCCGAGGGCGAACAGGAGGAACGGGAGCGCGTTGCAGAAGAAGGCGGCCACCAGCAGCCGGAGCCAGGTGGCGCGGTCCCGGGGGAGCCGCTGGCCGGCCAGTGCGGCGAGGACCAGCAGCACCCCCGCGCCGAGCGCGGACCGGACGACGGTGATCTGGACGGGGGTCAGGCCGTTGTCCAGGGCGAGCCGGATCCAGAGGAAGGCCGAGCCCCAGAGAGCGGCAAGGAGAGTCATCCTCACGGCTGTCATGAACAGAACCGTGCCGCGAGCGATCTCTCAGCACAAGTAAATTGTTCTCCGCGTTTGATTAAGCAGTGCTACGCGGTTTCGGAGTTGCGGGGTGGCGGCGGGAAGCGGCGGTGGGCATGGCACGCTTGTCGCATGGCCGTTCAGATCAATCCCAGCATCCTGTCCGCGGACTTCTCCCGACTCGCCGAAGAGGCGAAGGCGGTGAAGGGGGCCGACTGGCTGCACGTCGACGTCATGGACAACCACTTCGTCCCGAACCTCACCCTCGGGATGCCCATCGTGGAGTCCCTCAGCCGCGCCACGGACATTCCGCTGGACCTGCATCTGATGATCGCGGACCCCGACCGCTGGGCCCCGCAGTACGTGGAGGCGGGCGCCGGCTCCGTCACCTTCCACGCCGAGGCCGCCGGGGCGCCCGTACGGCTGGCGCGGGAGATCCGGGCCAAGGGGGCGCGCGCGTCGATGGCGCTGAAGCCGGCCACCCCCATCGAGCAGTACGAGGACATCCTCCCCGAGCTCGACATGCTGCTGATCATGACCGTGGAGCCCGGGTTCGGCGGACAGCCGTTCCTGGACGTGATGCTGCCGAAGATCCGGCGGACCAGGGAGCTGATCGCCAAGCACGGCCTGGAGCTGTGGCTCCAGGTGGACGGCGGTGTCTCGGCCTCCACCATCGAGCGGTGTGCCGAGGCCGGAGCCGACGTGTTCGTCGCGGGCAGCGCGGTCTACGGGGCGGTCGACCCGGCCGCCGCCGTGCGCACCCTGCGCGAGCAGGCGGGCGCCGCGATCGCCGCGGCCCCTTGGGCGTGCGACCACTGACCGGGGGGTGCAGCACTGACTGGGCGTGCGACCACTGACCGGGCGTGCGAGCACGGACTGGGCGTGCGACCACTGAAACAAGCGTTGATGAACAGCTCGGTGAACGCTGGACGTCCGGGCTGATCGGCGGCCGCCGGATCTGACAGGATGAACGGCGAGTCGAGAGTGTGAACAGCAGTGAGGAGAACGCGGTGTCTGCAATGTCGGCGGGACGGTCAGCCCTGCGGATGGGACCCGCGGAGCTGGTGCAGGCGGCGGCCATGGCCCGCCGCTTCTACCTCGAGGGCAAATCCAAGATCCAGATCGCCGAGGAGTTCGGCGTGAGCCGCTTCAAGGTGGCCCGGGTCCTGGAGACCGCCCTGGAGCGGGATCTCGTACGCATCGAGATCCGGGTACCGGCCGAGCTGGACGCGGAGCGCTCGGACGCGCTGCGCGCCCGGTACGGGCTGCGGCACGCCGTGGTCGTCGAATCGCCCGCCGAGGTGACGGAAGACGCGCCCGACCCCGAGAACCTGGGGGCGGTGGCCGCGGACCTCCTCGGCGAGCTGGTCAACGAGGGCGACGTGCTGGGCCTGGCGTGGGGCCGGTCCACGATCCACATGGCCGCGGCCCTGCACCGGCTGCCCCAGTGCACCGTGGTGCAGCTGACCGGGGTGTACGACGCCGGGACGGCCGAGCGCGGGTCGGTGGAGGCGGTACGGCGGGCGGCCCAGGTGTCGGGCGGCGACGCCCACCCGATCTACGCGCCGATGCTGCTGCCCGACCCGGCGACGGCGGCGGCGCTGCGGAACCAGACCGGGATCGCCCGGGCCTTCGAGTACTTCGACAAGGTGACGGTCGCCGCGGTGTCCATCGGCTCCTGGGAGCCGGGCATCTCGACCGTGCACGACATGCTGTCCGACGAGGAGCGGGCGCACTACGCCTCGCTGGGCGTGGCGGCGGAGATGTCGGCGCACCTGTTCGACGCCGAGGGGCGGCGGGTCGGCCGGGACCTCGGGGAGCGGTGCATCACCGTCGAGGCGGACCGGCTGCGGCGGATCCCGGAGGTCGTGGCGATCGCGGGCGGGCTGCGGAAGGCGTCGGCGATCGGGGCGGTCCTGCGGTCCGGGCTGGTGACCAGCCTGGTCACGGACACGGCTGCGGCGGACTACCTGCTGACGGAGTCGGAGCCGGGTCTGCGGCCGGCGCTGGAGCGGGCCGACCCCGACAACTGAGGTGCCGTTCCCTGCCCGGCCCGGGTGCCGGCCCGGTGGCTGATTCGCGGACGAATCGGATATTTGGCACCATCGGCGCATGATCTTCCGGAACGTACCCCGAAGGCTGCTGCAAGCGCTGGGGGCCGTGTTCCTGTGCCTGGCCGTGGCCGCCTGCGGAGGCGGCGGTGGCGTCACCTCGGTGACATCGCCGAGCGTCGTCGCCACGCCCGCATGGGCCGAGGGGATGAAGACGGTCCGGGCGGACGCGCTGCCGCAGCAAGCCCGGGACACCCTCTCCCTGATCGACGAGGGCGGGCCCTACCCCTACCGGCAGGACGGGACGGTCTTCGGCAACTTCGAGCGGCAGCTGCCCCGGCAGAAGCGGGGCTACTACCACGAGTTCACCGTGCAGACGCCGGGGGAGCGGGACCGGGGCGCCCGGCGGATCGTGACGGGTCGGGGCGGGGAGTTCTACTACACGGACGACCACTACCAGACCTTCAAGGCGGTTCTCCGATGACCATGGACCCGCATCCGCTGGCCCCTGCCCTGGCGGCCGCCGAACAGGCGGGCTGGGCAGTCGTACGGCTCGACCTGGACGGCGTACGGACGAAGGCGCGGCTGATGGACGCCTGCGCGGAGGCGTTCGCACTGCCGGAGTGGTTCGGACGGAACTGGGACGCGCTGGCGGACTGCCTGACAGACCTGTCGTGGCTGCCGGAGGTTCCGGGGTGGCTGGTGGCGGTGACGCGCTGGGAGGGGTTGGCCGAGGCCCGGCCGCGCGACTGGGAGGTCTTGCGGGAGGTGCTGGAGGAGGCGGCCGCCTATTGGCGGGAGGCGGAGGTGGAGCCGGCGCTGGAGGTGGTGGTGGCCGCTGCGCGGCGCTAGTTCCCCCACCCCGCCCCTTCCCGAAACCGGGGCTGCGCCCCGGGCCCCCGGGGCTGCGCCCCGGCTCCGTATGTCGGCGGGGCCGGACGAGGCCGACCCCGCCGGGGTTTCAGGACTTCGGGATCCAGGGTGGGGTCTGGCCCCAGCCCCAGATGGGGATCTTGGCCGCGTCCACCGGGGGAGGCTTCTCGCCCGAGTAGATCAGGGCCATGCGGGTGCCCCACTCGATGTAGTAGACGAACACCGCGCGGAACTCGGGGTCCGTGGGCAGCCCGACCTCGTCGGCGGTGTCGAGGAGGAGGTCCACCCAGCGGCGGCGCTGCTTCTCGGTGATCGCGCGGCCCAGGTGCTTGGTGGCCATGTGCTGGTGGCCGCCGTGGTGGGCGGTGTAGTCCGCCGGGCCGCCGAAGACCTCGGAGAGCCAGACGGCCACGTGCCCGGGGTGCTCCTCGTCCATGCCCGCGAAGACCGGGGCCAGGATCTCGTCCTGCAGCGCGTGCCCGTAGAAGGCGTCCGTGAGGCGGTTCATCGCCTCCGCCCCGCCCATCCATTCGTAGATCGTGGGGGTGGTCATGACTGTCCGGAGGCCTTTCCCGTGCCGGCCACGTCCGTGGGGAGGTAGTGCTGCATCTCCTCGATGGCCGTCACGTAGGGGCGGATCGCGCTGAAGAAGGCCGGGAAGTGCTCACCCTTGCGGAAGCCCTGGAGGTGGTCCTCGACGGAGGTCCAGCGGATGCGCAGGATGTACCGCTCCCGCTCCTCCTGGCAGCGCGTCAGCTCGTAGTCGATGCACTCCGGCGCGGCGGCCAGCGATTGGGCGGCCTGCCGGTAGGCGTCCTCGAACGCCGGCTGGTCGTCTAACGCGATCCGGTAGCGGATGTACTCGACGGTCGTGGTCATGTCGTGCCTCTCCCTGTGTTCGGCCGGGCGGGTGCGCGCCGCCGCGCCCACCCTTCCGGATCATCGGTTCGCGGGGGCGGGATCCGTCATTCGGACCCGGACTTCTGGGAGTCGGAGTCCGGTACGTCCGCATCTGTCACGTCGGGTCCCTGTGCGCGGACCCGCTGGACCCGGTCGAGGGAGTCGCGCAGGTCGGCCAGCCAGGATTCGGTGTTGCGGCCCACCAGGCGGACGCACCAGGCGAGGGCGTCGGCCCGGCTGCGGGCTACTCCGCCTGCCACCAGGAGGTCCAGGACCTGGCGTTCCGACTGGCGGAGCCGGGTCATGACCGGTACGGCCAGGTGGGTGAACAGGATGCGCTCGTCACCCACCCGGACGCCCCAGGCGACCTTCCGGCGGTAGAGCTGTTCGGCCTCGCGGGCCACCTCGATGCGCTGCTCCCGGGTGCGCTCACGGAAGTCCGCCGCCGACTCGTCGGCCGGCGGGCGGCCGACCACGGTGATCTCCTCGCGGTCGACCACGACCTCGAGGACCTCCTCGTAGACGTCCACCGGAAGGCGGCCGGCGAACCAGCCGCGGAGCTCTTCTCGCTGTTCTGCTGTAATCATGTAATCAACGTTGCATCCGTTGTGGCCTTGATCACAACCCTCCGCGGCCCGCGTTCGCTCTCAGCCCATCGACCGGTAGCGGTGGATCAGGGAGACGGCCATCGCCCCCTCGCCCACGCCCGAGGCGACCCGCTTGACGGAATGCGCCCGTACGTCGCCCGCCGCGAAGACGCCGGGGACGCTCGTCTCGAGCGGATAGGGGGCGCGCTCCAGGCTCCATTCGGCCGGCAGTTCGCCGCCGTTGGCGATCAGGTCCGAGCCGGTCAGCACGAACCCGTGGTCGTCCCGCTCCACCACCCCGGCCAGCCAGTCCGTGTGCGGGCGGGCGCCGATGAACGTGAACATGAAGCGGGCCGGGATCGTGGTGTCCGTGCCGGTCTCGGAGTCGTGGAGGGTGATCTCCTCCAGGTGCTCGCCGCCTTCCAGGGCGGTGACCGTGGTGTGGACCCTGACCTCGATGTTGGGCGTGCGGTCGATCTCGTCGATCAGGTAGCGGGACATGCTCGCGTCCAGCGACTCGGCGCGGACCAGGATCGTCACCCGGGCCGCGTACTTGGCGAAGTGGATCGCCGCCTGCCCGGCCGAGTTCGCGCCGCCGACGATGAACACGTGCTGGGAGATGCAGGCCGAGCTCTCCGTGGTGGCCGCGCCGTAGTACAGGCCGGCACCCTCGAAACGCTCCGCCCCCGGCGCCTGCAGCCGGTTGTACGCCACCCCGGTGGCCAGCAGCACCGTTTCCGCGGAGATCTCGGTGCCGTCCGCCAGGGTGAGGATCTTCGCCGGGTCGTCCCGGGTCAGCGAGACCACCTCCACCGGGTGCAGGATCTCCGCGCCGAAGCGGGAGGCCTGGATGGTGGCCCGGCGGGTCAGGTCCCCGCCGGACAGGCCCGACGGGAAGCCCAGGTAGTTCTCGATCAGGCTGGAGGTGCCGGCCTGCCCGCCCGGGGCGCGGGAGTCCAGCATCAGGGTGGAGAGGCCCTCGGAGGCGGCGTACACCCCGGCGGCCAGGCCGGCCGGGCCGGCGCCGACGATCACGCACTCGTAGTGCGGGCGGGAGGCGGTGGTGGCCAGGCCCAGCCGCTGGGCGAGCTGGGTGTCGGTCGGCGCGGAGAGCACCGACCCGTCCGGGAAGCGGACCAGCGGGAGCGCCGCATCGGGCTGGGCGGCGATCAGGGTCAGCGCCTCGGGGTCCCGCTCCACGTTGAGGAAACGGAACGGCTGGCCGTTGCGGGTGAAGAAGTCCCGTACGGCGTGGGTGCCTGGGGACACCAGGTGGCCGGCGACGATGATCCCGTCGTACGCCGGCCGGTAGGTGGCCAGCCAGTCCGACAGCAGGTCGTCCAGGACCGGGAAGAGCCGCTCGTGCGGCGGGTCCCAGGGCTTGAGCAGGTAGTAGTCCAGCCGGACCCGGTTGATGGCGGTGATCGCCGCGTCCGTCTCCGCATAGGCCGTCAGCAGTACGCGCCGGGCGTCCGGGAAGCGGCTGACCGCCTCCAGCAGGAACTCGACGCCGGTCACGTCCGGCATGCGCTGGTCGACGAGGAACAGGGCCGGGTCGTGGCCGCGCTCGTCGAGGGAGTCCAGGATCTTCAGCGCGTCGGCGGCCGAGGAGGCGCCCAGCACCCGGTACCGGTCGCCGTAGGCGCTGCGCAGGTCGCGGCGGACGGCCCGCAGCACCTGTGGGTCGTCGTCCACCGCCAGGATGACGGGCTTGCGGTTCTCGGCGCGCGAGGCGGCGTCCGCGGCGCTCCCCGCGGTCTCCGGCGCGGCGCTCACGCCGCGTCCAGCATCAGCTTGTCGGGGTAGCACCAGGCCCAGTCCTCACCCGGCTCGTGGGAGGCGGCGATGGGGTGCCCGGTCGTCCGGAAGTGCTTCGTGGCGTGCCGGTTCTTCGAGGAGTCGCAGCAGCCGACGTGCCCGCAGCTCAGGCACATCCGCAGGTGCACCCAGCCGTCGCCGAGAGCCAGGCACTCCTCGCATCCCTCCGTGCCCGCCCGTACCGGACGTATCTGATCGATGTGCGTGCAGATGGTGTCCATCGCCCCGTCCCTTCCCGTGACGCGTCCCCGTGTTCCGTCCCCATGATTCGTTTCCAGAAGATAGGGCGGGGCCCCGCCGGTGGTTCACCGATTCGGCCGAAGTCAGGAAGTCCGGAACCGACTTCATGACCTCTGCCGACGACTTCCTGAAGTGCCCCGACGACCTGGCCTTCTACCTCACGAAGTCGCATACGGGCGCTTTGACGCAGGCCCGGGACGCCACCAGTGTGGAGCACGCCAACGACAACAGGCGGCGCCTGGAGGAATCCGTGAGCAGAAAGATTCTGGTCATTGTCTCCGAACACGGTTACTGGGCCGAAGAACTGATAGGCCCCGTATCGAAGTTCGATGAGCGGGGCTACGAAGTCGTATTCGCCACCCCGACCGGAAAGCGCGCGCACGCACTTCCGCCGAGTCTCGACGCGAACTACATCGACCCGCCGCTGGGCCGCTCGGTGACCACCGAGGAGAACGCCCGGCTGGGACGCGAGTTCGAGCAGTCGAGCCGGCTGGACTCGCCGCTCGACATCGAGGCCTGGGTGCCCGAGCGCCCGTACACGAGCGACGAGGGCTATCTGCGCAAGCTGGAGCAGTACCACCGCGATCTCGACAAACTCGACGCGGACATCGCCGACTACGACGCGATCCTCATCGTGGGCGGCAGCGGCCCGATCGCCGACCTCGCCAACAACGAGCGGGTCCACGCCCTGATCCTGGCCTTCGAGAAGGCCGGCAAGGTCGTGGCCGCCGAGTGCTACGGCGTGGCCTGCCTGGCCTTCGCCCGGGACTGGAGCGACCGCAAGAGCATCATCCGGGGCAAGCACGTCACCGGCCACTGCAAGGAGTACGACTACAAGGACGGCACCGGATTCCTCGGTACCGACTTCAACATGGGCCCGCCCCCCTACCCGCTGGAGTACATCCTGCGCGACGCCACCGGCCCGCGCGGCGCGTACCACGGCAATTTCGGAAAGCCCGTCTCGGTGATCGTGGACTTCCCGTTCGTCACGGGGCGTTCGACTCCCGACTCGTACCTCACGGGTCAGAAGATCGTGGAAGTCCTGGAGGACGGTCTCACCCGGTACGGGTGGTAACAATAGGGGGAAACGGCATGGGGTCCACGCCGAAAAAGCAGCCCACTCCCGGACGGGAAAGGCTGATCGAGCAGTTCAAGGCCGACGGCCTGAATGTGATGTTCGGGAATCCGGGAACCGTGGAACAGGGATTCCTCGACGCGGTGGACGCGGCGGAGGACTTCCGGTACATCCTCGCCCTCCAGGAGACCGTGGCCGCCGGCATCGCCGACGGCTACGCCCGGGCCACCGGCGGTGCCGCCCTGCTCCAGCTGCACTCCGGTGTGGGCCTGGGCAACGGCATCGGCATGCTCTACCAGTCGCTCCGCGGCCACACCCCGCTGGTCGTGGTCGCGGGCGACGCGGGGGTCCGGTACGACGCCATGGACGCCCAGATGGCCGCCGACCTGGTGGCCATGGCCCGCCCGGTCACCAAGTACGCGACCCGGGTCACCGACCCGAACTCGGTCCTGCGCACCATCCGGCGGGCCGTGAAGATCGCGCTCACCCCGCCGCGCGGACCGGTGTTCGTCGCCCTCCCGATGGACGTACTGGACGAGCTCAACTCCGAGCCGGTGCTGCCGGCCACCGTGCCGCTCACCGATGTGGCGCCCTCACCGGCCTCGGTGGGGCGGGCCGCCCAACTGCTCGCCCCGGCGGAGCGGCCGGTGGTCCTGATCGGTGACGGGGTGTCGCTCTCCGGCGCCCAGAACGAACTCGCCGCCGTCGCCGAGCTGCTGGGCGCCGACGTGTACGAGGTGGACTCCTCCGAGGTCAACATCGCGGCCTCGCACCCGCTGCGGCGCGGCCAGACCGGCCACATGTTCGGCCCGCACAGCAAGGCGCTCGTGCAGGACGCGGACGCGGTGCTGATCGTCGGCACCTATGTGTTCCCCGAGGTCTTCCCGGAACTGGCCAGCCCGTTCCGGGACGGTGCCCGGATCGTCCACATCGACCTCAACGCCTACGAGATCGCCAAGAACCACCCGGTGGACCTGGGCCTGGCCGCCGACCCCAAGCAGGCGCTGCGCGCCCTGGCCGGGGTGCTGGAACGGGAGATCAGCCCGCAGCGGCGGGCGGCCGCGGCCGCCCGGCTGGACGTCCGCACCCGGGAGCGGGCCCGCGAGACCGGGGCCGCAGCCGACGACGGCACGCCGATGGCCGTCTTCCTGCGCACCCTGGCCGAGCGGACCGGCGGCGACCTGATCGTCTTCGACGAGGCGCTCACCACCTCGCCGCTGGTCACCCGCCATCTGCCGGCGGAGCGGCCTGGGGACTACCACCTCACCCGGGGCGGCTCGCTCGGGGTCGGCTTCCCGGGCGCGGTCGGGGCCAAACTGGCCCGTCCGGACCGGCTGGTCGTCGGGTTCGCCGGCGACGGCGGGTCGATGTACACGTACCAGGCGCTGTGGACCGCCGCCCGGCACGGCATCGACGCGAAGTTCGTCGTCTGCAACAACCGCAAGTACCGGCTGCTCGACGACAACATCGCGCAGTACTGGCGGGAACGGGACATCGCCGCGCACGAGTTCCCCGGCTCCTTCGACCTCTCCCACCCCGAGATCGACTTCGCCGGGCTGGCCCGCGCGCTGGGGGCCGGCGGGATGCGGGTGGAGAAGCCGGACGAGGCCGTCGCGGCGGTGGGCCGGATGCTCGGCCACCCCGGCCCGTTCCTCGTCGACATCCAGATCTGAGACATCCCAGGCAGAGAGAGGGAGGACGCATGCCCGCCGAGCGGCTGACCGAGGACACGATCCGCAGCTTCGCCGAGAAGTGGTACGCGGCCCTGGACCAGCACATTCCGCTGGACCAGGTGCTGAAGTTCATCACCGCGGACCTGGAGTTCAAGGTCCCCGAGGACACCTTCACCGGCCACCAGGGCTTCGGACGGTGGTACGCGGCCGTCACCAACCGGTTCTTCGACGAGGTGCACACCGTCACCAAGGTCGAGCCGGTCATCGAGGACGCGGGCGGCCGCGCCACCGTGCGGGTGCTGGTCAACTGGCAGGCCAAGATCTGGGACGCGCCGGGCCCCCGCAGCCAGTGGCTCGGCTTCGACGCCGACCAGACCTGGATCCTCGTACCCGGTCCGGAGGGGCCGCAGATCAAGACGTACGTGGTCAACGAACTGGCGCCGATGCCCGGTTCGGGCAACCTGTGAGAGAGCTGCGAGGCAGACGATGACCGAGGTGACACGGGAGCGGGTGCAGGCCGCCTACCGGGCGCTGGGCTCCGGGGACCGCGACCGGATCCTGGAGTACTACGCGGAGGACCTGCGCTGGCTGGTCCCCGGCAACCACCCGCTGGCCGGCTGGTACGAGAGCCTGGACGCCTTCCTGGAACTGATGGGGCAGACCCACAAGCTGACCGGCGGCACCTTCCGGATGGACCTGGAGGCCGTGCTGATCGGCGAGGACTGTTCCGCCGACGTGTGCCGCAACGTCGCCCAGCGGGCGGGCGCGGCCGAGTCGGGAGCCTCCGGGTACGAGCGGATGGACTACCAGGTCTTCCACTTCATGCGCTGGCGCGACGGCCGGATCGTCGAGGGCCGCGACGGCCTGTTCGGCGACTCGGCCACGGCCTTCAGCCAGTTCTGGGCCCCGTTCGGCCCGGACGGCATCCGCAGGGACCGATGAGGGGGAGTGCGATGGACGCGCGTCAGATCCTGACGGAGTACTACCGGTACGCGAACGCCGGGGACTGGGACCGCTGGTGCGACCTGTTCGCCGAGGACCAGGTCATGGACGAGCAGCTGGCCGGGCACATCGAGGGCCTGGACACCCTGCGCTCGATGATGAAGGGCATGGGGGACATGTACCGGGTCTTCCAGAACAAGCCCGTCCACTTCCTCGTCGACGGCGAGAAGGCGGCGGCCGTCTCCCACCTGAGCGCGGTCAGCGCCTCCGGGGAGGCCATCGAGGCCGAGGTCATGAACTTCTTCCGGATCGTCGACGGAAAGATCGCCTACATGGCGAACTACCACGACACGGTCCCCTTCCAGGTCCTGAGCCAGGGCTGAGGGGGCGGTGATCCGATGGGCACCCGTGGAAGCACCGAGTACGACTACGTGATCGTGGGCTCCGGCACCGCCGGCAGCGTCCTGGCCAACCGGCTCTCCGAGGACCCGGACGTCTCGGTCCTCGTCCTGGAGGCCGGCGGCTCCCGCATCCCGCCCGAGGTGGACGACCCGTCGTCCTGGTACAAGCTGCTCGGCGGGCCCGTGGACTGGGGCTACACCAGCGTCCCGCAGCCCGGCCTGGACGGCCGCCGCACCTACGAACCGCGCGGGAAGGCACCCGGCGGCAGCAGCAACCTGTACATCATGATGCACATCCGGGGCCACGCCTCGGACTTCGACAACTGGGCCTACCAGGGCGCGGCCGGCTGGGCCTACGAGGACGTCCTGCCGTACTTCGCGCTGCTGGAGGCGCAGGAGGACGTCACCGCCGCCACCACCGGCACCCGGGGCCCGCAGCGGATCACGAACGCCGGCCGGCACAACCCCAACCCGGTCTCCCGCGCCTTCATCGACGCCGCCGTCGAGCTCGGCCACCAGGAGATCGCCGACTTCAACACCGGCGGCCCGCGCGGCGGACTGTTCGGCACCGGCTGGCACCACATCGACGTGGCCGACGGCCGCCGCCAGGGCACCCTGGCCTCCTACCTGGAACCGGCACTCACCCGGCCCAACCTCACCCTGCGGACCGGCGCCCACACCACCCGGCTGCTCTTCGACGGGGACACCTGCACCGGCGCCGAGTACGTCCAGACGACCCCGCCCGCCGATTTCGCCGGACGGACCGTGCAGGACGCGGGCGGCACCACCGGGGAGCCGGGCACCCACACCGTCCGGGCCCGCCGCGAGGTGATCGTGGCGGCCGGGGCCATCGAATCGCCCAAGCTGCTGCTGCTCTCCGGCATCGGCTCCCCGGACCGGCTGCGCGAGCACGACATCGCGGTCACCGCGGCCGTACCGGGCGTCGGCGAGAACTTCCACAACCACGTGCTGACCGGCCTGATGGCCGAGGTCACCCAGGAGCTCCCGGCACCGGCCCAGAACCTGTCCGAGAGCGCGCTGTTCCTGTCCTCGCAGCCAGGCCTGCCCGCCCCGGACCTGCAGATCGCCTTCGTCCACGTGCCCTTCGACGTGATCGTCGGCCAGGACCACCCCGACACGGTGTCCATCCTGCCCGGAGTGGTCCGGCCGGTGTCCCGCGGCTGGATCCGGCTGGCCGGCCCCGACCCGCTGGCACACCCGCTGATCCACCCCAACTACCTCGGGGACCGCTGGGACCTGGAGCGGATGGTGCAGGGCATCAAGCTCGCCCGGGAGATCTTCGCGACCTCCGCGTTCTCGCCCTGGTACAAGCAGGAACTCCAGCCGGGGCCCGGGTTCGTGAGCGACGAGGAGCTGCGGACCTTCGCCCGGCAGAAGTCCGAGAGCTACCACCACCAGGCCGGCTCCTGCCGGATGGGCATCGACGACCTCGCCGTCGTCGACCCCCGGCTGCGGGTGCACGGCGTACGGAACCTGCGGGTGGTGGACGCGAGCGTGATGCCCGCGGTGCCGTCCGGCAACTGCCACACCGCCATCGCGATGATCGCCGAACGCGCGGCGGACTTCCTCAAGGGGGAATCCCGTGCCTGACGCAGTGCTGCGCGAGGGAGCGCTGACCGGGACCCGGATCGCGGTCCTGGTCGAGAGCGACTTCTACGAGCCGGAGATCTTCTACTACCGGCACCGGTTCGCCGAGGAGGGTGCCGAGGTCGACTTCCTGACCCGGCTGTGGGGCAACGACTCCATCACCTTCTCCGGGCACGAGTACCGGGCGCCGTTCACCGCCGACCAGTCCCTGGAGGGGCTGAGCGACGAGGAGCTGCGCCGGTACGCGGCCGTCATCGTGCCCTCGGGCATGGTCGCCGACCGGCTGCGCTACACCGAGGACGTGGACGTGCTGGCGCCCGCCACGGAGCTGCTGCGCCGGGCCTTCGAGGAGCCGACGGTCCTCAAGGGGATCATCTGCCACGGCATGTGGCTGGCCTCCTCCATCCCCGGCAAGGTGCGCGGCCGCAAGGTGGTCTGCCACAACAACCTCATCGGCGACGTCCGCAACATGGGCGCCCAGTACGTGGACGAGGACGTGGTCGTCGACGGCGACCTGGTCACCGGCCGCACCGGCGCCCACCACCACCTCTTCGCGCGCCGGATCATCGAGCTGATCGCCGCCGGGCGGGGGCGGGGGGCCGGCTGATGCGCTGGTCCCACGTGGGCCTCAACTGCACCGACCAGAAGACCACCGAGGAGTTCTACAGCCGGTACTTCGGGTTCGCCCGGGCCCGCGTGGTGGACCTCGGCGACTCGCAGATCGTCTTCCTGCGCAAGGGGGACGCCTACCTGGAGCTGTTCCCCGCCGGCGGGCCCGCCGCCCGGCAGGCCCGGGACGACGGGCCGCAGGCCCCCGGCCGGATGCGCCACCTCGCCTTCCAGACCGACAGTGTCGACGCCTTCCTCGCGGAGATCGGGGACGCCGCCGACGTGACGCTCGGCCCGCTGGACTTCGACGACTTCATCTGCGGCTGGCGGACCGTCTGGGTCCGCGATCCCGACGGAGTGATCGTCGAGGTCAGTCAGGGATTCGAGGACGACGACCGCTCTCACGAGGGCTCTCACGACAAGGACGGTGCATGACATGGCGGACGCCGTGAGCTTCTCCTTCTCCGACACCATCGCGGGCTACGTCGGCCGCTTCGACTCCGAGTCCCGGCTGCTGCGGCTGAAGACCGCCGACGGCCGCGAGTTCGACCTCTCGCTCGCCTCCGGGCCCAGCGCCGAGCTGGTCCGCAACCTCGACGAGCCGTACATCGACGCGTCCGGCCACCTCGACGAGATGCTCTCGCCCGGGCGGTTCCTCTTCGCGTACGGCGTCCACTACCCGGAGAAGGGCGGCCGGTTCGAGGCCAAGCGGCTGGTGTTCCTGGGCCGCGGTGCCGAGGACTACCGGTTCGAGGAGGCCGGCTGGTGGGTCAAGCAGATCGAGTCCCTGGCCTCCTTCTACCGCAAGGCCCAGTTCGGCGACGGCCCGGTCGACTTCACCGAGTACCGGACCGAGATCCGGCTCGGCGGCGACAAGACCGCCAGCCACGTCCAGGAGACCGACACGATCTCCCGGCTGGTGTACGGCATGGCATCGGCCTACCTGCTGACCGGCAAGGACGAGTACCTGGAGGTCGCCGAGCGCGGCACCGAGTACCTGCGCAAGCACATGCGGGTCGTGGACAGCGAGGAGGACGTGGTCTTCTGGTACCACGGCGTCAGCGTGGACGGGGACACCGAACGCAAGCTGTTCACCTCGGAGTTCTCTGACGACTACGACGCGATCCCGATGTACGAGCAGATCTACGCGCTCGCCGGCCCGATCCAGACCTACCGGGTCACCGGTGACATCCGGATCAAGAACGACGCGGACGCCACCATCCGGCTGTTCGACAAGTTCTTCAAGGACGAGGAGCAGGGCGGCTACTACTCGCACATCGACCCGATCCTGTTCAGCGCGGACCACGAGTCGCTGGGCGAGAACGCCGAGCGGAAGAACTGGAACTCGGTCGGCGACCACGCGCCCGCCTACCTGATCAACCTGTACCTGGCGACCGGCGAGCAGCGCTACGCCGACTTCCTCGAGTACACCTTCGACACCATCGCCGACAAGTTCCCGGACTACAAGAACAGCCCGTTCGTCCAGGAGCGCTTCTTCCGCGACTGGTCGCACGACACCGCGCACAGCTGGCAGCAGAACCGTGCGGTGGTCGGCCACAACCTGAAGATCGCCTGGAACCTGCTGCGGATGAACTCCCTCAAGGCCAAGCCGGCCTACGAGGAGCTCGCCCGCAAGATCGGCGAGATCATGCCGGAGGTCGGCAGCGACCGGCAGCGCGGCGGCTGGTACGACGTGGTCGAGCGGATCAAGTCCGGCGACGAGGAGACGTATCGTTTCGCCTGGCACGACCGCAAGGCCTGGTGGCAGCAGGAGCAGGCGATCCTCGCCTACCTCATCCTGCACGGCACCCTCGGCGGCGAGGACTTCCGCAAGGAGGCCCGCCAGGCGGAGGCCTTCTACAACACCTTCTTCCTCGACCACGACGAGGGAGCCGTCTACTTCAACGTGCTCGCCAGCGGCACGCCGTACCTGCTCGGCACCGAGCGGCTCAAGGGCAGCCACTCGATGTCCATGTACCACTCGGCGGAGCTGTGCTACCTCGCCGCCGTCTACAACAACCTGCTCATCAACGGCCGGGAGATGGACTTCCACTTCAAGCCCGACCCGACCGACCTGCCCGACCGCGTCCTGCGCGTCTCGCCCGACCTGCTGCCCGCGGGCTCGGTGACGATCGCGTCCGTCGAGATCGACGAGAAGCCGTGGACGGAGTTCGACGCCGCCGGCCTCACCGTCCGGCTGCCCGACGTCCAGGGCCGGGTCAAGGTCAAGGTCCGGCTGCGGCCGGAGACCAAGTAGCGCCAACGGGGGCGCCCCGGAAAGAGGGGAAACAAGATGACTCTCAACGTCAAGGAACGCCGGAACAAGACGGGCACCGTGCTCGTCGCCACCGGTGAGATCAACAGCGAGACCTCCGGCTCCCTGCTGGAGGCCCTGCTGCCGCTGGTCCGCGAGGGCCGGCCGCTGAAGATCGACCTCACCGCCGTCACCTACGTCTCCAGCGCCGGCCTGCGGACCCTGCTCGTGGTCTACCGCGAGGCCCAGCACGCCGGGGTCGCCGTCACCCTCTACGGGGTGAGCGAGGAAGTCCGGTTCGTCATGTCGGCCACCGGCTTCCTCGACTTCTTCGAAACCGGCGAGGCCGCGGCCGCCAACGCCAAGGCCAACGCCAACGCCAAGGCCAAGGCCACGGCCAGGGCAGCCCGATGACCGAAGCCCACAGCGAGCAGGTCCTGCGCGTCGACGCGTACCCGACCCACGAGGTGGGCGGGTACCGCGTCCGCGCCGGCAAACCGTTCCCGTTCGGGGCCAACGTGGTCCCCGGCGGAGTCAGCTTCTCCGTCTTCTCCGACCAGGCCACCTCCATGACCCTGGTCATCTACAAGCGCGGAGAGCCCGAGCCGATGGCCGAGCTGGAGTTCCCCGACGAATTCCGCATGGGCAGCGTCTTCGCCATGACCGTCTTCGGCCTCGACCACGAGAACATCGAGTACGGCTACCGCGCGGACGGGCCCTTCGACCCGGTCGTCGGCCACCGCTTCGACGCCCGCCAGGTCCTCTCCGACCCCTACGCCCGGCTGATCGCCGGCCGCGACGTGTGGGGCGTACCGCCGGACTACAGCCGCGGTTACCAGTACCGGTCGCGGGTCTGCCTGCAGGACTTCGACTGGGGCGACGACACGCCGCTGCGGATCCCCGCCGAGGACCTCGTCGTGTACGAGGCCCACGTCCGCGGGTTCACGAGGCACCCCAACTCGGGCGTCACCGCCCCCGGCACCTTCGCGGGCCTGCGGGAGAAGATCCCGTACCTGAAGGAGCTCGGGGTGAACTGCATCGAGCTGCTGCCCGTGTTCGAGTTCGACGAGAGCGACAACCCGCGCAGCAACCCGGAGACCGGCGAGAAGCTCTACGACTACTGGGGCTACAACACCGTCTCGTTCTTCGCGCCCAAGGCCGGCTACGCGGCCACCGGACGCTACGGCATGCAGGGCGACGAGTTCCGCACCCTGATCAAGGAGCTGCACGCGGCCGGCATCGAGGTCATCCTCGACGTGGTGTTCAACCACACCGCCGAGGGCAACGAGATGGGCCCGACCATCAGCTTCAAGGGCCTCGACAACGCCACGTACTACATGCTCACCCCGGAGGGGTACTACTTCAACTTCAGCGGCACCGGCAACACGGTCAACTGCAACCACCCCGTGGTCCGCAACTACGTACTGGACTGCCTGCGCCACTGGGTCGCCGACTACCACATCGACGGCTTCCGCTTCGACCTCGCGGCCATCCTCGGCCGGGCCCTGGACGGCACCCCGCTGCCCAACCCGCCGCTGCTGGAACTGCTCGCCTTCGACCCCGTCCTGCGGCACACCAAGCTCATCGCCGAGGCCTGGGACGCGGCCGGGCTCTACGAGGTCGGCAACTTCCCGGCGTACGGCCGCTGGGCCGAATGGAACGGCAAGTACCGCGACACAGTACGCCGCTTCATCAAGGGCGACGCGGGCGTCACCGGGGAGCTCGCCACCCGCCTCGCCGGCTCGCCCGACCTGTACACCGGCCGCGGACCCGCCGCCTCCGTCAACTTCCTGACGGCGCACGACGGCTTCACCCTCGCCGACCTGGTCTCGTACAACGACAAGCACAACGAGGCCAACGGCGAGAACAACAACGACGGGGCCAACGACAACAACAGCTGGAACTGCGGGGCCGAGGGACCCACCGAGGACCCGGAGATCAACCGGCTGCGGCTGCGGCAGATGAAGAACGCCCTGGCCATCCTCCTCACCAGCCAGGGCATCCCGATGCTCCTGTCCGGGGACGAGGTCGGCCGCACCCAGCAGGGCAACAACAACACCTACTGCCAGGACAACGAGCTCTCCTGGTTCGACTGGGACCAGGTCGAATCCAGCGCGGAACTCCTGAACTTCACCCAGCAGATGATCGCCTTCCGCATGCGCCACCGGGAGCTCCGCTCCACCGAGCACCCCACCGGCGCGGTCCGGCCCGACCTGGGCCTGCCCGACATCAGCTGGCACGGGGAACGGGCCTGGCAGCCCGACTGGTCGCCGGACAGCCGGCTGCTGGCGGTGGCCCGCTGCGGACCCGGGGACGACGACGTGGTGTACGTGGCCATGAACTCGCACTGGGAGGCGCACGACCTGGAGCTGCCCGCGCTGCCGGGGCGGCGGACCTGGCACCTGTTCGCCGACACCGGGGCCGAGGCGCCGTACGACATCCGCACCCCCGGCACGGAGCCCGAACTGGACAACGCCGGCAAGTACCTGATCGGCCCGCGCTCAGTGGTGATCCTCGTGGGCCGCACCAACGAAGGAGACTGACATGCCGCTTTCCGTGTCCCTGAGCATCGAGGGCGACACCACCGTCATCGAGCTGAAGGGCGAGCTGGACGCCAGCACCGCGCCGGACTTCCACCAGACCATCGAGAAGGCCGCCGGACACGGCACCACCACGGTCGAGATCAAGATGGCCGGGGTCGGCTACATGGCCAGCGCCGGACTGCGCTCGCTGGTCTTCGCCCAGCAGAAGGTCGCGAACAACGTCACGATCAAGGTGACCGGCGCCAGCGAGCCGGTCGCCCGCACCATCCGCACCGCGGGCCTGGACCGGAGCATCGTGCTCTCCGATGAGTGAGAGCCACCCACCCCGCAAGGCCAGGACCCCGCTGACCGAACCGGCCGCCGGCGAGCTCCAGGTACCGGCCAGCTTCGGCTCGCTCGCCGCCATCGCCTCCTTCGTGCAGGCGGTGGCGGGACGGGCCGGGCTGGACCGGCGGGCGGCCTACCGGCTCCGGCTCGCCGTGGACGAGCTGGCCACCAACATCGTGATGCACGGGTACCGGGGCGGCGACGGACGGATCACCGTCCGCGGCCGCTCCGGCCCCGGCCGGGCAAGGATCGTCGTCGAGGACAGCGCCCCGGAGTTCGACCCGGTGGCCGGCTGCCTGCCGCCCGCCACCGAACTCCCGCCGGAACAGCGGCGGATCGGCGGCCTCGGCATCCACCTCGCCCTCACCAGCGTCGACGAGTTCAGCTACGTACGGCACGACGGCCGGAACATCAGCACACTGACCGTGAAGGCTGAGGGGACGGACCCATGCCCTCCACAACCGTGATCATCCTCAACGACCACCCGCCCCCTCCGGACAGCCTGCTGGCGGCGCTCCGGACCATGGACGCGGAGCTGGTGGTCCACACCCTGCAGGAGCTGCTCTCCGGCCCGCAGGACCTGCTGCCGGTCGCCGACGTGCTGCTCGCGCCGGCCGAGGTGCCGGGGGAGTCGGTCCGCATGGCCGTCCGGCGGCTGCGCCGCTGGGCCGGGGCACCCATCGTGGTCGTCTGGACCGTGGACCGCTTCGCCGCCCTGGAGGAGCACGTCCGCCTCGGCCACGACTACCTGGTACCGCCGTTCCTGCCGGCCCTGGTCGGCGCCCGCCTGCACAGCTGCTCCGAACGGGCCGAACTGGGCCGCACCCTGCGCGAGGCCGACGCCCGCGCGGAACTCATGGGCTACGAGAAGGAACTGGAGATCGGCCGGGAGATCCAGGCCGGCTTCCTCCCGGAGGCGCTGCCGGTCCCCGACGGCTGGGAGATCGACGTCCGCTTCCGCCCGGCCCGCCAGGTCGCCGGGGACTTCTACGACGTGTTCGAACTGGTCCACCGCCGCCGGCTCGCCGTGGTCGTCGCCGACGTCTGCGACAAAGGGGTCGGCGCGGCCCTCTTCATGGCCCTCATCCGCTCCCTGCTCCGCCACACCGCCGAGAACAGCGGCCTCCAGCACCTGGTGGCGGCCGGCCGGTCCGGCGCCCGGATCCCCGTCGTCGGTGCCACCCCGCTGCTCAACGCGGTCACCGCCACCAACGGCTACCTCACCCGCAACCACCTGCGGCAGGGCTACTTCGCCACCCTGTTCTTCGGCGTGCTCGACCCGCTCACCGGAAGCCTCGTCTACATCAACGGGGGCCACAACCCGCCACTGCTGCTCAGCGCGAACGGCGGAAGTCCCGTGGCCCTGGACGTCACCGGGCCCGCCGTCGGCGTGCTGCCCGACTGCGTCTACACCCTCGGATACGCCCAGCTCGACCCCGGGGACACCCTGTTCGTCTTCACCGACGGGGTTCCGGAGGCGCGCTGCCCGGACGGCCGGTTCCTCGGCGACGACCGGATCGTCGACCTTCTCGTCGGCGACCACACCGGGCCGCCGCGCAGCGGCAGGGACCTGCTCGACCGGATGGACTCGGCGGTGCGCGAGCACACCGGTTCCGCCGAACAGCACGACGACGTCACCATGCTGGCCCTGCACCGGCCACGCGCGGCGCGGGGGCCGCACGCGGACGGTGCCGGCTACCGGGTGGTGGCCTGATGACCCGGACCATCGTGGTGCACTCCCACCGCGGCGGCACGGGAAAGTCCACGGTCCTGGCCAACCTCGCGCTGCTGCTCGCGGACGAGGGACGCCGGGTCGGGGTGGTCGACACCGACATCCAGTCGCCCACCCTGGACCTGCTGTTCCGGCTGCCGCCGGGCGGCGGGTCGCTCACCGACTACCTGCTCGGCCGCTGCGAGATCGAGGCCGCGGCCCATCCGGTGGCCCGGCCCGGGCTGTACGTCGTACCGGCCCGGACCGGCACCACGGCGCTGCGCGAGATCATGGCGACCGGGTACGACGTGGGGCTGCTGCCGGAGGGCTTCGACCGGCTCGCCGACCGGTACGACCTGGACCTGCTGCTGGTCGACACGCACGCCGGACTCAACAACGAGTCGGTGACCGCCATGGCCAGCGCCGACATCCTGGTGCTGCTGGTCCGGGCGGACCGGATCGACCTCTCCGGGGTCGAGGAGACCATCGCCCTGGCCGGGCGGCTCGCCTGCCGGCGGGCCCTGGTGATGAGCATGGCCCCCGAAGGCATGGAGCGGGCACCGGTCCGCCGCCGGGCCGAGGAGGTCTACGGCGCGCCGCTGGCCGGAATCCTGCCGTACGTGCCGGAAATGGCCGCCCTCTACGGCGAACGCATATTCGCCGACGCCCACCCCGACCATCCGCTGGTCGGTGAATTCCGCACCATCATCTCGGCGCTCGACATCGCCATGGACGCACGTGACGAAGTATCGCGTGCCTGACGTCATCCCCTTACGCCCTCTGACAGCGGGCGTGTTGAATCGGCAGCGAATCCAGAACAAGGAGATCAGTCATGAAGATTCTCGTCGTCATGACGGCCAAGGCCACGCTCCATCTGCTGGACGGGGAGCTGCACCCCTCGGGATTCTGGGCCGAGGAATTCGTGGTCCCCTATCAGATCTTCCGCGCCGCCGGACACACCGTCGACGTGGCGACGATCGGCGGCCGGGCTCCCACCGTCGACCAGACCAGCATCGACCCCCAGTTCCTCCAGTGGGTGCGCCCGCAGGGCTCCGAGAACACCGACGAGGCGGCCGCGGCCGAGTACGTCGAGGTCATCGGGTCCACCCCGCAGCTGAAGAACCCCATCGCCCTGGAATCCCTGGGGGAGAAGGACATCGCCGGCTACGACGGCATCTACATCAGCGGCGGCCACGGCGCCATCGGCGACCTGCCCAAGTCCGACGAGCTGGCGCAGCTGCTGCGCTGGGCCATCGCCCAGGACAAGCCGCTCGCCACGGTCTGCCACGGCCACACCTCCCTGCTCGCGCTGCGCGACGGCGAGGGCCGCTGGCCCTTCGAGGGCTACCGGATGACCGCCTTCTCGCACAGCGAGGAGCTCGTCACCAACATGGCCGGCCGGCTCCCGCTGATCCTGGAGGTCGAGCTCACCCGGCTCGGCGCCCGGTACGAGAAGGCCGAAGCGATCTGGGACTCGCACGTGGTGGTCGACCGCAGGCTGACCACCGGCCAGAACCCGTACTCCTCGAAGGCTCTCGCCGAGACCTTCTTACGGCAGCTCGCGCAGGGCTAGACGGCCCCGCACCCCGACACCGGAAGGCAGCCATGACCAAGCGCGCGCTCAGCGACCAGCCCCTGGCCAACCCCGGAAAGCTGTTCATCAACGGCACCTGGGTCCCGGCCCGGGACGGCCGGACGGAGCCGGACATCAGCCCCGTCGACGGACAGGAGATCGTGCCGGTGGCCCAGGCCGCCGCGGCCGACGCCGACGCCGCGGTGGCGGCGGCGCGAGCGGCCTACGAAGAGGGTCCCTGGAGCAGACTGTCCGCCCAGGAACGCGCCCTTCGGCTGAACCGGGTCGGTGAGCTCATCGAGCGGGACCTGGAGGAGATCGCCCTGCTGGAGACCGTGGACATGGGCAAGCCGTTCGCGTTCTCCAGCACGGTCGACGCCCCGATGGCCGCGCAGCTCATGCACTACTACGCCGGTGCCGTCACCCGCGTCGACGGGTCCTCCCGGGCCCCGGCCGGCGGGCAGCTCGCGTACACGCTGCGGGAACCGCTCGGCGTGGTCTGCGCGATCACCCCGTTCAACTTCCCGCTGCTGCTGTCCATGACGAAGATCGCTCCGGCGCTCGCCGCGGGCAACACCGTGGTGCACAAGCCCTCCCCGGCCACCCCGCTGACCGCCCTGAAGATCGCCGAGCTGTTCCAGGAGGCGGAAATCCCGGACGGCGTGTTGAACGTGGTCACCGGTCCGGGCGTGGAACTGGGTGAGACCCTCACCGGCCACCCCGGTATCGACAAGATCGCTTTCACCGGTTCCACCGCCGTCGGCCAGTCCATCATCCGCAAGGCCGCCGGCACCCTCAAGAAGGTCACGATGGAACTCGGCGGCAAGTCCGCCAACATCGTCTTCGCCGACGCCGATCTGGACGCCGCCGAGGAACTGGCCTTCTTCGGCATCTACTACAACAAGGGCGAGATCTGCACGGCCGGCTCCCGCCTGCTGCTCCAGCGCCCGATCCACGACGAACTCGTCGAACGGCTGGTCCGGCGGGCCGCCGCGCTCAAGCCCGGCGACCCGCGCGATCCGGCCACCCTGTTCGGGCCGCTCGCCCACCGCGGCCAGTTCGACAAGGTCAGCTCGTACATCGAGATCGGCGAGAAGGAAGGCGCCAACCTGCGGATCGGCGGCACCGGCTGGACCCCGGAGGGCGCGTCCTCGGAAGGCCTGTACTTCCTGCCGACGATCTTCACCGGCGTCGACAACGGGATGCGGATCGCCCAGGAGGAGATCTTCGGCCCGGTGCTGTCCATCATCCCCTTCGACACCGAGGAGGACGCCGTGCGCATCGCCAACGACAGCGCGTACGGCCTCGCCGCCGGCGTCCACACCAAGGACCTGCGGCGCGCCCACCGGGTGGCGGCGCAGATCAAGGCCGGCACGGTCTGGGTCAACTGCTACAACCAGTACGACCCCTCCGTGCCGTACGGCGGCTACAAGGCCTCCGGCTTCGGCCGCGAATGCGGCCCCGAGTCGCTGGAGAGCTACACCCAGACCAAGTCGGTCTGGATCGGCCTCGACTGACCGGACCTTCAGAGGAGAGTCATGATCACGGGCATCATCGGCACCGGGCGGATCGGATCCACCCTGGCCCGCATCCTGGTGGCCGCAGGCCACCGGGTGGTCCTCGCCAACGCGAGCGGCCCGCACACCCTCGGCCCGCTGCTGGCCGAACTGGGCTCCGCCGCGCAGGCCGCGACCGTCGCCGAGGCGGCGGAGCGGGCCGACCTCCTGGTGCTGATGGTGCCCTTCGACAGCGCCCGAGGGCTGCTGCCGCAGGACGCCGTCCGTGACAAGGTCCTGATCGACGCCATGAACGCGTTCAGCGGCCGCGGCGAGCCCCGGGACCTGGGCGGCCGGAGTTCCAGCGAAATCGTCGCCGACTGGTATCCGGGCGCGCGGCTGGTGAAATCCCTGAACACCATGCACTTCGAAACACTTGCCTTCGCCGGCACCGCACCCGGTGACCGCCTCGCCCATTACACGGCGGGCGACGACGAGAAGGCGAAGGAAATCGTGGCGGGAATCATCAAGGACCTCGGATTCGCCGCCGTGGACACCGGCCCGCTGCACTCCGGTGGAATTCTCCAGCAGCCCGGCGGGCCGCTCTTCAACCGGCCGCTCACGGAAGCGCAGGCAACGGAATGGATCTCACGCTGAACGTCAACGGACTGCCCCGGCAGTTCGCGGCCGAACCCAACGAACTGCTCGTCGAGCGGCTCCGGGACGGGCTCGGCCTCACCGGTACCAAGGTCGGCTGTGACACCGGCCAGTGCGGCTCCTGCGTCGTCCGGCTCGACGGCACCTCCGTCAAGAGCTGCCTGATCCTCACCGCCTCCGCCGCCGGCTCCGAGGTGACCACCATCGAGGGGGTCTCCGCCACACCGGACGGTGAACTCACCGGCCTCCAGGAGGCCCTGCGCCAGGAGCACGGCACCCAGTGCGGGTTCTGCACCCCCGGCATGGTGATGGCGCTGGGCGAGTTCGTCGACAACGCGGCCGCCCGGGGCGCCGACGCCCCCACCGAGCCCGAGATCCGCGAGTGGCTCACCGGCAATCTCTGCCGCTGCACCGGCTACCACAGCGTCGTCCGCGGGGTGCAGCGCGCCTGCTCCGCGCAGGCCGCCGCGAGACAGGAGGGGTGAGCGATGACCGCACCGACGGGGGAAGCGAGCGTCCTCGGCGCGCCGCTGGACAGCCGTGAGGACCCGCAGCTGCTGCGGGGCGAGGCCACGTACATCGCGGACATCGACCTGCCCGGCACCGCCCACATGGCCATCCTGGGCAGCGAGGTCGCGCACGCCCGGATCCTGTCCATCCAGACCAAGGCCGCCGAACAGATGCCGGGCGTGCTGAAGGTGGCCACCGCGGCCGACTTCACCGATGTCATGCCCCTGCCCTGCATCTGGATACCCGGCGGGGTGGAGAGCCACTTCCCGCCCCACCCGTACGGACTGCCCGGCGCCCGCCCGGTCCTCACCGGCGACACCGTCCGGCACGTCGGCGACGCCATCGCCGTGGTCGTCGCCGAGACCCCGCGCCAGGCCGCCGCCGCGCTCGCCGCCATCACCGTGGACTACGAGCCGCTGCCCGTGGTCACCCGGGCCGACCAGGCCCTCGCCGAGGGCGCCCCGCAGCTCCACCAAGCCGTCCCCGGCAACCTCAACGCGTACTGGACCTGCGGCGACAAGGAGCGCACCGACGCCGCCCTGGCCGCCGCCGAGGTCACCGTAGAGCTGGACCTCGTCAACCAGCGCACCATCAACAGCCCCATCGAACCGCGCGGCGCCGTCGGCGACTACGACCGGGCCACCGGCGAGTACACCCTCTACGCCTCCACCCAGGGCCCGCACAACCACCGCTTCCTGCTGTCCGCCCTGGTCCTCGGGATCCCCTTCAACAAGCTCCGGGTGGTCGCCCCGACCGTCGGCGGCAGCTTCGGCACCAAGGGCTACCTCTACCCCGACATGGCGCTGGTCCTGCTGCTGTCCAAGGCGCTCGGCCGCCCGGTCAAGTGGGTGGACACCCGCACCGGCCTGATGAACTCCACCGTCCAGGGCCGCGACCACCGCCAGCACGTCACCCTGGCCGGCACCCGCGACGGCCGCATCACCGCCGTCCGCTGCACCAGCTACGCCAACCTCGGCGCCTACCCCTCCACCATCGGACCCGGAGTCGCGACCGCCCTGATGGGCCGCTCCATCAGCGGCATGTACCAGATCGACGCCGCCTTCTGCGAGGTCTACGCGGCCTTCACCAACACCGTCCCGCTCGGCGCCCAGCGGGGCAGCGGCCGCGCCGAGGCCGCCTTCCTGATGGAACGCCTCGTCGACCGGTACGCCGCCGAGATCGGCATGGACCCGGCCGCCGTCCGCCGCCGGAACCTGGTCCCCGCCGAGAAGTTCCCGTACGACAACGGGCTCGGCTGGACCTACGACTCCGGCAACTACGCGGAGAACTTCGACAAGGCCCTGGAGCTCGCCGGATACGCCGACATGCCCGCCCGGAAGGCCGAGGCCCGCACCCGCGGCAAGCGGCTGGGCGTCGGCATCGCCACCTACGTGGCGATCTGCGGGGTCGGCCCGTCCACCCGGATGTCCCAGGAAGGCATGCTCGGCGGCACCTGGGAGAGCGCCAACATCCGCGTCCACCCGACCGGCGAGGTCTCCGTCACCGTCGGCTCCGCCTCCACCGGCCAGAGCCACGGCACCGTCTTCGCCCAGGTCGCGGCCGCCGAGCTCGGCATCGACCCGGCCACCGTGAACGTCTACGAGGGCGACACCCTCAAGGCCCCCTACGGCCAGGGCACCTACGGCAGCCGCTCCTACAGCATGGCCGCGCCGGCCGTCGCGCTCACCGCCCGGAAGATCAAGAGCAAGCTGGTCCGGGCCGGCGCCGTCTTCCTCGGCATCCCCGAGGAGAAGGCCGTGTACGCCGACGGGAAGGTCTTCGAGGAGGGCAACCCGGAGAACGCCAAGACCTTCGCCGAACTCGCCATGTCCATGTGGTACGGCTGGGGCCTGCCGCCGGAGATCGAACCGGCCCTCGACGAGACCACCCACTTCGACCCGCCGGACTTCAACTACCCCTTCGGCAGCCACGTCGCGGTCGTCGAGATCGACGAACTCACCGGCGAGACCGAGGTGGTCGCCTACACGGCGGTCGACGACGCGGGCAACATCGGCAACCCCAAGGTCGTCCTCGGCCAGATCGAGGGATCGATCCTGCACGGCCTCGGCCAAGCCCTGATGGAAGCCGCCGAATACGACACCGACGGCCGGCTGCTCACCGCCGACCTCACCGGCTACGCCCTGCCGCGCGCCGCCGACGCGCCCTTCTTCACCCTCGGCAAGACCGTCACGCCCAGCCCGCACAACCCGCTGGGCGCCAAGGGCGCCGGCGAGATCGCCACCGTGCCGCCCGCCGCGGCCGTGGTCAACGCGGTCGTGGACGCCCTGTCCGACCTCGGCGTGCAGCACATCGACATGCCGGTCACCCCCGAGAAGGTCTGGCGCACCATGCAAGGAGGAGACCGGTGATCCTCACCGCATTCGACTACGTCCGGCCGGCCGGCCTGGACGAGGCCCTCACCCTCCTCTCCGGCGGTACGGGCATCCGCGTGCTGGCCGGCGGCCAGAGCCTGCTGCCCGAGCTCCGCAAGGGCACGGCCACCGCCCGGCTGCTGGTCGACGTACGCCGGCTCGACGAGCTCCGCGGGGTCGCCGGCACCGCCGGCGGAGGGCTCCGGATCGGCGCCCTGACCACCCTGGCCGAGCTCGCCGCCCACCCCCGGGTGCGGGCGGTGGCACCGGAACTGGCGGCGGCCGCCCGCGCCAACGGCGACCCGCAGGTCCGCAACCTCGGCACCGTCGGCGGCAACCTCGCCGCCGGCGGGCGGGCCACCGACCTGCCGGTGGCCGCCGTCGCCGCCGGCGCCCTGGTCGAACTGGCCGGACCGGGCGGGCGGACCACCGTGCCGGCCGAGGAGTTCGCGGCCGCCGGACCCCCGCCGGCCTCCCTGGTCACCGCCCTGCTGGTGACCGACGCCGGCCCGGCCGCCGCCTTCGAAAAGACCGCCGACCGGGCCACCCGCTACCCGGTCTGCGCGGCAGCGGTACGCATCACCGCCGACGGGCCGCGCATCGCCGTCGCCGGCGCCACCCAGCGCCCGCTGCGGCTCACCGGGGTCGAAGACCGGCTCCGCGGCACCGCCCACACCACCGAGGCCGTCCTCGCGGCCTTCCGCGCCGAACCCCGGGAACTCTTCGTCCCCGGCCGCGGCACCTCGGCCGAATACCTCGGCCATCTCGCGGGCGTCCTGACCGCCCGCGCGCTCGCGCGGGCCCAGGCCCTGACCTGACCGGCCCTGACCGCCGTCCCACGGGGGAGTGACAGCAGTGGCAGGCAACACCTCGAAGCCCACGACCAGCACGCCGACCACAGGAGTCACGGTGCCACCGTCCGCTCCGCGAGCGACGCCCGCCGCCGCACCCGGAGGCTCCGGCTTCCGGGTCGTCGGGGCGGTCCTGGTCCTGCTGATGCTGTCCTCCTCCGTACCCTCCGCCCTCTACGTCCTCTACCAGGACCGGTGGGACCTCTCCTCCGGCATGATCACGGTGGTCTTCGCCCTGTACGCGGTCACCGTGCTCGCCGGCCTGCTGCTCTTCGGCTCGCTCTCCGACACCCTCGGCCGGCGCCCGGTCCTCGCCGCCGGCCTGATCCTGGCCATCGCGTCCATGGGCCTGTTCGCCGCCGCCCAGGGCCTGGGCTGGCTGCTCGCCGCCCGGGCCGTCCAGGGCCTCGCGGTGGGCCTGGCCACCGGGGCGATGGGCGCCGCCCTGCTGGAACTCGCCCCCCGGAACCGGCCCGCGCTCGGCGCTCAGGTCAACAGCGCCGGGCCCACCGTCGGCATCGGACTGGGCGGTATCGGAGCGGGGCTCCTCGTCCAGTACGCGCCCGCCCCGACCTCGCTCAGCTACCTGCTGCTGATCGCCGCCTTCGCCCTCTGCCTCGCGGGGGTGCTGCGGATGCCGGAGAGCGCTCCCGGCGCCGGCCGCTCCGGCGGGTTCAAGCTGACCCCGCACCGGATCCACGTGCCGGCACCGGTCCGCCGCCGCTTCGCCGTCCTCGTCCTCACCATCATCGCCGTCTGGTCGGTCGGCGGCTTCTACCTCTCGCTCGGCCCGCACCTGGCCCTGTCCCTGCTGGAGAGCACCAACTACCTGGTCGGCGGCGCCACCGTGGCCCTGCTGGCCGGCGCGGCCACCGCCGCCCAGCTGGCGCTCGGCCGCACCGAGGCACTGCGCACGGCGGTCCTCGGACTGTGCGGGCTGATCACCGGACTCGGCCTGGTGCTGCTCGCCCTCGGCCTCGGCTCGGCCGCCGTGTTCCTGGTGGCCACCGCCGTCCTCGGCAGCGGCTGGGGCGCCGCCTTCCTCGGCTCCTTCCGGGCCCTGAGCATGCTCGCCGACCCCGCCCACCGCGGCGAACTCACCGCCGCCGTCTACGTCTTCGCCTATCTCGCGATGAGCGTGCCCGCGGTGCTCGCCGGACTGCTCACCAACATCCACGGACTGCACCGCACCTCGGTCGGCTTCATGGCCGCGGTCGCCGCGATGTGCGCGCTCGCGCTGCTGGCGACCCTGCGGCTGGCCGCCCGTACCAGGGCCGAGGGGAGCACGGAATGACCGACGGGGAACTGCGGGCCGCCCTGCACGGGCTGGAGGTCTTCGCCGGACTCACCGAGGACCAGCTGGACTGGCTGGTGTCGGTGTCCGAACCGCGGGTGCTGCCCGACGGGGCGGTGCTCTTCCGGGACGGGGACGAGGCCCGGGAGTTCCACGTGCTGCTCTCCGGCGGCCTGGTGGTCACCAAGGTGGTGGACGGCCGGGAGGAGGTGCTCACCCGCCACTCCACCGAGGAGGAGACCGCCGAGGAACACGACGGCAAACCCGCCGCCGCCCACCGGTTCACCGGGGAACTGCCGCTGCTCACCGAGGGCAACTACGTGGCGACCGCCGCCGCCAGCGGACCGGCGACCACGGTGGTCGCCTACTCGAAACCGGCCTTCTTCGAGATGCTGACCCGCTGCCACGGGGTGGCCGCCGTGCTGATCCCGGTGCTGGCCTGGCGGATCAAGTCCTCCGAGGTGCAGGCCCGCAAGCGGGCCACCGTGGAGGCCCTGGGCACCCTGGCCGCCGGGCTGGCGCACGAACTGAACAATCCGGCGGCGGCGGTGGCCCGGGCCGCCCAGGAACTCGGGCCGGCCCTGGACCGGCTCACCCGCACCGCGCAGGCCTGGGGCGCGGCGGCCGGCGGCGCCGAACGCCCCGTACTCGACCGGCTGGCCGACGAGCTGGACAAGGTGCCCCCGCCGGCCACCACCGATCCGCTCGCGCAGGCCGACGCCGAGGAGGAGATCGCCGACTGGGCCGAGGAGGCCGGTGCCGAACAGCCCGGACTGCTCGGTGCCGGCATCGCCGACCTCGGGCTGGAACTGGACTGGCTGCGGGACCGGCTGGCCGGCGTGGGCGAACCCGCCCGGCCCGCCGCCCTGGACCATCTCGCGGCCCTGCTGGAGACCCGGGCGCTCGCCGCAGAGCTGCGCGCGGCCGGCCCGCGGATCTCCCAACTGGTCGCGGCCACCCGGGATTACGCCAATCTCGACCGGGCCCCCGAGCAGCGGTTCGCGGTCACCGACGGCCTGGAGAACACCCTCGTCGTGCTCCGGGCCAAGCTGGCCGGCATCACCATCGTGCGGGCCTACGAGCCGGATCTACCCGAAATGACCGGCTATCCAAGTGAGTTGAACCAGGTGTGGACCAACCTGGTCGACAACGCGGCCGAGGCCATGGAAGGCGCCGGAGTGCTCACCCTGCGTGCCCGCACGGAGGGCGGCTGCATGGTCGTCGAGGTCGCCGACACCGGCCGCGGCATCCCGGAGGAGTCCCTCCCGCGCATCTTCGAACCGTTCTACACCACCAAGGACGTGGGGAAGGGGACTGGTCTGGGGCTGCACCTGAGCTACCGGATCGTGACCCAGCGCCACCACGGCTCGCTCACGGCGCGTTCCCGGCCGGGCGAGACCCGCATGATCGTCCGTCTGCCCATCGGCTGAGCCGTTCAGCCGAAGCCCGTCAACCGAGAAACGGAGCCGACATGGCCACGTACGACATCGCCAAACTGCACCCCGTGTTCGTCCGCCAGATGGACGCCCTCGCCGCGCTCGACATCGACGCGGTGATGAAGAACTACACGGACGACGCCGTACTCCTGCGATTCGAAGGAGTATCGGTCGGAATCGACGCCGTACGTGAGACGTTCACCGGCTATCTCACTCTGAAGCCCACCCTCGTTGAACTCCAGGAGTACATCGAGACCGAGGACACGATCTTCTATCGGGCGATCATGAACCTCAATGGAGAGCCGGAGCATGCGTTCGGGACACTGGTGGTCCGCGATGGCCGAATCTGGCGGCAGACGGCCGGCTTCGGCAGCTGACCCCGGATATCCGGGTAGCGTACGCGGGGAGGGTGGCGGGCCACCCTCCCCGCTGGCATCCAATCACACGGCAAAGGGGAGGCCATGGAACAGGAAACCGGCCGGGTCGAGGCATTCAGTGACGGCGTATTCGCCATTGTCATCACGATTCTCGTCCTGGAGATCAAGGTGCCGGAGGAACACGGCTCCGACCTGTGGCACGGATTATGGGCGCAGTGGCCGCATTATGCGGCGTACGTCGTGAGTTTCCTCATCATCGGCGTCATGTGGGTCAATCACCACACCATCTTCGGTCACCTCAAGCGGGTCGACCGGCCGCTGCTCTTCCTCAATCTCCTGGTACTGATGGTGGTTTCGGTGATTCCGTGGACCACCTCGGTCCTCGCCGAACACCTCAAGGACGGCGAAGCGGCCAAGGTGGCCGCAATCCTGTACAGCTCCTGGACGGTCATCTACGCTCTGGCCTTCACCGCCTTCTGGTGGTACGTCACACGGGTCGGGCACCTCTTCCACGAAACAGTGGACAAGGACGGCGCACGCGCCACACGGATGCGCTTCGGTCTCGGCGCCATCGCCTATCCCGTCACTGTCGCCCTGTCGTTCTTTTCCGCGACGCTCGCCCTTGTGGCACACTTCCTCATCGCCATCTACTATGCGGCGAACCAGATCCCCATCCCCCTCGTGGTAGAGGAAGAGCGGCTCGAATCTGCCAGCGACCTCAGGAAGTAGCCGCCAGGGCCTACGGACGTATCCACCGGTCAAGTAGGGTATTGGATCTAGCTGGTCGCGGGGGAGGCGCAGATGGCTCGCGTAGTCCTGCCGGAGGAATCCGCCAAGGAAGTCTCCGAATTAATCGACATACTGATACCTCTGTTCTTCGAATCATTACCCCGGCGGGACCAGAGAAACTGGGCCCGCGTGTACCTGAACGGCCTCGTCCGTACCACCGGCAAGAAAACGATCCGCAACATCGCCGGCACCGGGGCCAGTTCCGTGGAACAGAGTCTCCAGCAGTTCATCAGTAAGTCGCCCTGGGACTGGACCCCGGTCCGCCGCTCGCTCGCCCAGCACCTCGAACGCACCGCACAGCGCCCCCTGGCCTGGGTCGTCCAGCCCATGGTGATAGAGAAGGCCGGGGACCGCTCGGTCGGTGTCGGCCGCCAGTTCGTCCCCCAGCTGGGCCGCACCGCCAACTGCCAGCAGGCCAGTGGAATCTGGCTCGCCTCCAGCGAAGCCGGCTTCCCGGTCGAATGGACCCTCACCCTGCCCGGCCCCTGGACCAGCGAACTGCTCCGCCGCCGCCGGGCAGGCATACCCGACACCGCCCGCTCCCTCACCCCCGCCCAGGACGCCGTACACGCCGTCCAGCGGATGGCCGCCGGCTGGCAACTCCAGCGCCGGCCCGTGGTGATGGAGGTGGGCAATGCGGAACTCCCGCAGTGCATAGAAGCACTCTCCCTCCAGGACATCCCCTTCGTTCTGAAGGTGGACGGCTCGGTGCCCGTCTCCTTCGGCGGCGCCGGACGCCACAAACCCGGCCCGCACACCGCGCCCGCCCGTGAACTCATCGACTCCCTGCGCTCCCAGCGCCGGGTCGTCGAATGGACCCGCCACGGCCGGGCCGAAGGCGCCGTCACCCTGCTCACCTCGGCCGCCATCCTCGCCGCCCCCGCCGAGGACCGGCCGGTACCCGCGCCGCCCACCCCGCTGCTGCTGGTCGGGGCCTGGACCGAAGCCGCCCTGCTGCCCTCCGAGTTCTGGATCACCAACATCGGGGACCGGCCGCTCGCCCAGCTGTTCCTGCTGGCCAAGCTCACCGACCGGGTCGCACTGGACTACGCCGAGGTGTGCGAACCCGTCGGCATCCGGGACTTCGAGGGCCGCTCCTTCCGCGGCTGGCACCACCACGTCACCCTCGCCAGCGTCGCGCACGCCGCGATGCTGCTCGGCGCCCGCGCCCACCGCACGAGCAGCCCCGGCCACACCGGCAGCACGGGCGGGCCCGGCAGTACGGCCGTCGGCCCCGCCGGCCGGCCGCCGTACGCCGGCCCGCACCGGCCCGCCCCCCTGCTGCCGCCCCGCCCCTTCGTGCCCGGCCAGGCCGGCCGGCGCGAGTACATCCGCTGACGCGCATGCTGGACATCGCCGAAGAACTACGCGCGTGGTGTGCCGCGCACCGGGAGTTCGCACTGGCCACGGTCGTCTCGGTGAGCGGCAGCGCCCCACGCGGCCCCGGCGCCTCACTCGCCGTCGACGACCGGGGCACGGCGCTGGGCAGCATCTCCGGAGGCTGTGTGGAGTCGGCCGCGCACGAGCTGTGCCTGGACGCCATCGCCTCCGGGGAGGGCGGCCTCCACCGGTTCGGCTACAGCGACGACGACGCCTTCGCCGTCGGCCTGACCTGCGGCGGAGTCCTCGACGTCCTGATCACCCCGGTCCGCGGCCAGGACCCGGTACGGCCCGTCCTCGGCACGGTCCTCGACACCACCGCCCGCGGCGGCCGGGCCGCCCTCGCCCGGGTGGTCAGCGGCCCCCCGGAACACCACGGCCGGGCCCTCGCCGTCCGGCCCGACGGCTCGTACGAGGGCGGGCTCGGCGGCGGCAGCGCACTCGACCGGGCCGCCGCCGACCGGGTCCGGGCCCTGCTGCTGGCCGGCCGCACCGGCACCGCGGAACTCGGCACCGCCGGCGGGCTGTGCGGGGAACCCCTGACCCTGCTCGTCGAATCGGCCGCCGAACCGCCCCGGCTGCTGGTCTACGGGGCCATCGACTTCGCCGCCGCCCTCGCCCGGATCGGCGGCTTCCTGGGCCACCGGGTCACCGTCTGCGACGCCCGGCCCGTGTTCGCCACCCCCGCCCGCTTCCCGGACGCGGACGAGGTCGTCGTCGACTGGCCGCACCGGCACCTCGCGGCCGAATGGGAAGCCGGCCGCCTGGACTCCCGTACCGCCGTCTGCGTACTCACCCACGACGCCAAGTTCGACGTACCCCTGCTGGCCCTGGCCCTGCGGCTGCCCCTCGGCTACGTCGGCGCCATGGGCTCCCGCCGCACCCACGAGGAGCGGACCGCACGGCTGCGCGCCGAAGGGGTGACGAGGTCGGCGCTCGGCCGGCTCCGCTCGCCCATCGGCCTGGACCTGGGGGCCGGCACCCCCGAGGAGACCGCCCTGTCCATCGCGGCCGAGCTCACCGCGGTACGCCACGCCGCCACCGCGGCCCCGCTGACCGGCGGCCGGACCCCGATCCACCGCCGCACGCACCGTGAAACCCGCAGCGGGACCATGGTCCCGTAGGAAAAGACCAACCGGACCGAAATGTCCTGGACGATCGGCCCGGGCGGCATGAACCCCCGGACATGGGAGAATGAAGTACGTGCGTTTTCCTCGGCTGCCCTGTCCGAGGGTCACCATCGATCGACTGGGATTTAGCACGTGCGTTTCCTCAATGACCTGAAGCCGCCGTACGACCTCACGTACGACGACGTATTCATGGTGCCGAGCCGCTCGGCGGTGGGTTCCCGCCAGGGCGTCGACCTCTCCTCGCCCGACGGCACCGGGACGACCATCCCCCTCGTCGTCGCGAACATGACCGCCATTGCCGGCCGCCGGATGGCCGAGACCGTCGCCCGCCGCGGCGGCATCGTCGTCATCCCGCAGGACATCCCGATCGATGTCGTCACCGACGTCATCTCCTGGGTGAAGACCCGCCACCTGGTGCTCGACACCCCGATCACCCTGGCGCCCACCCAGACCGTCGCCGACGCGCTCTCCCTGCTGCACAAGCGGGCCCACGGCGCCGGCGTCGTCGTCGACGCCGACAACCGGCCGATCGGTGTCGTCACCGAGCACGACCTGTCCGGCGTGGACCGCTTCACCCAGCTCTCCGAGGTCATGTCGAAGGAGCTGCTGCTCATCGACGCCGACATCGACCCCCGCGAGGCCTTCAACAAGCTCGACGCCGGCCACCGAAAGCTGGCCCCCGCGGTCGACCGGGACGGCCGCCTCGTCGGCATCCTGACCCGCAAGGCTGCCCTGCGCGCGACCCTCTACACCCCGGCCACCGACGCCAACGGCAAGCTGCGCATCGCCGCCGCCGTCGGCATCAACGGCGACTACGTGGAGAAGGCCAAGCAGCTGCTCGACGCGGGCGTGGACACGCTCGTCATCGACACGGCGCACGGCCACCAGGAGTCGATGATCAACGCGATCAAGGCCGTCCGCGCGCTGGACCCGCAGGTCCCGATCGTGGCCGGCAACATCGTCGCCGCCGAGGGCGTCAAGGACCTCGTCGAGGCCGGCGCCGACATCATCAAGGTCGGTGTGGGCCCCGGCGCCATGTGCACCACCCGCATGATGACCGGTGTGGGCCGCCCGCAGTTCTCCGCGGTGCTGGAGTGCGCCGCCGAGGCCAAGAAGTACGGCAAGCACGTGTGGGCCGACGGCGGTGTCCGCCACCCGCGCGACGTGGCGATGGCGCTGGCCGCCGGCGCCTCCAACGTGATGATCGGCTCCTGGTTCGCCGGGACCTACGAGTCCCCGGGCGACCTCCAGCAGTCCGCCGACGGCCGCCTGTACAAGGAGTCCTTCGGCATGGCGTCGGCGCGCGCCGTGCAGAACCGGACCAGCGAGGAGTCCGCCTACGACCGGGCCCGCAAGGGGCTGTTCGAGGAGGGCATCTCCACCTCGCGGATGTTCCTCGACCCGGCCCGCCCGGGCGTCGAGGACCTGATCGACTCGATCATCGCCGGTGTCCGCTCCTCCTGCACCTACGCCGGTGCCGGCTCCCTCGCGGAGTTCGAGGAGAAGGCCGTCGTCGGCATCCAGTCGGCCGCCGGCTACGCCGAGGGCAAGCCGCTGCACGCCAGCTGGAGCTAGCCGCCGCAGGGTGACCGTAGGTGACCGTACCGCCCGCCCTGCCGCGTCCGAACGGATGCGGCAGGGCGGGCGTCGTCGTGCCGGGGGACACTGCGTTCCAGCTGCTGTCCCGGCTTCGGCTTTCCCGGCTTCCCGCCTTTCCGGCTTCCCGCTCTTCCGGCTCCCGCCGTGCCGGCGGCGCCCGGCGGAAGAATCCCGTGATCCGATTGAACCGGTCCGCTGCCGCCCGACCGTTCGCCCGGCCGCAGGTCCGCCGCTCGGCCGACCGCTCACCGCGCCACCCGCCCGTCGGCCGCCGACCGGGCCGCTATCCGCCAGGTGGCGGATAACTCCGAGCTCCTTCTCGGTCACCCTCGGGTCAACGGCGCCGCCCGCCGCCGACCCGGGCGTACCGCAGACCGAAGGAGCGACCACGGTGACCACGACCCTCGAGCGCCGCACCGACGAGCAGTCCCTCTCCCGCCTCCAGCGCCAGCACGGCAGAGCCCTCTTCGGGTTCCTGCTCGGGCTCACCTACGGTGACCGGCAGCGCGCCGAGGATCTGCTGCAGGAGACCCTGTTACGGGCCTGGAAGCACCCCGAGGCGCTGGAGAGCGACCACGACTCGATGCGCCCCTGGCTGTTCACCGTCGGCCGGCGCCTGGCCATCGACGCCCGGCGGGCCCGGATGGTGCGGCCCGCCGAGGTCGGGCCCGAGGTCCTCGACCAGGCCCCGCAGCACGAGGACGGCTCGGACCGGTCCGTGGCCGCCCTGGACGTGCGCGAGGCCCTGCGCACCCTCAGCCGGGAGCACCGCGAGGTGCTGGTCCAGATCTACTTCCGGGGAGCCTCGGTCAGCGAGGCCGCCGAGGCCCTCGGCATCCCCGTGGGCACCGTCAAGTCCCGTACGTACTACGCCCTGCGCGCACTCAAGGCGGTCATGCCCGGCTACGGCCCGGCGGTCCCGGCCGCCGGCTACGGCCCGGCGGTCCCGGCACGCCTCGCGGCCTGAGCGGCAGCCTCCGAAGCGGCACGCCTCGCGGCCTGAGCGGCAGCCTCCGAAGCGGCCTGCGTCGCGGCCTGAGCGGCAGCCTCCGAAGCGGCCTGCGTCGCGGCCTGAGCGGCCGCCTCCGAAGCCGCCTGCGACGCGGCTTGAGCGGCAGCCTGCGCGGCCACCTGGGTGCGGGAGCGGACCTGCAGCTTCCCGAGGATGTGCGAGACATGGGTCTGCACGGTCCGTCGGGACAGGAACAGCTCCGCGGCGATCTCGGGGTTGGAGCGCCCCTGCGCGACCAGCAGGGCCACCTTCAGCTCGGCCGGCGTCAGCGCCTCCCAGCCGTCCCTCACCTTCCGGCGGGCGCTGCGGCTGCCCCGCCGCACCCCCAGCCGGCGCAGCCGGGTATCGGCCCGGGCCAGGTCCCAGTGGGCGCCGAGCCCCTGGTACGCGCCGACCGCGCGGGTCAGCGCGGCCCGGGCGGGCGCCAGTTCGCCGTGCCAGGCCAGGGCCACGGCCAGGTCCTCCAGGCTCCGGCCCAGCAGCAGCGGCCGCGACTCGCGTTCCGCACGCTCCACCACCTGCGCCAGCAGGACGGGATCCTGTCCGAACAGGCCCCGGCAGCGCAGCACGGCCGTCGCCGGGCCCGGTGACGCCGGCACCCCGGCCGCCAGCTCCTCGCAGGCGTCCACCGCGAGCCGGGCGGTGGCGGTGTCCCCGGTCTCCAGGGCCAGCCGGACGATCTCCGGCAGCACCTCGTGCCGGTCCGGCGGAGCGGCCTCCGCATACGCCTCGGACAGCGCCGGCAGCAGATCCCGCAGTGCCTCGGCGGGCCGGCCCGCCCGCTCGGCGAGCTGGGCCCGCGCCAGCAGCACGTAGCAGGCGTACCGGCGGGCCAGCACCACCTGGAAGACCTCCTGCGGCAGACGAGCCAACTCCCTGCGGGCCATGACGGGTTGGTCCCGGTGGGCCAGGATCAGCGCCCGCAGCCCGCGCACCACGACCGGCAGCCAGGCGTCGGAGGTCCGCAGGGCCTCCGCCCGGCCGGCGGCGGCCAGCGCCTGGTCCCACCGGCCGTACCGGTAGTGGAACTCGGCGAACCGGGCCTCGGTGCCCATCAGCCGCCCCGTCGACCGGGCGCGCTGCGCCAGCTCCCGGGCCTCGCTGAGCGCCTTGCCCACGATCAGCGGCTGGTCGAGACGGGTGTGCCCCTCGGCCTGGTTGGCGAGCAGCAGCAGCCGCATGTCGTTGGCCTGCGGGGAGCGCCGGGCACAGCCGATGCCCTCGGCGATGTGCCGCAGCGACTCGGCCTCCCGGCCCAGCCGGTACAGGGCGAAGGACATCGCGTGGTGGGCCTCGGCACCGCACAGCGGATCACCCAGCACCGCCGCGTCGGCGACCACCGCCCCGGCCAGCCCGTGCGCCTCCACGGGCCGGCCCAGCTCCGCCAGCGCCAGCACCCGGCAGGCCTCCAGCCGGACCCGCAGGCCCGGATCGGGGAACTCCCGGGCCAGGGCCCGCTCCGTCACCTCCAGCGACTGCGCCATGTCACCCCGCACCATCAGCGCCGACACCAGCTTGAACTCCAGCGCCGCCCGCCGGTCCGGATCCCCGGCCCGCTCGCACAGGGTGGACAGCAGGGCCACCGACTCCGGGCGCCGCAGCATCAGGGCCGCCTCCGCCAGATGCTCCTCCAGCGCCTGCCGCCCCTCCTCCGCCGGTCCGGTGTCCTGGGCGATGGCCCGCTCGATCAGGTCGGCCGCCAGGCCCGGCGAGTCCGTGATCAGCTGCCCGGCCGCCCCGGCCAGCCAGTCGAGCGCCCACGGGTCCAGCCGTCCGGCCGCCAGCAGCTGCTCGGCCGTCCGGGCCGGCGGCTCTGCCGCCCCGGCGAGCGCCCGCGCCCCGTCACGGTGCAGCGCGGACCGCAGTGAGCCCGGCAGGTCCGCGTACAGGGCCTGCCGTACGACGGGATGGCGGAAGGCCAGCCGGTCACCGGTGTCGCGCAGCAGCCCGGCCGCGACCGGTTCCTCCAGTACGCAGAGCAGGGCGCGGGCCGGCCGGTCCAGTACGCAGGCCAGCTCCCGTACGGTGAACTCCTCGCCCAGCAGCGCCGCGTGGCGCAGCAGCTCGTACGCGGCCGGGGACAGGAAGTCCAGGGCCCGGCGGGCCAGTGCGGCGGGCGGGGCGGGCAGATCGCGGTCCCGCACGGCGGGTTCGGCCCGCTCGGGGCCGACGTCCAGCACCCCCAGCGCGGCCCAGTGGGCGATCAGCTGCCGCAGGTAGCGCGGGTTCCCGCCGGCCCGGCCCGCCAGCTCGCGCAGCCGCGGACCCGGGGGCGCGCCCAGCTGGGCCCGGATCACGGCGGCCGTCTGCCGGTCGTCCAGCGGGCGCAGCGGCAGCCGCCGGCCCCCGGCCCGGTCCAGCGCGGCGCACAGCTGCTCCACCTCCGGGCGCTGTACGCCGCCGCGCAGGGCGGCGGCCAGCAGCAGCGGAAGCCGGGCGGTGGCCCGGCCGAGCCGCTGCCACAGCAGCAGGCTGGCGGGGTCGGCGGCCTGCAGATCGTCCAGGACCAGTACCAGGGGCCGCTCCGCGCACCAGTCCTCGACCCCGGTGACCAGGGTGTCGAGGGCGGCGGCCAGCCCCGCCTCGGGCCGGTCGGCGGCCATCAGCAGCCCGGCCACCGTGGCCCGCAGGTCCGGGGCGCCGGGCGGCCGGACCCCGTCCGGGTGCAGACAGTCCAGTGCGGCCCGCAGCGGCAGCTGCACCGACAGCGGATCGGCGGCCCCGGCCCGCACCCGGCAGCCGTGCCCGCCCGCCATGTCGGCCAGGGCACGCAGCAGGGTGCTCCGGCCCGCCCCCGGTTCGCCCTCGACCAGCAGGCAGGACCCGGCACCCCCGGCCACCGCGCGCACCGCGTCCCGGACCACGGCCGGCTGTCCCTCACGTCCGAGCAGCACGTCGGCGCAACCCCCTCCACCTGACCGCTTCCTGGCGCTGATGACGCTTGCTCGGGACACACGGGCGAAGGGGTGTTCGGGTTCACGTGCGGCACGGGCGGCCGTGTTGCCCGCCCTTGCGACGCTGTTCAGCGGCGGCGCTGCACGTCCGGGCAGTCGACCTCCACGGAGGCGCCGTACGGTTCCATGACGGTCTTCGCACCGGTGGCACTCCCGGCCAGGCACAGCTGGCCGCCCATGACCCGCAGGGGACGGCCTCGGCACGGCTGCCGGAGCCGGCGGTCGAGCCCCCGCCGCCCCCTCGCTGGGTACCGCAACCGCTGAGAGCGAGCGCGCACAGCGCCGCCAGCGCCACCCCGAACCGGACGCGGGAGGGCCGCCGTCTCCGGCGAATGCGGCCGGTTTCCTCAGCAATCGGTGTCGTAATCGCAGTCTGCGACCGTGGCAGCGGGCCGGCCATGAGTACTACTACTCAGAGCCCCACCCCCGCCTACTCACCCGGAACTCGGCATTCGGGGCCGAGCCGATAGCGGTTTGCCGGCTACATCGCGTCATCGTCGCCGACGCAAGCCACAAGCCGTACGACGCGGTGCCCCGCGGGATGACGCTGTGGTCCCCATGCGAAGCGGGTCCCGGCGCCGACATTGGGCTGCCCCGGAGGATTGTTGTCGGTGCCCAGGACCGCACGCTCTGGGCCGGCTTCTCAATTTTTCAGAGGTCTCAGACGTTGGCATCGACGCCGATCGACAGGTCGGTTCCGGTGGTGTCTGACATACCTGCACGAGGTGCCCCAGTGCGGGGGCATTGGCTGCGGTCTCGCGAGATCGGAACTTCTGAATCCGATTGCCGGCGATTGCGGGGGAGGGGGAAAGCGGCCAAGATCAACAAAGGATCCAGTCATTCTCCTTCGGGTGCCATGAAGGTCAACCATGCAGGCAGGAAACCTGCTTCGGCGCCATGTTCACCGCAGTGGGGATCTGGTTCAGGCCAACGCTTCAAAAGGTGGGGCGGTAGGTAGATCGAGGCGCATATATTGCACCCTCAGGGGAGGGGTGCGCGTGACGGTTGACGCGCGGATCCATCAACTCCCGGACCAACGTGGGAAGGATTCGGTGAAATGAGAAAACGGGCGGCCGCCGTCATCGGCGTCCTCGCCACTGTGGCTCTGGCCACACCGGCGTCGGCTACGAGTAACGACCTCGAGAATTTATGGAATCGGGCCGCATGCGCCGACCCTGACTTATCTGCCTTCAAGTTTCACTTGTACTACAACTCGGGCCAGGGCGGCGCCTACCGCAACATCGGTTACAGCGTCTACAACTTCGATCAGCTCTGGAACGGCAACAATGCCCCGGGCGGCGGAGAGAAGCTCCGCTTCTGCAACCTGGGCGCCAGCAAGCCCTGGCCCGGCTCCGGTCAGCCCGTCAAGAACAACGCGGCTTCCGGAACGAATGAGCACCCCAAGTACAAAGCACAGGTCCACTTCCACAGCGGCTGGACTGGTCCGAAGGACGTCATGAACCCGTTCCAGCACATCGATCAGTTCCGGTACGTCTACAACGAGAACGCCTCCTTCTCCTGGGCTTGAGGGCCCATGAGACCGAGCGAGAAGGGTTGGAGATGGTGAACAGTCGACTTGTCAAGTTCGGTTGTCCCGCTGCGGCCGTGGTGGCTGTCGCGGCCGTCGCGTTTGCGCTGGCAGGCCCTCTGGGCAATCAAGGGCCCGACGAGGGGGTCGAGGGAGTCGGCGCCGCACCGGTCGCTGTACCGCAGGCGTTCGTTGGAGACCAGGGAAACCCCGCCACGTGGCGACTGCCTGTAGAGGCCTACATGCCTGCTCGTACGGACGCCAGGATGGTCGGCTCCGTTCGGGACAGGCTGATCGACGAATGCATGAAGCAGGCTGGCTACGAGAAGTGGCAACCGGCTCCGGACCTCCCCGACCTCAGCGGCGTCTCACTGACGGACCGTCGATATGGCATCCATGACGACCAACTCACCGAAGAGCGTGGGTATCACCCGGATGCCGCGCTCCAGAAGGACTACGAGGCGGCGGTCGCAATCGGGGCTGTCGACAAGTCCGGCGCTGACCCGGAAGCCGTGCGGACCTGCGTCCAGAGCGCTGATGGCAAAGCCCCCGGTGTAGAGGTGGACGCCCTGGTTCAGCGGATCGGCAACGACTCTTACCGGGAGTCGCTGAAGGATCCCGCAGTAGTGGGCGTGTTTGCCCAGTGGTCCGTCTGCATGAAGGGGAAGGGGTACACCTACAAGGCCCCGATGGAGGCCGTCGACAATCCCAGATTCGGTCACTCGACCAATGTGACTCAGGAAGAGATCGCCACGGCCAGGGCCGACCTCGACTGCCGCAAGCAGTACAACCTCACTCGGGTGTGGTTCGATGCCGAGGCGAGGATTCAACAGTCGAAGATCAAGGGAAATCTGACTGCTTTGAATGCGGTGAAGGAAAGCGATCGTGCCTTGATCGAAAAGTCTGCAGCGCTCTCTGCGCCCAGGTAGACGGCTGTGCGCGGGTTGGATGGAGGCCGCCTGAGTCGCCACGCTCAACGACGGGGGCACAGCGCTGTCTTCGGTTTGCCGGTCAGCGGGTCTCTTGCACAGGGGTTCCGGCCGGAGCTTGACATGTCATGACTCAGCCCGACTTGCTCACCGCTCAGTGGCAACCCCAGCCAATTCCCGCCTCACAGTAGGCACTCCAACACCCAGTAATCCAATGAAAGGAACGCCATGAATAATGGCATGAGGCGAGTTGCATCGGTAAGTTCGGCCGCGGGTGTGCTCCTCGGCGTCTTCGCTTTCTCCCACACAGCTCACGCTGCGCAGACCTGCACGACGACCGGAAACCGCGTGTCCCTGGACCTTCCCGGCGGCCGTCCCGACACGGAGGTCAACATCCCGACGTGCATCGAGATCGTTCCCGCCAACAACGTCCGAGGAAAGGCCATCCTCAGATGGCAGATGATGGTGGACCAAGCCGACATCGCCAGTAAGCGATTCACTTCGTTCAAGGTGACCACGCGGCTGGAGAACCGAGACGCGGGCGGCACGGATGTCGTGGTCACGAGCAAGACCTGTGACTTCACTGCCGACGTCAATATGGCCACCGCGAACGATCCCACGAAGGATCTTGTTTGCTTGAGTCCGGCAGCCACTCTGGACTCCAGTAAGCAGTGGTCGGGTGACGCGACGGCTGTCTACGACGTCGAGGGTGACGGCAAGGGACCGATCACCTGGCACCTCAACGGCTCACCTCTGATGAGCTAGGGACCAGCAACGACGTCGTCTTTCCTATGGGCCCCGGGCCCGCTGCGGTGCTCACACGGTTGAGCACCGCAGCGCCGGTGCGGCCCCCGGCACGCAGTACAGCGGACGCATGGCAGCGATGGCGAAGCGGAGACGAGCTCAGGAACCGAGGGCTGTTCCGCGAGGCGATCCGCGACACGAGCAGGTCCGTCCGGCTCTGCGGGCAGGGACTCGCCGGTAAGTAAAACGGGGCCGGATGAGGTGCTTCTCGCGGTGGCGCCGGACTGGCAAACGGCCTTGCCCTGCGGCCGCCGCCCGCTTCCGCGAAAGACCACGATACGGCCTCCTGTTCTTCGGCAATGACACGAGGAGATTTGATGCAACGCAAAAGACCGGCACCCCTCGTTCCGGGAGGGGCTCTGATATTGGCGCTCTTAGCCGGCCTCACTCCTGCGACGGTTACCGCCGCAACAGCGGCCGATCGGGAACCCACTCCAGCTACGGCTGCCGAACCCCAGGACCGGACTTCCGTGCCGGTCCATGACCGCCAGCAGGTCCTTGGTGAGGGTTGGCAGGACTCGCCGGACGTCGCATGGACGACTACGTCGGATGCGCACGGGTTCCATATCCTGACGGCGCCCGAGAGCTCCGCTTACGGGTGGAAGACGCTGGCGTCGCTGTCGGAGCCGGGTTTCGACGCGGACGCGTGGATCGGCAACGTGTGTGTCACCGGGTCGGGTAAGCGGGCTGTGGTGGTGTACGCGCCGCGTACGTTCACCAACGACGCCCGGCTGATGGCGCGGGGTGGTTTCACCGCAGTCGTCGATCTCGCCTCGGGCGGTGTGACGAAGCTTGATGTGACGGCTTCGCTGTCGTACTACAACCCGGGATGCGGGGTGGGCGAGACTGCGGTGCTGACCCAGTCCCCGGGAGAGGACCGCAAGCAGACGCGGCTCATCACAGTGGACGCGGTGACCGGCAGGCTCGGAACGCCGGTGGTCACGGAAGGGCAGGTCACCTCCGCTACCCAGTCGAAGGACGGCATCGTCGCGGCCTTCGGCTCGCATCTGGTGTCCGTCGATGCCAAAGGGGCGAAGAAGGTACTGACCAAGACGTCCGGTACGCCGTACCGGATCACCCCGGAGGCCGACGGCGGGTTGCTGTTCATCGACAGGCAGGCCCGTAAGGACAAACTGTCGGAGGCCACAGCCTTCGTCAAGCGCCTGCCCACCGGAGGCCGGCCGTCCGTGATCGGCGAGGGCAAGCTCTCGGCGATCGGTCTGACCAGCGCCGCGGGCACGGCCTACCTGACCGGGGACGTCAGCACTGTCAACAAGTTGCCCCACGGCGTGGCCCGGCTCAAGGGATCTGGGAAGGACGCGATCGTCTCCACTGCCGGCAGGGCAGTCGTGGAGCGCACGGTCTGGGCCGACGGCGTCCAATCCCCGGCCTACCTCAACCAGGAGCAGGCAACCGACGCCCGGTCCGTCAACATCACGACGACCATCAGGGATACCGGCGAACGGGCCGAATTCACAGTCCGGCCGCTGGATTCCAAGGCGCCCAACTGGGAAGAGGGCCGGAACCCCTCCCCCCGCCTGGTCACGGAGAAGCAGTCCGGGGCGGCCGCGGCCGGAGCAGCGGGCTCGCCGACGGAGATCGTGGAATCTGAGCGCGTGTGCTCCGTACCGCGCAACGACCCGCGGAATCAGGCCATGCAGCCCAAGCCACGGCAGGTGGAGTGGGCCGTCGACCAGGCGGTCACCGGCACTTTGAACGCGCACATCGCCCGGCCGGTGAACTGGAAGAACCTGGGGATGCCGGCGTACAGACCGCAGTCACTGTTTCCGAACCCGGTGCTGCAAGGCGGCGGGCGGGTGCCCGCACAGATCCTGCTCGGCATCACCGCGCAGGAATCAAACATGTGGCAGGCGGCGCGCAGCGCCGTGCCTGGGGTTACGGCGAACCCGCTGATCGGCAATTACTACGGCATCGATCTTTACGACGGCAACTCCGCGAACGACTGGGATGTGAACTTCGCCGAGGCCGACTGCGGATACGGCATCACTCAGGTCACCGACCACATGCGGATGGCTGGCCGGGAGAACGGCCACGGTGGCGCGGCGTGGGACTACCAGAAGCAGCGGGCGGTTGCCCTGGACTACACGGCGAACGTGGCCGCGGGTCTGCAAATCCTGGTGCAGAAGTGGAATCAGACCAAGAAGGCCGGTGTAGTCGTTCACGATGGTGATCCCAGGCGCCTGGAGAACTGGTTCTTTGCGCTGTGGGCCTACAACTCCGGCTTTTACGAGAACGTCAACCACAACGAGCCGTGGGGTGTGGGCTGGGCCAACAACCCCGCGAACCCCGAGTGGGACGCCGGACGTACCCCCTTCATGGAGGACCGCCTCGGCAACGAGGACGCCTCGGCAGCCGCCCGGCCGCAACACTGGCCCTATCCTGAGAAGGTCCTCGGCTTCGCCGCGCACCCCCCGGCGTTCATCGAGTCACCGGGCAAGATGGTAGCCGCGTTCAGAGCAGCCTGGTGGAACGGCAAGGACGGCGACGCGACCATCACCGGAAGCGCAAAGCAGAACCGGGCCAGGCTGAAGCCACCGGAGGACCTGTTCTGCGGGCCGTACAACGAATGCGATCCCGCGAAGATCTCCGACGGCGCCTCCAACAAGGACAAGACAACCGGGCCCTGCCAGCGCGACAGTGACTACCACTGCTGGTGGCACCAGCCCGTCTCGTGGAAGACCGACTGCCCCTCCACGTGCGGCAACGAGTTCATGCGGTTCAACAGCTCCTACCCCGAAGAAGCCGACGGCACCGCCTACCCGCCGAACTGCACCAACAGCGGTCTGCCCGTCGGCGCTCTCATCATCGATGACCTCCCTGCCGGCACCCCCGTGATCCGACCCGGCTGTACCAACAGCACTTGGACCAACCAGGGAACGTTCGGATTCACGTTCTCCAACAATGGCAAGGAAACGACGTACCCCTCAAAAGTCGACCTTCACCAGCTCGGTGCCGGATTCGGCGGACATTTCTATTTCGGCCACACGCGCAAGGCCGACGCCAAGGGAAACCGTCTGAAGGTCACTGGTACGTGGAAGCTCAACAAGTCGATCAACGGTGCCGCCAAGATCATGGTGCATCTGCCTGACCATGGGGCTCATACCCTCAACGCCAAGTACGAGGTGCAGACCGCGCAGGGAACGCGGACCCGAGACCTGGGACAGAAGGGCGACAAAAACCGCTGGGTGAGCATTGGTGCATTCCTCTTCAACAACGTTCCGACGGTCAAACTCAGCACCACAGCGCCCGATGGAACCGGAGACGAGGACATTGCGTTCGACGCGATCGCAATCGTGCCGATCAACGCGAAGTACGTGGAGCGAAGTTTGACTGCTGCCTCGATCTTCGACCCGAACCAGTCCCTGAACTCCAATATGCCCAGCACGATCAAGAGTCCCTTGCGGACCATGAGTACCCTTTACGACTGGGCGATCTCCCGGAGCTACCGGGGACCTAGCTGGGAAGACAACCGGATCGAGGAGTACGGCGTCAGCTACTTCCCAAGGTGTGCGAAACCGGGGGAATTTCCGACAACTGCCCCGTGTACTGGGCAGAAGGCATACGATGCTGCTCGCGCCTGGTATCAACAGGTCAAGGACGGCGGCAAGGCGGTACGAGCGGACGGGGGCGTGCCCGCGATGTCCATACCGATGTGGATGGCCATGTCGAACCGTCGACCCAACCCCTCACAGTCGCCCGGGCAGGCGTACGCGGACAACAACGACTACAAGATAAAAAGCGACATCATGGCAAGCTATCTCGTCGATGGCACTGGAAAGATCATTCCTGATACGCAGTACGTCGACGGTGATGTACTGATCGGAAACGCACACCTGCCTCAATTCGTAGTCGAGATCATGAAGGGCATCGAGGCAGACTACGGCATCCCCATCCCCAATATTCGCTACTCTGGTGTGGATGCACTGCGCTGGGGTGACACCCGCGCCGTGGATCCCCTCGGCCATGGAGATGTTCCGGGCCAAGCCTACAAGCCCCATATGCGCGGTGGCCGTATCAGTCCAGACGGCAAGTGCATCGACACGCGTTTGGTCGGCGGCGGCGTGCATGGCTACCGGCCAATGGTGGCTCAGAGCCACGTCGACAAGAACGTCAAGGCGTGGCTGAGCAAGGTGAACGCTCATAGTAAGACGCATGTCGGCATCCGCCGATGGGCCGGTGATGTGTACAGCATGTTCTTCAAGAACGAGGGGCTGTACCCTGGTGACGACCACAACACGTTTGGCAGTTCGATCGGAAATGCGCCGCCCATCTGGCAGGACATCGCCGTGGCCTTCTGCACGGACGGCAGCGTGAAACCGAAGCACCTGACCTCCAATGATGACGCGAAGCCGTCGACCGGGATTGTGTACCAGAGCTACATGCCGGACCTGTACCTCTACGTCGACGGAAAGATGGTCGACAATCTCGGCAAACCGTCCACTTCGCGCATCCAGGCCGGGCACTGGATCAACTTCTCGAACATCCCAGGTGTGAACAGCACCAAGGGCAACGCCTTCGGAAAATGTGACGTTGCCGAACGCGGAAATGGGGGAAATCCATGGAATGTGGGAATACCATTTCCTGTAGTGGGAAACAATCCTGGCTACCGCCCGAACCGCCTCGTGCACTGCGACCAACCTGCTGCATACTTCACGGAGACCTACACTCCGTGACTTAGTTGAAGATAGTTTCGAGAGGCGCGCCAGGTCGGCGCGCCTCTCGAAGCGCATTTCTGGAGATGTTGATGGCTCTTGGTGTCGTTGTATGGTGTGCGGTCGGTTTTCTTCTGGTGACCGGTGTGTGCATTCCGATTGCGTACTTCATGCCGAAGGAGTCGCGTTCGGGCTGTCTCCTGGTTTCCGGTGGCCTTTTCCTGGTGTCGGCGCTGACGCTGCTCGTATTTCTCGTCGACTGATCCGAACCGTCAGATGTGCGGTCAACACGTCCGTGATGGCGTGCCCGGGGTGCGAGCGGGCGGGGCGGGGGTGTCCGTCACCGGGTGACTTTCGCCGGTGTGGGCGAGGACCAGGTGTGCCGGCGGTACGCCGGCAATAGCGCAATCTGCTCGTTCTGATGCGCCAAGCGCGGCAGCATCTATCCGCGATGGACTGGCACTCATGAGCCTGCGCCGGATGCGTCCCGAGTGACTGCCAACTGGGGTGGTGCTCCATGGCCGTCCAACGGACATCGGGTACCGCCAAGTCTGATGCGCTTGGACTGCTGGGGCATGGCCCGCGCACGCACTTGCCGAGGAAAAACAGGACGTCGCCCGGCTGGTTCTGCTCCGGCGATGTCCACCGCGGGGGCACGTCCGCAGGTAGTGAGGAACCGCACGCCCTCGCTGGGCGCGTTCCTCGCCGTCCATGGTCTGTCGCACCGGCCGGATCTTCGCGTCCGGCGCGACCCCGGCGAACGACAGCCTCATGTCCCCGAGCCCCGAACCGCACACCGTGTTCTGGTCCTGGCGCGCTCCCGCCCCAGCGCGCCCGGAGGGCGATCAGCGGCCCGGGGCCGGGCCCGAGGAGTGGACGCCTGGGCGGTACTTGGGGATGCGTACCGTGATCTTCATGCCGGCTCCGACGCCCGTTTCGATGACGAGCCCGTAGTCGTCGCCGTACACCTGCCGCAGCCGGTCGTCGACGTTCGGCAGACCGATTCCCGACGAGGATCCGGTGCGCTCCCCGGCCAGGATCCGGCGCAGCAGCTGCGGATCCATCCCCACCCCGTTGTCCTCGATGGTCAGCAGCGCCTCCGAGCCCGCGTCCCGCGCCACGATGGTGATCCGGCACTCGGCCGTGGAGTCCTCCACCCCGTGCTTGACCGCGTTCTCCACCAGCGGCTGCAGGCACAGGAACGGCAGCGCCACCGGCAGCACCTCCGGAGCCACCTGGAGGGTCACCTTCAGCCGGTCCCCGAACCGGGCCCCGGCCAGCGCCAGGTACTGCTCGATCGACCTCAACTCCTCGGCCAGCGTGGTGAAGTCACCGTGCCGCCGGAACGAGTAGCGGGTGAAGTCGGCGAACTCCAGCAGCAGGTCCCTGGCCCGCTCCGGATCCGTCCGGACGAACGAGGCGATGGCAGCAAGGGAGTTGAAGATGAAGTGCGGGGAGATCTGTGCCCGCAGCGCCTTGATCTCCGCCTCCATCAGCCGGGTCCGCGACCGGTCCAGCTCCGACAGCTCCAGCTGTACGGAGACCCAGCGCGCCACCTCCGTCGCCGCCCGCACCAGCACCGCCGACTCCCGCGACCCGTACGCCACCAGCGCGCCCAGCATCCCGTCCTCGCCGGTCAGCGGCGCGATCACGGCCCACTTCAGCGGGCAGTCGGGCCGCTGGCACTCCGTTCGTACGCTCGCACTGCGCCCCGAAGCCAGCATCTGGCCCACCCGCTGCATGGCCCGCCGCTGGTGGTGGTCGGCCCCGGGCCCGTCCCAGGCCAGCACCGACTCCCGGTCGGTCAGGCACAGCGCCTCCGTGCCCAGCAGCGACCGCAGCCGCTTGGCCGCCTTGCGGGCCGCGTCCTCGGTCAGGCCGGCCCGCAGTGGGGGAGCGGCCAGTGAAGCGGTGTGCAGGGTGTGGAAGGTGGCCCGCTCCACCTCGGTGCCCAGATCCAGTCCGCCGGCCCGGCCGCCCCGGCGCGCCTGCCGGCGGCCCAGCAGGAAGCCCAGGGCCAGGGCCAGGACGAGCACGGCGGCACCCGCCACCACCAGCCCGGTGACCGCGCCGGCCGTCATCGTTCGCCCCCCGTCACGGCGCCCGACATGCCGGAGCCCGCGCCCGGTCCGGCCTGCGCGGCCAGGTCCTCCGGCAGGTGCAGCCGGGCCACCGTCGCCGCCGCGTTCCGCGGGATCCGCCCGCGGGTCCCCAGCGACACCGTGATCATCGTCAGGAAGCCCAACGGCACCGACCAGACCGCCGGCCAGGCCAGCAGCGTGTGCACCCAGCCCTCCGGGGCCAGCCCGGCCCGCGTCGTCAGCACCGCGCTGAGCGCCGCCCCGCCCCCGGTGACCAGACCCGCCACCGCCCCCGGCGGGGTCAGCCCGCGCCACCAGATGCCCAGCACCAGCAGCGGACAGAACGAGGACGCGGACACCGCGAACGCCAGCCCCACCGCGTCCGCCACCGGCACCGCCGTCGCCGCGATGCTGCCGGCCAGCGGCACCGCCATCGCCACCGGCACCGCCAGCCGGAACATGGCCACCCCGCGCGAGGGCAGCACGTCCTGGTGCAGCACCCCGGCCACAGCCATCGTCAGCCCGGAGGCCGTCGACAGGAACGCGGCGAACGCCCCGCCCGCCAGCAGGGACCCCAGCAGATCGCCCGGCACCCCGCCCAGCATCCGCTCCGGCAGCACCAGCACCGCCGCGTCCGCGTCCCCGGTCAGCGCCAGCTCGGGCGCGTAGATCCGCCCCAGCGCCCCGTACACCGGCGGCAGCAGATAGAAGGCACCGACCAGTCCCAGCACCACCAGCGTGGTGCGCCGGGCCGCCTGCCCGTTGGGGCTGGTGTAGAAGCGGACCGCGACGTGCGGCAGCCCCATCGTGCCCAGGAAGGTCGCGAGGATCAGCCCGTACGAGGCGTACAGCCGGTACCCCTCCTCGTCCCCGGACAGCGGATGGGACCAGGAGGAAACCCCCATGCCCGCGCTGGACCGGGTGTCCGGGACGGGCGTGTCCGGCAGGAACACCAGCTCCGTGTCCGCCCGCACCTCGTGCTGCCCGGCGCCCAGCGTCACCGGCCCGCCCCGGTACTCCCGTCCGTCGACCCGCCCCGTGACGGTCAGCGTCAGCGGCTCCTCCAGGGACAGCCGCACGTCCTCGGCGAGCGTCACGGCGGTGTGCTCGCGGAACACGGCCTGCGCGTCGAACCGGGCCCTCGGCGCACCGTCCCCGGCCCAGGCGGCGATCAGGAAGAAGGCGGGCACCAGCAGCGCGGTCAGCTTCAGCCAGTACTGGAAGGCCTGCACGAAGGTGATGCTGCGCATCCCGCCGGCCGCCACCGCCGCCGTCACCACGAAGGCGACGACCACCCCGCCCACCCAGGTCGGCGCCCCCGTCAGGATCTCCAGCGTCAGCCCGGCGCCCTGGAGCTGCGGCAGCAGGTACAGCCAGCCCACCCCCAGTACGAACAGCGAGGCGATCCGCCGCACCGCCTGCGACTCCAGGCGCGCCTCGGCGAAGTCGGGCAGGGTGTACGCCCCCGAGCGCCGCAGCGGAGCCGCCACCAGCACCAGCAGCACCAGATAGCCCGCCGTGTACCCCACCGGATACCAGAGCAGCTCCGGTCCCTGGAGCATCACCAGCCCGGCGATGCCGAGGAAGGAGGCGGCGGACAGGTACTCGCCGCCGATCGCCGCCGCGTTCAGCCGGGGCCCCACCGTGCGGGAGGCGACGTAGAAGTCGGAGGTGGTCCTCGATATGCGCAGCCCGAGCGCCCCCACCAGCACGGTGGCCAGGACGACGACGGTGACCGCGGTCAGCGCGTACGTCTGGTTCACCGGGCAGTCCTTCGGCAGGGGGGGAGGGTGACCGGAGTCTATGCAGGCCACCACGGTGCGCAACAGGCACGTTCCGGCGAAACCCCCGCCCTCGCCCGGCCTGATCCGGAGGTCCCCACGAGAGGTTCCGAGAAGCCCGGGGGCCGTCCTACCGCACCGGGTCGCGGTGCTCCGCGCAGTCGCGCAGGGCGATCTCCAGCTCCACGTAGGACTGTTCGGCCCGCCGGAAGGCCAGCATCACCGCGGCCTCGGCGCGCGGCGGCAGGTGCTGCTGCGAGCCCTGCCCGGCCTCGTACAGCACATCGGCCCAGCGGGCGGCCGCGCTGCGCAGCCGCGCCAGCAGGGCCGCGGCCTCCTCCGGTCCTGCGGGCCGGGTCCGGGGCAGGCCGGTCAACTCGTCCACCAGCGCCTGGATGTCGGACATTTCGCTCCTCCCGCCCGGAAGATCCACGATACGTGCGGGCCCGTGGCGGTGGCGGGCGCCCGGCAGGCTCCTGCGGCCGGTGGCGGTGACGGAGCGCCGTACGCGGCGTCCCGCGCGACGAACGGCACCCGGCCCGCGCCGAGCGGTCCAGACCACCCCGCGCCCGGACCGGGCGCGCGCACCGGGTCCGGTGGACTCCCGCGGCCCTTTCCCCGGCCGGCCGAGTCAGCCGGTGGCCTGCCGCATCAGCAGGTCCCTGAGCTCCCGGGCGTGCCGCCGGCTGACCTGCAGTTCCGCCGAGCCGACCCGGACGCTGGTGGTGCCCGCGTCCAGCCGCAGCTCGTCGATGCGCCCCAGCGCCACCAGGTGCCGCCGGTGGATCCGGACGAACCCGCGGGGCGCCCAGCGTTCCTCCAGCGTGGACAGCGGGATCCGGACCAGATGGCTGCCCTCGTCCGTGTACAGCCGGGCGTAGTCGCCCTGCGCCTCCACATAGGCGATGTCCGCGATGGCCACGAACCGGGTCACACCGCCCAGTTCGACCGCGATCTGATCGGGGGTGCGGTCCGGGACCGTCACTTCGGGGCCCGTCCGGCGCTGCACCGGCACCGCCCGGGCGGAAGGGGCCGCCGGCGGGGAGGCCCAGGAGGCCGCGGAGGCCGAGGGCGACGACGGCGAGGAGAGCAGAGACGGCGAGGCCGGGACCGCGGTGCCGGCGCTGCCGGCCGGGTGCTGCCCCGCCTGCTGTGCCTGCCCGAGCTGCGCGCAGACCCGCCGTACCGCCTCCGCCAGCCGCTCCGGCCGCACCGGCTTCAGGACGTAGTCCACCGCCTTCAGGTCGAAGGCCTGCACCGCGAACCCCTCGTGGGCGGTGACGAACACGATCAGCGGCGGCCGGGCGAACCCGGCCAGCAGCCGGGCGATGTCCAGCCCGGTCAGGCCCGCCATGTGGATGTCCAGGAAGACGACGTCGATGGCGTCGCTCCCCTGCGGACCGGTCTCCAGCGCCCGCGTGATGCGGCGCAGCGCCTCGGTGGCGTCCGAGGCGCCCTCCGCACTGAGCACCCGGGGGTCGGAGCGCAACAGGTAGAGGAGCTCCTCCAGGAGCGGCTTCTCGTCGTCTACGGCCAGTACGCGCAGCATGGCCCGGAGTCTAGGGCGCGGGCCCGTCGTCGCCCAGCAGGTCCTGCTCCCCGAACAGGGCGAACAGGGCCGGTACCTCGGACAGGTCCAGGTACGCGGCCCGGCACGCTCCGCACCGGGGGAGGTGCGCGGCCACCTGCCGGTCCTCGGCGGGGGAGAGCGCGCCCAGGACGTAGCCGCCCAGCAGGAGCTCCACATCGTGCGGCGGTACGGTCATGCCAACCCAAGCTGCCCAAAGGGGTCGGGGCGGGCGCGGCCCCCGGTGGGGGAGGCAGGGGGCCGCGCGGTCCGGCGGACGGGCCGGTTCCGGGGAGGGGCTCGCACCTTGGCCTGCTCGGCCTGGCTCGGCCTGGCTCGGCCTTGCTTGGTCGGGCTCAGGCTGACTCGGGCCTACTTGACGGTGATGAGCTTGCCGTCCGGGGAGACGGCGTACCAGGTGCCGCCGACGCCCTGCCCGTTGGTGTCGCCGGGCTTCTTGTCGTTCGCGAAGGTGTAGACCGGCCAGCAGTCGACGGTCTGCTGCTTCTTGCCGTCCGGGCGGTCCAGGACCAGGTAGTTCCGGTCGGTGATGCCCTTGGTGTTCGCCTTGTCCACCGGGGCGACGACCGGCCACTTGGTCAGGCAGTCGCCGACGCACTTGGAGACCATCGGCCAGGCGGTGTCCGGCTTGAACCGGTAGACCGTCATGCCGTTCTTGTCCACGATGTGCTCGCCCAGCTTGGGGTCCTTGCGGACGGACAGACCGGGCTGCCCGGTCGCGGCCTCGCCGCCCGTCCCCGTCCCCGCCGCCGCCTTCGCGGCCTTCTTGCCGTCGGGTGCCAGCGCGAACCAGGTGCCGCCGACGCCCTGCCCCTTGGTCTCGCCCGGTGCGGTGTCCTTGGCGAACCGGTACGCCGGCCAGCCGCCCACCGTCAGCTGCTTGCTGCCGTCGCTGCGCACCACCTCGCCCAGCAGGGACGCGTCCTGGCTCGGCGCCGGGGTCACCTCGCCCGCCGGGACCGGAGGCCAGGCCTTGGCGCAGTCGCCGTCGCAGGTGGCCTTGGAGGGCTTGGCGGTGTCCGGGTCGAACCGGTAGAGCGTGAAGCCCGCGCTGTCGGTGAGCACCGAGCCCAGCGCCTCGTTCCGGGAGATCTTGAGCTCCCCGGCGGGCTTGCCCTGGCCGGCCGCGTCCGCGGCGGGCGCGGCGGGAGCCTGGACCGACGCCGCGGCCCCGGCCCCGGCCTTCGCCGCGTCACCGGCCTTGTCCTCCTTGGCGCCGCAAGCGGTCGCGGCCAGCGCGACGACGATGGCGACGGCAGCGAGGGAAGTTCCGCGCATCTTGCCCATGGTGATGTCTCCCACGTGTGTTGTTCGTTGCGCCCTCCCGCTGGGGCGGGCAACTGTGTGGATGACACGCCCGCCCGGGCCGGATCTGTTCAACTCACTTGATGTGGGGTGGTTCACTCACCTTCCGGTGAACCCGGCCCGGCGCAGGGCCGTGACCACAGCCAGACCGAGAAGCGCATGACCCGCGTCGTTGGGGTGCAGTCCGTCCGCGAGGTGCTCGGGACCCAGCAGGTCCCGGCCGGGCAGCAATGCGAGGTGTTCGTCGCCGCCCGAGATGCGGTCGCCCACCGCCCGTTCCATCGCGTCCCGCAGCGCCCCCAGGGTGGCGCCGAGCCGGTTCGGGGTGCGTTCGGCGTCGGGCCGCAGCACGGGGGAGACGAGCAGCAGCGGGGTGCGGGGGTGGCCCTGGCGGACCAGTTCGAGGAAGGCCCGGGTGGTCTCGTACATCAGCGGCACCGAATGGGGCACCCGGGACCAGCAGTTGGTGCCGAAGGCCAGGGTCAGGGCGTCGGCGGGCAGCGCCGCGAGCTGTTCGGCGGTGGCGAGTTCGCCGCGTGCGGCGCCCGCGTAGCCGAGGTTGACGGTGTCCCAGCCGAGCGCCCGCCCGGCCACCGCCGGCCAGCAGTGCGCGGGCCGGGTCGACCACCAGCCCTCGGTGATGGAGTCCCCGTGCACCACCCAGCGCGGGGCGGCGGGCGCCGGGGCGAGCGGGCCGCCGATCCCGCGCAGCCCGAGCAGCAGCGGGGACTGCGCCTCGGGCGGGTGGACGGTGTACGGGCCGCGGCCGGGCGGGAGTTCGATGCGGACGACGGCCTCCGCGGCGGGTTCGGTGAACACCTCGCCGAGCAGCCCCTCCCGGTTCCACAGGGCGAACCCGTGCGCGAGGTCCCGCAGTGCGTCGGTGGGGCCCGGTACGGCCGCCCGGTAGCGGATCTCCACGGCCTGGGCGGGCCGGTCCGGGCCGGTGGTGAACTCCAGCCGCACCCCGATCGGCAGGGTGGCCCGCTCCCCGGTGTCCCAGGGCAGCCGCATGGTGTCGGCCGGGTCGGCCCGGAACGGGCGTCCCTTGTCGAGCCACCCCACCCCGCGCAGGAACGGCCCCGGATCCAGCCACCCCTCGCCAGCGCTCACTGTTCGCCTCCGATCGTCGGATACGGGAACTTCACGCCGACCCCTCCGTCGACCACCAGCGTCTGCCCGGTGACGTACGCCGACAGCGGCGAGGCCAGGAAGTACAGGGCGGCCGCGATGTCCCAGGTCTCCGCGACCCGGCCCAGCGGGGCGTTCTCCGCGTTGCGCCGCCGCCCTTCGGTGCCGAGCAGGGCGGCGACCCGCGGGGTCCACACCACCCCCGGGGCCACCGCGTTCACCCGTACCCCGCTCGGGCCCAGTTCCACCGCTGCGGAGCGCACCAGTGAGACGAGTCCCGCTTTGGCGGCCCCGTACGCGGCGTGCCGCGGGGCGGCGGTCAGCCCGGAGACGGAGGCCACGAACACCAGTGGCCCGCCGCCGGCCGCCGCCAGGGCCGCGCCCCCGTACTGGACGGCCAGCCAGGCGTGCCGCAGCACCAGGTCGAAGTGCCAGTCCCAGACGGCGTCGTCGAGCTCGGCGAGGGCCGCGTACCTGGCCATGCCGACGATGTCGACCACCCCGTTGACCCCACTGACCCCACTGACCCTGTTGACCCCACTGACTCCGCCGGCCGGCCCGGCCAGCAGCGCGGGGGCGCGGTCGAAGAGGTCCCGTACGCTCTCCCGCCGCGTCACGTCGGCCGCGTACGGAACCCCCGCCACCTCGGCGGCCACCGCCCGGGCCCGCTCCTCGTCGACGTCCACGCAGAGCACGCGGGCGCCGGCGGCGGCCAGCGCGTGGGCGGTCTGGCGGCCGATGCCGTTCCCGGCGCCGAGCAGGACGAAGCCGCGGCCGTCGAGGCGGTGCAGGGCGGCGTAGTCGGGGACGGGCGAGGTGTCGGGCAGCGGCCCGGTCAACCGGCGCTCCGGGGCTCGTACCGGGCGAGCTCGGGGATGACTTCCTTCCCGAGGATCTCCAGGGTCCGCAGGATCTCCCGGTGCTCCAGATAGCCCCACTGCACGTAGCAGATCAGCTGGTCCACGCCGAGGTCCGCGTACCGCTTGGCCTTGGCGACGATGGTCTCGGCGTCCCCGATGAGGATCATGTCCCCGTCGCTGAACTCCCGTACGGGGACCTGCCCTTCGAGGATCGGGGCGAGCAGCGGGAAGGCCTGTTCGCGCTCCTCGGCGGCCAGGTGCGGCAGCTCCCACTCCAGGGTGAACTGCGCCAGGTGCGAGTACCACCAGGCCACCGAGTCCCACACGCGGGCCCCGGGTGCCGTGCCGGCGGGGGTGGCGTGGACCAGGGTGTAGGCGCTGACCCGGTTCGTCGTCACGTCCGTCAGCGGCTGCGGATCCCGGGCGGCCACCCGGTAGGCCGCCACCTGCCGGGCCATCGCGTCCAGCGGCTGCATGATCGAGAAGGAGAGCAGCCCCAGTCCGTGCGCCCCGGCGACCTCGGCCGAGCCGGGGGAGGTGGCCGCCATCCAGGCCGGCGGGTGCGGGTCCTGCACCGGTTTGGGGGTGACCATCCGGCGGGGGAAGCGGAACCGCTCGGAGGCGTACTCGAAGTACTCCTCCCGCCACATCCCGGTGACGATCCCGATGGCCTCCCGCCAGTCCTCCCGGGATTTCTCCCGGTCCACCCCGAAGGCCGTCTGCTCCATGGGAGTGGAACGCCCGGTGCCCCACTCCACCCGCCCGCCGGAGAGGACGTCCACGGTGGCGACCTTCTCGGCGATGCGCTGCGGCGGGGTGAAGCCGAAGGGCGTCAGGGTCACCCCGAAGCCGAGCCGGATCCGCTCGGTGAGCCCGGCCAGGTGGCCGAGCAGCACCTCGGGGGCCGGGCAGTGCGAGCGCCCCTCGCGGAAGTGGTGCTCCACCGCCCACACCGTGCGGAACCCCATCCGGTCGGCCAGCCGGATCTGCTCCACGGCCTCCCGGTAGGCGCGCTGCTCGGCTGCCCGCTGGCCGTGCGGATGGGCTCCCGGCCAGGGCCTCGGTACGTCGATCTCATAGAGCACGTCCAGGTCCATGACACGGCACGCTGCGACAGATCTGACGAAGTGTCAAGAAAGGTCGCTGAGGGTGACTACGCATCGATCGATCATCCGCACGCAACAAACGGCCATCACGGACAGATCCGTGCAACGATCGTGCGCGAATATGCAAGGATGGTGCATTACGGGCGGGAACCCCCAGCCCATAGGCTCACTCGCTGTACGTGGAGTGGCGCGACCGCCTCCCCGGCGGTCCCCCCTGCCCGGCCTGTCCAGGCCTGCTCCTTCGGATTCGCTGCGGTCGATGCCTTACCCCCCGATCCGCAGTGTCAAAGGAGTCCTTCGTGCTGGACCACGGCCAGGCGCCGCCGCTCACCTCGCGGCCCGCCCACCCGCTGCTTCGCCGCAAGCCCGTCGAGCGCCTCGTCAGCGAGGCCGGACAGGGCGAGGGCGGTGCGCTCAAGCGCTCCCTCACCATGTGGCAGCTGACGATGCTCAGCATCGGCGCGACCCTGGGCACGGGCATCTTCGTCGTCCTCGGCGAGGCCACCCCGATCGCCGGCCCGGCCGTCTGGATCGCCTTCATCGTCGCGGGTCTGACCGCGCTGTTCTCGGCCCTGTCCTACGCCGAGCTGGCCGGCACGATCCCCGTCTCCGGCTCCTCGTACTCCTACTCCTACGCCACCATGGGCGAGCTCGTCGCCTGGATCTGCGGCTGGTGCCTGGTCCTGGAGTACGGCGTCTCGGTTGCGGCGGTCGCCGTCGGCTGGGGCCAGTACCTCAACGAGCTGCTCGACGGCACCATCGGGTACACCATCCCCGAGACCTTCTCCGCCCCGCTCGGCGAGGGCGGGTACATCAACCTGCCGGCCCTGGTCGTGGTCCTGCTCTGCATGGTGTTCCTGGTGCGCGGCGCCAAGGAGAGCGCCCGGGTGAACTCGATCATGGTGGGCGTCAAGATCGTCACGCTCGTCCTCTTCTGCGTGATCGGCTTCATGGGCATCAAGGCCGGCAACTACACCCCGCTGGCCCCGCTCGGCGTCACCGCCATCAGTACCGCCGCCTCCATGCTGTTCTTCTCCTACATCGGCTTCGACGCCGCCTCCACGGCCGGCGAGGAGGCGAAGAACCCCAAGAAGGACCTTCCCCGCGCGATCATGCTCTCGCTGCTGATCGTCACCGGCCTGTACTGCCTCGTCGCGATCGTCGCCGTCGGCGCCATGCCGTGGCAGGACTTCGAGGGCAGCGAGGCCGCCCTGGCCAAGATCATGGAAGACGTCACCGGCCACAGCTTCTGGAGCGTCATCCTCGCGGCCGGCGCCGTCGTCGCCATCGCCAGCGTCGTCTTCGCCGTCCTCTACGGCCAGACCCGCATCCTCTTCGCCATGTCCCGTGACGGCCTCATCCCCAAGGTCTTCGCCAAGGTCGACGAGAAGACCGGCACGCCGCGGATCAACACGATCATCGTCTGCCTCTTCTGCGGCATCCTCGCCGCAACCATCCCGCTGAGCGAGCTGGCCAACGCCACCAGCATCGGCACCCTCTTCGCCTTCGCCCTGGTCAACGTGGCCGTGGTCATCCTGCGCTTCAAGCGCCCCGACATGCCGCGCACCTTCAAGGTGGCCCTGTTCCCGGTCACCCCGATCCTGGGCTTCGTGTGCTGCGCCTACCTGATGTGGGAGCTGCCGATGCCGACGTGGATCGCCTTCGGTGGCTGGATGGCGGTCGGGCTCGTGATCTACTTCTTCTACGGAATGCGCCGCTCCAGCCTGGCTGCTGCCGCGGCCGAGGTACCGACAGAGAAGTGATTCACCCCCCGTGCGACTGAACGATCTCGACGAACGCATCGTGCACGCCCTTGCCGAGGACGCCCGCCGCTCCTACGCGGACATCGGCTCCGAGGTCGGCCTGTCCGCTCCCGCAGTCAAGCGGAGAGTGGACAGGCTGCGCGCCGAAGGCGCGATCACCGGCTTCACGGTCCGGGTCGACCCGGCCGCCATGGGCTGGGAGACCGAGGGCTTCATCGAGATCTACTGCCGCCACAACACCTCGCCGGACGACATCCGGCGGGGCCTGGAGCGCTACCCCGAGGTGGTGTCCGCGTCGACCGTCACCGGCGACGCGGACGCCCTCGTCCAGATCTTCGCCTCCGACATGCGCCACTTCGAGCGCGTCCTGGAGCGCATCGCGGGCGAGCCCTTCGTGGAACGCACCAAGTCCGTCCTGGTCCTCTCCCCCCTCCTCCGCCGCTTCACCTCGGGCGCCCCGGCTTAGGGTGTCCGCCGGGCGCCGGGCGCCGTGAGCCCCGCGCCGTGCGGAGGTCCGGAGGGAAAACCGGATGCCGCCGTGCCACCGGCCCGGCATGCTGGCCCCGGTGAACCGTGAACTGATCTCCCGAATCGCCCATACGCACCACCCCGTCGCCGCCCCGCTGAACGACGACTCCGTACGCAGCCTCCTGCACCGCGCCCTGCCCCGCGGGGACGAGCGCATCCTCGACCTCGGCTGCGGCGGCGCCGAATGGCTGCTGCGCGCCCTTCAGGACCGCCCCGGCGTCCGCGCCACGGGCGTCGACACCGCGGAACCCGCCCTGGCCCACGCCCGCACCGCCGCCGCCGAGCGCGGCCTCGCCGAACGCCTGGACCTGCACCTCCTCCCCGCCGCCGAATTCACCTCCCCGCACCCCTTCGACCTCGTCCTCAGCGTCGGCGCCACCCACGCCTTCGGCGGCCTGCTCCCCACCCTCGCCGCGGCCCGCACCCACCTCGCACCCGGCGGCCACGTCCTCATCGGCGACAGCTACTGGGAGCGCGAACCCAGCCCCGAGGCCGTCGGCATGCTCGGCGACCTCGCGGACCTGCCCACCACCCTCGACCAGGTCACGGCGGACGGCTGGACCCCGGTGTACGGTCACCTCAGCACCCGCGGGGAACTCGACGCGTACGAGTGGTCCTGGACCGGGTCCCTGGCCGCCTGGGCCCTGGACCACCCCGACCACCCGGACCACGCCGAGGCGCTGGCCACCGCCACCGCCCACCGCACCGGATGGCTCCGGAGCTACCGTGCGAGCTGGGGATTTGCCAGCCTGCTGCTGCGCAGCACCACCGACCCGCAGCCCACGCACAACGAATCGCCGTAAGAGGCCGAAAACGCGCAACGAATCGCTCGGTGGCGCGCAACATCGGCGCCTTGTTGCGGCGCGGGGGCAAAACGTACCGTCGTAGGACCGCACTGAACCCCACCTGCCACAGAGGTACGCCCATGCCCCCGCTGCGCACCGCCCTCCTCCAGAGCTCCGGACGGCTCGGCGACGTCGCCGAGAACCTGAAGGTGCTCGACGAGGCCGCCGCGCGCGCCGCACAGGCGGGGGCCGGGCTCCTCGTGGCGCCGGAGATGTTCCTCACCGGCTATGCGCTGGACCTCCAGGACATCCCCGCCCTCGCCGAGTCCCGGGACGGCATGTCCGCCCGCGCCATCGGCGAGATCGCCCGCCGCCACGGCCTCGCCGTGCTCTACGGCTACCCCGAGCGCGAGGGCGACACGGTCTACAACTCCGCCCAGCTCATCGGCGCCGACGGCACCCCGCTCGCGAACTACCGCAAGACCCACCTCTTCGGCGGGTTCGAGCAGGAGGCCTTCACCCCCGGCGACACCCCCGTCGTCCAGGCCGACCTGAACGGCCTCCGCATCGGCATCATGATCTGCTACGACGTGGAGTTCCCCGAGAACGTCCGCGCCCACGCGCTCGCCGGCACCGACCTCCTCCTCGTGCCGACCGCCCAGATGCACCCGTTCCAGTTCGTCGCCGAGCAGCTCGTCCCCGTGCGGGCCTTCGAGAACCAGATGTACATCGCGTACGTCAACCGCACCGGCCCCGAGGGCGAGTTCGAGTTCGTCGGCCTCAGCTGCCTCGCCAGCCCCGACGGCACCACCCGCACCCGCGCCGGCCGCGGCGAGGAGATGGTGTTCGGCGAAGCCGACCCCGACCTGCTCAAGGCCTCGCGCGAGACCAACCCGTACCTGCGCGACCGCCGCCCCGGGCTCTACGCCTCCCTGATCTGAGCCCCTGCTCCACCCCCCCGCTGCACCCCCGCTCCACCCCACCCCCTGCTCCACCCCTGAGCCCTGCCCGCAAGGAGTCGTACCCCATGACGTCCACGGTGCCCACCACCGCCGTCCCGCACAGCGACGGACAGCCGCCGATCACCATGTTCGGCCCGGACTTCCCGTACGCCTACGACGACTTCCTCGCCCACCCCGCGGGCCTGGGCCAGATACCGGCGACCGAGCACGGCACCGAGGTCGCCATCATCGGCGGCGGCCTCTCCGGCATCATCTCCGCCTACGAGCTCATGAAGATGGGCCTCAAGCCCGTCGTCTACGAGGCCGACCAGATCGGCGGCCGGCTCCGCACCGTCGGCTTCGAGGGCACCGGCACCGAGGGCCTGACCGCCGAGATGGGCGCGATGCGCTTCCCGCCCTCCTCGACCGCGCTCCAGCACTACATCGACCTCGTCGGCCTGGTCACCCAGCCCTTCCCGAACCCGCTCGCCGAGGCCACCCCCTCGACGGTCGTGGACCTGAAGGGCGAGACCCACTACGCCGAGACCATCGCCGACCTCCCGCAGGTCTACCGCGACGTCGCCGCCGCGTGGAACGCCTGCCTGGACGAGGGCGCCGACTTCTCCGACATGAACACCGCGATGCGCGAGCGGGACGTCCCGCGCATCCGCGAGATCTGGGCGAAGCTCGTCGAGAAGCTCGACGACGAGACCTTCTACGGCTTCCTCTGCAAGTCCGAGGCCTTCCAGTCCTTCCGCAAGCGCGAGATCTTCGGCCAGGTCGGCTTCGGCACCGGCGGCTGGGACACCGACTTCCCGAACTCCATCCTGGAGATCCTCCGCGTCGTCTACACCGAGGCCGACGACCACCACCGCGGCATCGTCGGCGGCTCCCAGCAGCTGCCGCTGCGCCTGTGGGAGCGCGAGCCCGAGAAGATCATCCACTGGGCGCAGGGCACCTCGCTGTCCTCCCTGCACGAGGGCACCCCGCGCCCGGCGGTCACCCGCCTGCACCGTACGGCGGGCAACCGCATCACGGTGACGGACGCCTCCGGCGACATCCGCACCTACCGGGCCGCGATCTTCACGGCCCAGTCCTGGATGCTGCTCTCCAAGATCGAGTGCGACGACACGCTGTTCCCGATCGACCACTGGACGGCGATCGAGCGCACCCACTACATGGAGTCCAGCAAGCTCTTCATCCCGGTGGACCGGCCGTTCTGGCTGGACAAGGACGAGGAGACCGGCCGCGACGTCATGTCGATGACGCTCACCGACCGGATGACCCGCGGCACCTACCTCCTGGACAACGGCCCCGACCAGCCGGCCGTCATCTGCCTCTCGTACACGTGGTGCGACGACAGCCTGAAGTGGCTGCCGCTGTCCGCGAACGAGCGGATGGAGGTCATGCTGAAGTCGCTCGGCGAGATCTACCCCAAGGTCGACATCCGCCGCCACATCATCGGCAACCCGGTCACCGTGTCCTGGGAGAACGAGCCCTACTTCATGGGCGCGTTCAAGGCCAACCTGCCCGGCCACTACCGCTACCAGCGGCGCCTGTTCACCCACTTCATGCAGGACCGCCTCCCCGAGGACAAGCGCGGCATCTTCCTCGCCGGCGACGACATCTCCTGGACCGCGGGCTGGGCCGAGGGCGCCGTCCAGACCGCCCTCAACGCGGTCTGGGGCGTGATGCACCACCTCGGCGGCTCCACGGACGCCACCAACCCGGGCCCGGGCGACCGCTACGACGACATCGCCCCGGTCGAACTCCCCGAGGACTGAGACCCGGCGCCGCACCAGACCACCGGCCGCTGCCGCGTCGCATCCCCCGTGCGCGGCAGCGGCCGGTTTTCATTGCCAGGCCAGGGCGGGCCGGTCCGGCAGCCGTGGCCGGGGCACCCCCAGGGGGGTCAGGAGACATCGGCCCACCAGGCCGACGCCGGCGTCCAGGGAGCGGGTGACGTCCTCCGCCAGGTCCGGGGTGCGGCGCAGGGTCCACAGCAGACGGGCCGAGGCCCACGCCCCGTCTCGGGCCCGCTGCAGGCTCCACGAGCCCAGCAGATGGGTCACCGGGTCGGCGACCTCCAGCAGGTCCGGGCCCGGCATCAGTTCCTCGCGGATTCGTTCCTCCAGCGCGACCAGCGTGTCACCGACCCGGTCGAAGTCGCCTTCCAGGGCAGCGGGTGAGCAGTCCAGGGACCGGCAGGCGGAGACCACCGCCAGCGCCAGGTCGTGCCCGATGTGCGCGTTGATCCCGGCCAGCGCGTACTGGAGCGGCCGGATCCCGGGATGCCGGCGGTACTGGAACAGCGGGCGCCAGCAGGCCGGCGTCCGGTACCCCTCGGCGGCGGCCTCCACCGCCGCGAGGTAGTACTCGGCGAACCGTACCGTCAGCCCCTCCGCCCGCCTCGGCTCCGGGAACCCGCCGCCGTCGATCCGGCGGTGCAGGGTCTCCGTCACCGTCAGGTACACCCGGTTGAACACCGCGACGCCGTCGTGCGCGGGCAGCCGCTGGTCCAGGGCGCGCATCCGCGCCAGTACCGCATCCATGGGAGGCAGGTAACCAGCCTGCGCCCGCCGGCGGGAGGGCTTGGCCGTGCGCTTCGCCGGTTCGGGCGAATCGCACGGCCGTTTCCGTTACGGGCGTGCGCCTCCCGGCCCCTCTTCGTCGTACGCCGAGGTGCCCGAGTCCAGCAGCGGCTCCTCCGGCTCCCGACCCTTGAGATGGGCCGGCGCGAAGAACCGCAGCGCGTGGTAGCCGGTGATCACGACGATCGTGCCGAGCGCGATCCCGCCGAGCTCGAAACTGTCGGTGATCTTCAGGCTGACCCCGCCCACGCCGATGATGATGCCCGCCGCGGCCGGCACCAGGTTCAGCGGATTGCGCAGGTCCACCCGCCCGTTGATCCAGATCTGCGCGCCGAGCAGGCCGATCATGCCGTACAGGATCACGGTGATCCCGCCGAGCACCGCGCCCGGGATGGCCGCGACGACCGCGCCGAACTTCGGGCACAGGCCGAACAGCAGCGCGAAGCCGGCCGCCGCCCAGTACGCGGCGGTCGAGTACACCCGGGTCGCCGCCATCACGCCGATGTTCTCCGAGTACGTGGTGTTCGGCGGTCCGCCCACCGCGGTGGACAGCATCGACGCGGCGCCGTCCGCCGCGATCGCGGTGCCCAGCTTGTCGTCCAGCGGGTCCCCGGTCATCTCGCCGACCGCCTTGACGTGTCCGGCGTTCTCCGCGATCAGGGCGATCACCACGGGCAGGGCGACCAGGATCGCCGACCACTCGAAGGCGGGCGCGTGGAAGGAGGGGAGGCCGATCCAGTCGGCCTCGGCCACGCCCGACAGGTCCAGCCGCCAGTGGTCGACCGCCTCCGGGCCGCCCAGCGTCGAGTGGATCTTCCCGAAGACCCGGTCGAAGACGAAGGAGATCCCGTACCCGAAGACCAGCCCGAGGAAGATCGCGATCCGTGACCAGAATCCGCGCAGGCACACCACGGCCAGCCCGGTGAACAGCATCACCAGCAGCGCCGTCCACTGGTCCTGCGGCCAGTACGTCGAGGCCGTCACCGGCGCCAGGTTGAAGCCGATCAGCATCACCACCGCGCCCGTGACCACCGGCGGCATCGCCGCATGGATGATCCGCGCGCCGAACCGCTGCACCGCCAGGCCCGACAGGAACAGCGCCGCCCCCACCACGAACACCGCGCCGGTGACGGTCGCACTGTCGCCGCCGCTCGCCCGGATCGCCGCCGCCACGCCCACGAAGGACAGGGAGCAGCCAAGGTAGGAGGGGATCCGGCCGCGGGTGGCGAGCAGGAAGATCACCGTGGCGATGCCGGACATCATGATGGCCAGGTTCGGGTCCAGGCCCATCAGCACCGGCGCCACGAAGCTCGCGCCGAACATCGCCACCACGTGCTGGGCGCCGAGCCCGGCGGTCCGCGGCCAGGACAGCCGCTCGTCCGGCCGTACCACCGCTCCGGGAGCGGGAGTCCGACCGTCACCGTGCAGGGTCCAGCGCACGCCGAGGCCCATGTTCGCTCCGTTCCGCCAGCCGTGTCTGCAACTCTGTGCAAGGATCAGGGCCGCAGGGCGGCCGAGGACATGTTACGGCCGGATAGAGGCTGGTTCGTCCCGATTGGCGGGCACGGGCGCCCCCGCCCCCGTCTTCGGCCGCAGCACCGCGGCCCCCACCACCAGCCCGAACGCCAGCAGCGTGACCAGCCCGAACGACACCACCAGCGAACTCGCGTCCGCGACCGCGCCGATCGCCGACGGGGCGATCAGCCCCGAGGTGTAGGTGATCGTCGCCACGCCCGCGATGGCCTGCGCCGGAGCCGGCCCGCTGCGTGCCGCCGCCGCGAACGCCAGCGGCACCACCACCGCGACGCCCAGCCCGATCAGCCCGAACCCGGCCAGCGCGCCGGCCGGCTGCCGGACCAGTACGACGAGCAGGCCGCCGGCCGTGGCCAGCAGACCGCCGGCCCGTACGGTGCGCACCGCGCCGAACCGGTCCACCACCCGGTCGCCCGCGAGCCGGGCGACCGTCATGGTCAGCGCGAACGCCGTGGTGGAGGCGGCGGCCAGGCCCGCGTCCGTGTGCAGCACGTCCCGCAGGTAGACCGCAGACCAGTCCAGGCTCGCCCCCTCCGCGAAGACCGCGGCGAACCCGATCGCGCCGATCAGCAGGGCCGACTTCGGCGGCAGCGCGAAATGCGGCGGCGCTTCCTCCCCGTGCCCGCTGCGCAGGTCCAGCACTCCGCGTACGGCCAGCCCGGCGGCGGTCAGCGCGAGCGCCGCGACCAGGTGGTGCAGCCGGGCATCGGCCCCGGCGTGCGCGGCGACCGTACCGGCCGCCGAGCCGAGCAGTGCGCCCGCGCTCCACATGCCGTGCAGGGAGGACATGATCGACCGGCCGAGCCGGTTCTCGGTCTCCACGCCGAGGGCGTTCATGGCCACGTCGGACATCCCGGAGGTGGCGCCGTAGACCAGGAGGGCCGCGCACAGCACGGGCAGGTTCGGGGCCAGGCTCGGCAGGACCAGGGAGAGCGTCCACATCGCCAGCAGGCCGCGCAGGGCGGCGCGGGCGCCGAACCGGTGGTTGATCCGGCCGGCCAGCGGCATGGCGAGCGCGGCGCCGACGGCGGGGAAGGCCAGGGCCAGTCCGAGGGTGCCGGCGCCGAGTCCCGCGTTCTCCTGGATCCAGGGGATCCGGGTCGCGAAGCTGCCGGTGACGGCACCGTGGGCGCAGAAGACGGCGGCGATGGCGATCCGGGCGCGGCGCAGCCGCGCCGGGGTGAGGTCGGTGTCCTCGGTCATGACCGTAAACTATCAGGAACCCTGCCTGATAGATAAGATTTCCGTTCGACCGCGGCTCCCTAGGATGCGCACGTGACCACTGCCCTCTCGCCCGCCTCCCCGAGCACGGCCCGCGCCATCAACGACCGGTTGGCCCTCAACCTCCTCCAGGAGGAAGGGCCGCTGACGGCGAGCCAGCTCAAGGCCGGCACCGGCCTGTCCCGGCCGTCCGTGGCCGACCTCCTCGAACGGCTCGCCACGGCCGGCCTGATCGAGGTCGTGGGGGAGTCCCGCGAACAGCGCCGCGGACCCAACGCCAAGCTGTACGGCATCGTCTCCCGCCGCGCCTTCCTCGCCGCCCTGGACGTACGCACGGACAGCGCGACCGCGGTGGTCACCGACCTGCTGGGCCGCCCCCTGGCCGAGGCCGCACTGCCGGTGGACGCCCCCCGGGACGCGGTCGCCGTGCTCCGCCGCACCGCCCGCGCGGCCGGGGCGGACGCCCTGCACACCGTGATGGTGGGCGCCCCCGGCCTGGTCGCGCCCGCCACCGGCGAACTCCGCGACACCACCGGCCTGCCGTCCTGGCACCGCGACCTGGTCGCCCTGCTGCAGAGCGAACTGCCCGCCCGCGTCCTGGTGGAGAACGAGACCAACCTGGCGGCCCTGGCCGAACAGCGGCTCGGCGCCGCCCGCGACCTCGACTCCTTCGTCCTGCTGTGGCTGGGCGCCGGGGTCGGCGCGGCGGTGGTGCTGGACGGGCGGCTGCGCCGCGGCGCCTCCGGCGGCGCCGGCGAGATCGGCTTCCTCCCCGTCCCGGGAACGGCAGGGCTGCCGTCCGCCACGGACTGCGGGGGCGGGTTCCACGCCCTGGCCGGGGCGGAGGCGGTGGCCGAGCTGGCCGTCCGCCACGGCCTCGCGGGCGGCGCGGCCGCCGCGGTCGCAACCGCGGTCGCGGCCGCCACGGAGGGGACGGCGCCGGCCGACGGCGGCGAGGCGTTCCTCGACGCCCTGGCCGAACGGCTCGCGCTCGGCGCGGCCGCGGTCGCCGCCGTGCTCGACCCCGGCTGCGTCATCCTCGGCGGCGAACTCGGCCTGGCCGGCGGACCCGCGCTGGCCGAGCGGGTGGCCCGCCGGCTCGACACCCTCACCCCGGTTCCGACCGGGGTCCGCGCCACCGCCCTCGGCGGCGGCGCCGTCCTGGCCGGCGCCCGGCTGGCCGCCCGCGACGCCGCCCAGGAAGTGCTGTTCGGCCGGCCCGGCCCGGACCCGGGCCGGAGCAGCCGCCGGGACGCATGACAGGCTTGGCCCGGGCACGGCACGGGACGAGGGGGAACTCATGCTGATCGACGAGGTGTTGGGGCACTGGGACTTCCGCGAGGTGCACACCCTGGTGGTGCCCGCCCCGCCCGGGGCGGTCTGGCAGGCCCTGGAGACGCTGACGCCGGCGGACGTGCCGGTCGCCGCGGTGCTGATGGGGCTGCGGACCCTGCCCACCCGGCTGCTCGGATCGGTCCTTCCCGGCCGCGGTCCGGCCGGCGGCTCCGGTGCCGGAAGCGGCACCGGAGCCCGGACCCTGCGGGACGCCATGGCCGACCGGTTCGTACCGCTCGCCGAAACGGCCGGGGAGGAGACCGTGTCCGGCGCGGCAGGCCAGTGGTGGAAGCCCGCGGCGCCGTTCATCGCCCTCGAGGACTCCGAGGAGTTCCGCGAGTTCAGGACCCCCGGCCACCTGAAGGCCGCCATCAACTTCCGGGTCACGGCCCACCCGCGCGGCAGCCTGCTGCGCACCGAGACCCGGGTCGTCGCCCTCGACCCCCCGACCCGGCGGGTGTTCGCCCCGTACTGGTACCTGCTGGCCCGGCCCTTCGGCGGGATCATCCGCCGCGCCATGCTGCGGGCGGTGGCCCGCCGCGCCCTGGCGGGCGGGCCCGCCGCCTGATCCGGGCGGACCGGGACCGTCCCGCGGCATGAGACGGCCCGCTCCCCCGGCCCGCTCGTCAGGCGCGGACGCCCTGGCGCTCCAGGAACTCCGTGAAGGTCCCCCTGCCCACCGCGTGCGCGGGAGTGAGGTGGCCGCCCCGGCGGTAGGCCGCGAACGTCTTGCCCGGCAGCCGCACCGGCAGAACCGGCCGGCGGCGTCCGGCGGCCTTCAGGTAGACCCGCGCCAGGTCGGTCATCCCGAGCGTCTCGGGGCCGCCCATGTCCGCCACCCGCCCGGCCGGCGGCGCCGCCGCCAGCTCGGCCAGCCGGTCGGCGACCTCCTGGACGTCGATCGGCTGGTCCGCCACCCCCGCCGGGACCAGCAGCACCGGCAGCTTCGCCATCGCCCGGAAGTAGCCGAGCACCAGGTCGTGGAACTGGGTGGTGCGCAGCACCGTCCACCCCAGCCCCGACTCCTCGATCATCCGCTCCACCCGGTACTTCACCCGGTAGTAGGGCAGCGGCACCTCGTCCACGCCGACGATCGAGATGTAGACCAGGTGCCGGACCCCGGCCGTGCGGGCCGCCTCGATGAGGTGGGCCGCCGCCTTGTCGTCCCCGCCCTTCGGGGTGCTGGCACAGTGCACGACCACGTCCGCGCCCGCCATCGCCGCGTCCAGGCCGGTGCCCTCGATCAGGTCGACCGGGTAGTCGCGCGCGCTGCGGCTCAGGACGCGGACCCGGTGGCCCGCGCCGCGCAGCCGCTCCACGACGAGCCTTCCGAGGGTGCCCGTTCCGCCGGTGACGAGGATGGTGCTCATGGGGTGTCTGCCTTCCGTAGGCGCTGTACGTTCCTCAGCCGGGACCGGGCAGCCCGCCGGAATGTGACAGCTGGCGGTGTACGAATTGCAGCTTCTCCGGGTTCACGATGGTCCGCAGGTCCGTGACCAGCCCGTCCTCGAAGTCGATCTGCAGGACGGCGACCTCCCCGAAGGCCAGCGCGGGCGCGCCGTTGACCTCGACGAGCGTGTAGGGGATCCCGGCCACGAACTTCTCCACCGCGCCCAGGAGGAACCGGGCCACCTTCTCCCGGCCCAGGACGGGCCGCCGGGCGGCGTTGACCACGCCGCCGCCGTCCGACACGTACACCGCGTCGGCGGCCAGCAGCCGTTCCAGTCCGGCCAGGTCCCCCTCCCGGGCCGCCGCCAGGAAGCTCCGGACCAGGCCCTGCCACTGCTCCGGGTCCGGCCGGAAGCGGGGCCGCGGTGCCGCCACCCGCTGGGCGGCCCGCCGGTACAGCTGGCGGCAGTTGGCCTCCGACAGGTCGAGCAGGCCGGCGATCTCCCGGTGGCCGTACGCGAAGGCCTCGCGGAGCACGTACACGGCCCGCTCCGTCGGAGTCAGCTGTTCCAGCAGTACCAGCAGGGCCAGCGATACGCCGTCCCGCTGCTCGGCGGTCTCCAGCGGCCCGAGCGTGCCGTCCGCGGTGAGCACCGGCTCCGGCAGCCAGGGGCCGACGTACTCCTCGCGCCGGACGCGGGCCGAGGTGAGCTGGTTGAGGCAGAGGTGGGTGACGGTCTTGGCGAGCCAGGCGCCCGGGTGCTCCACGTCGCTGCGGTCGTCCGCGCTCCAGCGCAGCCAGGCGTCCTGGACCATGTCCTCGGCTTCGGAGGCCGAGCCGAGCATGCGGTAGGCGATGCCGAACATCCGGCCGCGGTGTTCCTCGAATACGTCGTTCACGGTCCGAGCGTGCCAGAGGGCCCGGCAGCGCAAGGCTGCCGGGCCCTCCTCCTCGGATCACCCGATCTCAGGTCAGCCGGTCACGGCGTTCAGCAGGCTCCCTGGTCCTTCCAGACACCCCATTCACCGGTGGTGCCGGGCTCTTCGTTCTGGGTCCACCACTGCGCCTTCCAGTTGTGGCCCTTGTGCGAGACGACGGTGCCGCCGTTGTAGACCGTGCCCGCCGCGTAGGCCGGGTTGGTGCAGGTGCCGCCCGGCGGGGTCGTCGGCGGCGTGGTCGGCGGGGTCGTCGGGGGAGTGGTGGGCGGCGTGGTCGGCGGGGTGGTCGGCGGCTGGGTGCCGCCGCCCGGCTGGACCACGGTGGTGCCGCGGGCCAGGTCGCCGGCCAGGGCGTAGGTCGTGCCGGAGATGTTCACCGTCCAGTTGGAGGGGGTGGACACCGGCAGGTAGTAGTTGAACGCCAGGTCGACCGTGGTGCCCGGCGCCAGCGACTGCCAGGCCGGGAGCTTCAGGGAGACCCGGTGGAAGTCGCCCTTCAGGCCCCCGATGTTGCTGCCGGTGTGGCCGCTGCTGATCACCTTCGTGCCGAAGCCGGACTGGTCGGAGGCGTTGTTCGGAGCCGAGGTCGAGTAGTCGAACTGGAACTCGGTGCCGCCGGGCAGCGCCGTGTTCGTGTTGTTGGTGATCTTGATCTTCGGGGTGAGGGGGTAGTTGGAGTCGCCCAGCTTGAACTCGGTGAACTCCGCCTTGATGTCCACGGCCTGGGTGGGCAGCGCCGTGGCGCCCGCCTTCTTCGCGCCGTACGGGGAAGCCGTCTTGAACTTCCGGTACATCACGTCGGTGAGCGTGTCGCCCATCTCGTACTGGCCCTTGGCCGCGTTCCAGGTGTAGTCGCCCGCGAGCTCCCACACCATGGTGCCGCCGATGCCCCGGTCGATCACGTAGTCCGACTTCGCGGCGACCGACTGCTCGTCCTCGGTGGACAGGAAGACCTTCTTCTGCGCGTTCCACAGCCACGGCGCGACCAGGGTCGAGTCGTACTTGCGGGCGTAGGTGCCGGTCAGCGTGGTGTTCGCGGGGAAGCCGTACTTGGTGACGTAGTCGCCGACGACCCCCCTCTCCAGGTTCTTGGCGTGCCACATCGGGTTCGAGCCCGCCGGGGACTCGTTGCCGTTGGTGTCCTTGTCGTGCCACAGGTTGTCGATGCCGACCGCGCCGTCGCCGCACTTGGTCAGCCCCGCGCCGGCCGGGCAGCTGGTCGCCGGGGCCTTGCCCCACAGGCCGTCCGTCCCGCCCTGCACGTTCTTGAACCCGCGGGTGTAGTAGGGCAGGCCGATGTTGATCCGGCCGGCCGGCATGGAGCCGCGGAAGTAGTGGTAGGCCCAGTCGGTGTTCAGGTAGCCGATGCCGCCGTACTGCTGGCTGCCGTAGACGCCGGCCGCGGCGAGCTCGCCGTCCTTGCCGTCGTCGAAGAGCGAGGCGTTGGGGCCGACGTACTCGTTCCATGCGCCGTGCAGGTCGTAGGACATGATGTTGACGTAGTCCAGGTACTTCTGCATCTGGAACGTCTCCATGCCGCGCAGCAGGTACCCGGAGGAGGGGGCGGCCACGGTCAGCAGGTAGTGCTTCCCGTCGGCGGCGCCCGCGGTGTCGAGCTTCTCGCGGAGGGTCTTCATCAGGGCGGCGTAGCCCTGGACCAGGCCGGCCCGGCGGGCGTTGGCCAGCTGCCAGTCCAGCGGGTTGCCGGCGTCCTTCATCGTCGTCGGGTACTCGTAGTCGATGTCGACGCCGTTGAACCCGTACTTCTTGATGAAGGCGACGGTCGAGTCCGCGAAGGTGTTGATGCCGGCCTGGTTGACCGAGCCGTCGGCGTTGGTGGCCATCGAGTAGAAGCCGCCGGAGGCGACCCGGTTGCCGTCGTCGCCGAAGTAGCCGCCGGTCTCGGCCCAGCCGCCCACCGAGACGAGGGTCTTCACGTTCGGGTACTGCTTCTTGAACTTGTTCAGCTGGTTGAAGTGGCCCTGGTAGGGGAGCTGCGGGTCCATCTCGGCCCCGGCGACGCCCGGCCAGGTCATCCCGGTGGCGGGGTTGTTCGGCCCGTCCGCGCCCACCGAGATCTTGTTGTCGCTGCCGACGTGGGCGAAGGCGTAGTTCAGGTGGGTGACCTTGCCCCACGGAATGTTGTTCGCGAGGTAGGCGGGTTCGCCGTTCTTGCCGGTGCGCCAGCCGGTGAAGTAGCCGATGACCCGCCGCTGGTGGTCGGCGCCCATCTTCTCCCGGCCCTCGGTGTCGTACACCGCGCAGTAGGGGACGTCGACGTTCGGAGTCTTGTACAGCCCGTCCGGTCGACAGGACTCGTTGTCGGCGGCGTGCGAGACGCCGGCCGAGAGCCCGCCGACGAGCAGGCCGGCGATGGCGGCGCCGGATGCCAGCAGCATCGCTCTCGTGCGTGTGGGGGACAGCATCGTGCCTCCTGGGGAGGGGAGGTGGTGCGGGACACAAGGTGCTTACGGGTAAGGCGAATCGGCCCGTGACGTGCGCACATCTGACGGGCTGTCTCCCTGGGAATGTGAAGCAGACATTAAGAGGACTAGACCACCTCGTCAATAGGTCTGGACCAAAGCGGGAAGAGGGTGTCGGGAGCCGGTCGAGAACGGCTCGCCTGTGATCCAGGCCACAGCGGCCCACTCGCATGGCCTCGGAGCACCCGTGGCACACTGGGCCTCGTACCAGTAGCAGCAGCGCACTCCGGGGTCGGTGCAATTCCGAACCGGCGGTTACAGTCCGCGACCCGTCCGCATCCAGCGGCCGGTTGACCAGGTGAAATTCCTGGACCGACGGTTAAAGTCCGGATGGGAGGCAGTGCGCGGCGGGCCAGTCACCGGTACGCCGCCGTCGGCGGGGTGCGTCCGTGTATCCACACGGCAGACCCCTCTTTCCGGCCTCGGCGTCCCCGTGAGTGCCCCGCTTCATCTGTCGTATCCCGACAGGCCCCGGAGTCCGTGCCCGATGGAGGCAGGAGGACCCGGTGGCGACACCCGACGCCCACGCGAACGACGCGATCGACGCGAACCGCAGCGACGCGACCGACGCGACCACAGCGCGCGACACCGCAGCGATGCGGCGCGCCGTCGCGCTCGCGGCCCGCGGCCTCGGCTCCACCAGCCCCAACCCGGTCGTCGGCTGCGTGATCACCGACGCCTCCGGCACCGTCGTCGGCGAGGGCTGGCACCAGCGGGCCGGCGGCCCGCACGCCGAGGTCCACGCCCTCCGCGCGGCCGGCGAGGCCGCCCGCGGCGGCACCGCGTACGTCACCCTCGAACCCTGCAACCACACCGGCCGCACCGGACCCTGCGCCCAGGCCCTCCTCGACGCCGGCATCACCCGCGTGGTCTACGCCGTCGCCGACCCGAACCCGCAGGCCAGCGGAGGTGCCGCCACCCTCCGCGCGGCCGGCGTCGAGACCGTCGGCGGGCTCCTGGAGGCCGAAGCCGCCGCCGGGAACACCGCCTGGCTGACCTCCGTACGCCTGGGCCGCCCGTACGTCCTGTGGAAGTACGCCGCCACCCTCGACGGCCGCATCGCCGCCGGCGACGGCACCAGCCGCTGGATCAGCTCCCCCGAGTCCCGCGCCGACGTCCACCGGCTGCGCGCCGAAGCAGACGCCGTCGTCGTCGGCTCCGGCACCCTCCGCGCCGACGACCCCCACCTCGCGGTCCGCGGACCCGCCGGCCCCGCCGCCGAGCGTCAGCCGCTGCGCGTGGTCCTCGACACCCACGCCACCATCCGGCCCACCGCCCGCGTCCTGGACGAGACCGCCCCCACCCTGATCGTTGTAGCCGAGAACCTCGAAGACGCAGCCACCCGCCACCTCGCTGGCGTCGAGCTGGCCCGGCTCCCGTACGACAAGTACGGGATCTCCGTGGACGCCCTGCTCGCCGAGCTGTACGCGCGCGGCATCCGCTCCGTCCTCCTCGAAGGCGGCCCGACCCTGGCCGGCGCCTTCGTCGCCGCCGGAGCCGTCGACACGGTCGTCGGCTACCTGGCCCCCGCCCTGCTCGGCGCGGGCCCGGCCGTCCTCGCGGACGCCGGCATCGGCACCATCGCCGACGCGCTCCGCCTCGACATCACCGAGGCCGTCCGCATCGGCCCCGATCTCCGCATCACCGCCGTACCCACCACTGCCGCCAAGGAGCACTGAGTGTTCACCGGAATCGTCGAAGAACTGGGCGAGGTCACCGCCGTCGAGCAGCTCGCGGAGGCCTCCCGCTTCCGCCTGCGCGGCCCCGTCGTCACCGAGGGCGCCAAGCACGGCGACTCCATCGCCGTCAACGGCGTCTGCCTGACCGTCGTGGACACCGCGGACGGCGAGTTCACCGCCGACGTGATGCAGGAGACCCTGAACCGCTCCAGCCTCGGCGGCCTCACCCAGGGCTCCCGGGTCAACCTGGAGCGCCCGATGGCCCTCGGCGGACGCCTCGGCGGCCACCTGGTCCAGGGCCACGTGGACGGCACCGGCGAGATCCTCTCCCGGACCCCCTCCGAGCACTGGGAGATCGTCAAGGTCTCGCTCCCGGCGAACCTCTCGAAGTACGTCGTCGAGAAGGGCTCCATCACGGTCGACGGCGTCAGCCTCACCGTGGTCGAGGCCGCCGCCGACTACTTCACCATCAGCCTGATCCCCACCACCCTCGCCCTGACCACGCTCGGCATCAAGCAGAGCGGCGACCCCGTCAACCTCGAAGTGGACGTCCTCGCCAAGTACGTCGAGCGGCTCCTCGGCGACAAGGGGACCGCACAGTGAGCGCCGTCGACTGGCTGAACTCGGAGGCCTTCACCGCCTTCGGCCAGCACATCAAGTGGTCCGACATGATCGGCAACACGATCGGCCTGATCGCCCTGGCCCTCGGCTGGCGCCGCTCCATATGGACCTGGCCCGCCCAGTTCCTCTCCGGAGCCATCCTCTTCGCCGCCTTCGCCGCCGGGCACCTCTCCGGCAGCGCCGGCAAGCAGGTCGTCGTCATGGCCGTCGCCGCCTGGGGCTTCTGGCAGTGGAACCGCGGCCGGCAGCAGGCTCAGGACGGCCGGCTCGCCGTCCGCTTCGCCAGCTGGACCGAGCGCGGGCTGATGGCCGGCGCCGCCGCCCTCGGCACCGTCGCCGTCGCCCTGCTCTTCACCGCCTACCCCTCGCTGTCCTGGGACCCGTGGCCCGACGCCTACATCTTCGTCGGCACCATCGTCGCCATGTACGCCCAGTCGCGCGGCCTGGTCGAGTTCTGGTTCGCCTGGCTCCTCGTCGACCTCGTCGGAGTCCCCCTGAACTTCGCCAACGGCTACGCCTTCTCCGGCTTCGTCTACGTCATCTACGGCGCGCTCGTCCTGTGGGGCATGCGCGACTGGTGGCTGCGCTCCCGCGCCCACACCGCCCCCGCCCTCGAAGGAGCAACGGCATGATCACCGACGAGATCTTCGTGCTCGACCCCGTTGAGCAGGCCATCCGGGACATCGCGGCCGGCCGCCCGGTCGTCGTCGTGGACGACGAGAACCGGGAGAACGAGGGCGACCTGGTCGTCGCCGCCGAGAAGGTGACCCCCGAGATCGTCGCCTTCATGATGAGCGAGTGCCGCGGCCTGATCTGCGCCCCCATGGAGGGCCCCGAGCTGGACCGCCTCGAGCTGCCCCAGATGGTGCAGAACAACACCGAGTCGATGAAGACCGCCTTCACCGTCTCCGTCGACGCCACCGCCGCCCACGGCATCTCCACCGGCATCTCCGCCGCCGACCGCGCCACCACCCTGCGGCTGCTGGCCGGCGGCACCGCCGAGGCGTCCGACTTCGTCCGCCCCGGGCACATCTTCCCGCTGCGCGCCAAGCCGGGCGGCGTACTGGCCCGCAACGGCCACACCGAAGCCGCCATCGACCTCGCCCGCCTCGCGGGCCTGCGCCCCGTCGGCGCGATCGTGGAGATCGCCGGCGAGGACGGCGTCATGCTGCGGCTGCCCGAGCTGATCCCGTTCGCCCGCAAGCACGGCCTGACGATCATCTCCATCGAGGACCTGATCGCCTACCGCCGCTCAGCCGAGCCGACCGTGCGCCGCGAGGCCGAGGTCAGCCTGCCGACCTCGTTCGGCGAGTTCACCGCGTACGGCTACCGCTCCACCGTGGACGGGGTCGAGCACGTCGCCCTGGTCCAGGGCGAGCTCGGCGACGGCGAGGACGTCCTGGTCCGGATGCACTCCGAATGCCTGACCGGCGACATCTTCCACTCCCTGCGCTGCGACTGCGGCCCCCAGCTGCACGCCTCCATGCAGCGGATCCAGGAGGCCGGCCGGGGCGTCGTCGTCTACCTGCGCGGCCACGAGGGCCGCGGCATCGGCCTGGTGTCCAAGCTCCGCGCGTACGAACTCCAGGAGCGCGGCCGCGACACCCTGGACGCCAATCTGGAGCTCGGCCTGCCCGCCGACGCCCGCGACTACGGGGCCGGCGCCCAGATCCTCGCCGACCTCGGCGTGCACAGCGTCCGGCTGCTGACCAACAACCCGGACAAGGCCGCCGCCCTCACCTCGCACGGCATCAAGGTCGCCGAGCGCGAGCCCATGCCCGTCGAGGCGGGCGAGCACAATCTGCGGTACCTGCGCACCAAGCGGGACCGGATGGGCCACGACCTGCCCTGGCTGGACGCGGCCATGTCCACGTCCGCCTGCGGCAACCAGTAACCACCCACACACACCACCTGCACACCACCAGAGCACGAAGCACCGAGGAGAGCTGTGAGCGGCAAGGGCGCACCCGAACTGAGCGTGAAGAACTGCGGCGACCTCCGGGTCGCGGTCATCGCGGCCCAGTGGCACGAAAAGGTGATGGACGGACTGGTGGACGGCGCCCTGCGCGCCCTGCACGAGCTCGGCATCGACGAGCCCACCCTGCTGCGGGTCCCCGGCAGCTTCGAGCTCCCGGTGGTGGCGAAGGTACTCGCCGGTCGCGGATACGATGCGGTGGTCGCCCTCGGCGTGGTCATCCGCGGCGGCACCCCCCACTTCGACTACGTGTGCCAGGGCGTCACCCAGGGCCTGGTACAGGTGTCCGTCGAGACCGGAGTCCCCATCGGCTTCGGCGTACTGACCTGCGACAACGACGAGCAGGCGCTGGACCGCGCCGGACTCGAAGGGTCGAACGAGGACAAGGGTCACGAAGCGGTCACCGCCGCCGTCTCCACCGCAATGACCCTGCGGACGGTCAGCGAACCCTGGCGCTAGCGGCGCGGGGGAACCCCGTATTCTGAGGACCATCATGGCGAACACACTCCCCAAGACCTTCGAAGAGCTCTTCACCGAGCTCCAGGCCAAGGCCGACGGCGACCCGAGCACCTCCCGTACCGCAGAGCTGGTCGGCAAGGGCGTCCATGCCATCGGCAAGAAGGTCGTCGAGGAGGCCGCCGAGGTCTGGATGGCCGCAGAGTACGAGGGCAAGGAAGCCGCCGCCGAGGAGATCTCGCAGCTGCTGTACCACGTCCAGGTGATGATGGTCGCCCGCGGGATCTCGCTCGACGACGTCTACAAGCACCTCTGAGCAGAACCCCTCCCTCCCCCCGCACCACCCCCTCCGCCCGCTCCGCACAGCACCACCAGTTACGCGAACAAAGGAACCGTCCTCATGCTGCGCATCGCCGTCCCCAACAAGGGTTCACTCTCCGGGCCTGCGTCGGAGATGCTCCATGAGGCCGGCTACCGGCAGCGCAAGGAGTCCAAGGAACTCGTCACGGTCGACCCCGACAACGAGGTCGAGTTCTTCTACCTGCGCCCCAAGGACATCGCGATCTACGTGGCGTCCGGCAAGCTCGACATCGGCATCACCGGCCGTGACCTGCTGCTGGACTCCGGCGCCAACGCGGAGGAGATCCTCCCGCTGAACTTCGGGCGCTCCACCTTCCGCTACGCCACCAAGCCCGGCACCGCGAAGGGCCCCGAGGACTTCCACGGGATGACGATCGCGACCTCGTACGAGGGAATCGTCGCCAAGCACCTCGCCGACTCCGGCGTCGACGCCTCCGTCGTCCACCTGGACGGCGCCGTCGAGACCGCCATCCAGCTCGGCGTCGCCGAGATCATCGCGGACGTCGTGGAGACCGGCACCAGCCTGCGCAACGCCGGCCTGGAGGTCATCGGCGAGCCCATCCTGAAGTCCGAGGCCGTGGTCATCCGGCGCAACGGCGCCGACACCGACCACCCCCAAGTCCAGCAGTTCCTGCGCCGCCTCCAGGGCGTCCTGGTGGCCCGCAGCTACGTGATGATGGACTACGACTGCCGCGCCGAGCACCTGGAGCGGGCCGTCGCCCTCACCCCCGGGCTGGAGTCCCCGACCATCTCCCCGCTGCACAACGAGGGCTGGGTCGCGGTCCGCGCGATGGTCCCCGCCAAGGAAGCCCAGCGGATCATGGACGATCTGTACGAGCTCGGCGCGCGCGCCATCCTCACCACCTCGATCCACGCCTGCCGCCTCTGATGGGCGCCGACCGGTCGGCCGAACCGACCCTGCCCGTCACCTTCCGGCCCACCCGCACCCGGATCGTGCTCCTCGGCGTCGGCGCGGCCATGTTCGCCACCATCACGGCGGTCGCGCTGCTCCTGGAACGCCTCACCAGCGGAGAGCGGATCAGTTTCGTCTTCGTGGCCGTGCTGCTCAGCTCCGTCCTGGTGCTGCTGTCCCGCCCGAAGGTGGTCGCGGAGGAGACCGGCGTCACCGTGGTCAACCTGACCACGACCCGCCGGCTGGAGTGGGCGCAGATCGTCCGCGTGAACCTCCGCCCGGGCGACCCGTGGGTCTTCCTCGACCTGAACGACGGCACCAGCCTGCCCGCCCTCGGCATCCAGCCGGGCGTCGCCAAGAACCAGGCGATCGCCGACGCCCGGGCGCTGCGCGCCCTGGCCGAGAACCGCGGCACCGGCTCGCGCGAGCGCTGAGTCCCCGTTGCGGGGACGATCTCACTGACTACTCTGGTGGCGGGGCGCATCCCGGCGCCCTCCCGCCGGCCCCGGGACCCCGTGGCCCCAGGGCCCCTGCGACTTGAGGAGTGACTCCCTCCAGCAATGGACGGATCGTCCGGTAGTACCCGCGCCGCCCTCCCCCCGGGAGCGGTGGCATGACCATCCCGCTACTGCTGCTCGTGGCGGCTTTCGTTCTCATCCTCGCCAACGGATTCTTCGTGGCAGCCGAATTCGGCCTCGTCACCGTGGAGAAGCCGGAGGCCGAACGCGCCGCAGCCGACGGCGACCGCCGCGCCCGTACGGTGGTCAAGGCCCTGCGGGAGCTGTCCTTCCAGCTCTCCGGCACCCAGCTCGGCATCACCATCACCTCCCTGGTGGTCGGCATGCTCGCCCAGCCGGCGCTGGCCGCCCTGCTCTCCGCCCCGCTCACCGCGGCCGGCCTGCCCGCCGGTGTCGTGCCCTCCGTCGCCGTGATCGTCGGCATGCTCCTCGCGTCCGCCGTCCAGATGGTGGTGGGCGAACTCGTCCCGAAGAACTGGGCGGTCTCCCGGCCGCTCCAGGTCGCCCGCTTCGTGGCCGGCCCGCAGCACGCCTTCTCCCGCGTCTTCCGCCCGGTCATCGCCGGCTTGAACGCCGTCGCCAACCGGCTCGTACGGGCGCTCGGCGTCGAGCCCGCCGAGGAGCTGGCCTCCGCCCGCACCCCCGGCGAACTGGTCTCCCTGGTCCGGCACTCGGCCCAGGCCGGAGCCCTCGAACAGGACACCGCCGACCTGTTCGTCCGTACCCTCTCGCTCGGCGAACTCACCGCCCAGCACGTCATGACCCCCCGGGTGAAGGTCAGCGCCCTGCAGTCCACGGCCACCGCCGCCGACGTGCTCAACCTGACCCGGGCCACCGGCCTGTCCCGCTTCCCGGTCTACCGGGAGCGGATCGACGAGATCACCGGCGTGGTCCACCTCAAGGACGCCCTCGCCGTGACCGAACCCGAGCGGGCCCGCACCAGCGTCGCCCGGATCGCCGTGCCCCCGCTGCTGGTGCCCGGAACCCTGCCCGTCCAGCCGCTGCTGGAACTGCTCCGCAGCGAGCAGCCGATGGCCGTGGTCGTCGACGAGTACGGCGGCACCGCCGGGGTGGTCACCCTGGAGGACATCGTCGAGGAACTCGTCGGCGAGGTCCGCGACGAGCACGACCAGGCCGAGGCCCGCCCGGAGCTGGCCCCGGCCCCCGCCGAGGACGGCCGGCCCTCCTGGGATGCCGACGGCAGCTGCCGGGTGCACACCCTGCGCCGCATAGGCCTGGACGTCCCCGACGGCCCGTACGAGACCGTCGCCGGACTGGTCGCCGACCTGCTCGGCCGGATCCCCGCCCCCGGGGACCGTGCCGAACTTCCCGGCTGGAAGCTCTGCGTCCGCCAGGTCGCCCGCAACCGCGCGGAACGCGTCCGCCTGATCCGCACCGCCCCGGCCCCGCACCCGCACGGCCTGCTGCCCGGCTCCGAGCCCGGATCGCTCCACCGCGTGCCCGTGCCCGCCCTGCACGGGACGGCCCCCGGCGCCGTCCCGCACGCGGGCCCGGCCGCACCGCCGGCCGACATGGAGGCGATGGCCCGGTGAGCGCCCTCCAGCTCCTCTTCGCCCTCTTTCTGGTCCTCGCCAACGGCTTCTTCGTCGGCGCGGAATTCGCCCTGGTCTCGGTCCGCCGCAGCCAGATCGAACCCCTCGCCGCCTCCTCCAAGCGCGCCCGCCAGGTGCTGTACGGCCTGGAGAACCTGCCCCGCATGATGGCGGCCGCCCAGTTCGGCATCACCGTGTGCTCGCTGACCCTCGGCGCGGTCGCCGAGCCCACCGTGGCCCGGCTGCTGGAGCCCGTCTTCCACGCCGTACACGTCCCGCACGGCCTGATCCACCCGCTGGGCTACGCCTGCGCCCTGGCCGCGGTGGTCTTCCTGCACCTGGTCATCGGCGAGATGGTCCCCAAGAACCTCGCCATGGCCGCCCCCGAGAAGACCGCCCTGTGGTTCAGCCCCGGCCTGGTCGCCTTCGCCCGGGTCTGCGGCCCGGTCACCACAGCCCTCGGCGCCTGCGCCCACTGGGTCCTGCGGCTCTTCAAGGTGGAGCCCAAGGACGAGGTCGAAGCCGTCTACACCAGCGCCCAGCTGGGCCGGCTCGTCGAGGACTCCCGGCAGGCCGGCCTGCTGGAGCCGGTGGAGCAGGAGCGCCTGGAGGACGCCCTGGAACTGGGCAGCCGCCCGGTCACCGACGTCCTGCTGCCCCGGGAGCGCCTGGTCACGGTCGCCCCCTCGGCCACCCCGCACCAGATCGAGCAGCTCACGGTCCGCACCGGCTACTCCCGGTTCCCGGTCCGCTCGGTCACCGGCGCCTTCATGGGCTACGTCCACGTCAAGGACGTCCTCGACCTGGAGGACCGCGAGCGGGCCGTCCCGCAGCGGGTCTGGCGCCGGATGACCACCCTGTCCTCGACGCTGCCGCTGGACGACGCGCTCAGCGTCATGCGGCGGAACGCCACCCACCTGGCCCAGGTCGCCGACCCGGCGGGCCGGGTCCTGGGGCTGGTCGCCCTGGAGGACGTCCTGGAGATGCTGGTGGGCGAGGTCCGCGATCCGGCGCACCGGGTGTACGCGCGGGGGGCGTAGCCACGACCGTGCGGCGCCGTTGCCGGGGGCTCTGCCCCCGGACCCCCGCGCTTCGATCGCCGGCGGGGCTTGTTCAGCCCGTCCGGCGCTTGAGGACCGGGGTCTGGGGCGGAGCCCCAGTTCGGGAAGGGGCGGGTGGGGAAAGGCTCCGCGCAGCGGCCAGGCCGTGCCAGGGCCACCACGGCGGCGGCCCGGTTCGGCCGGGGCTGGACCGGCGGCGGCCCGGCCCGGCCGGGGCTAGAGCGGCGGCGGCTCGGGCCGCCCGGGGTCGGCGGGGCCCCGCCCCGACAGCACCTCCCCATACGCCTGCATCAGGTCCGGCAGCCGCAGCGTCGCCAGGTCCTCCCGCGACGGCGCCGCCACGTACCCGGCCAGCCGTAGGTCCCGGTACGCGCAGCTCTTCTCGTACAGGGTGCGCAGGAACCGTCCGTTGCCCAGCTCGTCGATCCAGCCCTGCTCCACCACGTGCCCGCTGATGCTGCGCAGCTCGTCCAGCGCCTCCTCGTCCCAGCGGTCCCCGTTCGCCTCCGCCAGCACCCCGCCGATCGCGGTCAGCTCCAGCGGCCGGTAGCTGGGGAAGTCCACCCGGGTGGTGAACCGGGAGGACAGCCCGGGGTTCGCGGCCAGCAGCCGGTCCATGCCCGCCGGATAGCCGGCCAGGATCACCACCAGATGGTCCCGGTTGTCCTCCGCCCGCTTCAGCAGCACCTGCAGCGCCTCGTCCCCGTAGGCGTCGCCCTTGCTGTAGCCGGAGTTGGACAGGCTGTACGCCTCGTCCACGAACAGCACCCCGCCGATCGCCGAATCGATCAGCTCGTTGGCCTTCACCGCGGTCTGCCCGAGGAACTCGCCCACCAGGTCGGCCCGCTGAGCCTCCACCAGATGGTCCCCGCCGAGCAGCCCCAGCGCGTAGAACACCCGGCCCAGGATCCGCGCCACCGTCGTCTTCCCGGTGCCGGAGGGGCCGGAGAAGACGAAGTGGCGTTTCGGCGGCTGCACCGGCAGCCCCTGCCCGGCCCGCAACCGGGCCATGTGGAGCTGCGCCGACAGCGCCTTCACCTGCCGTTTCACCGGCTCCAGGCCCACCATCCGCTCCAGCTCGGCCAGCGCCTCGGCGAGCAGCGCCGGATCCGCCGGCCCGGCCGGCAGGCCGGCGGGCAGGGTCTGCGGGGGCACCGCCGCCTTCCGCCGTACGCCGTCCAGCCGTCCTGTCCCGGCGCCGGGACCGGCCGGCGCCCCGGCGCCCGGCGGGCCCGCGCCCGGTACCGCACCCGACCCGGGCCCGCCGTACCGCGGCTCCGACGGCTCCCCGCCCAGCAGCGGGTCCGGCTCCGCCAGCGGCCCGTCGGCGACCGCTCCGCCGCCCAGCGTCACCGCCGCGAAATCACCCCCGACCGGCGACAGGTCGTACCCGTCCAGCCCGTCCGACTCGGCGATGGCCGTCAGCCGGGCCGCGGTGTCCATGAACGCCGGATCCACCCGGTGCACCGCCCGGTACAGCGGCAGCGCGGCCGCACTGCGCCCGGTCCCCTCGTGCGCCCGGGCCAGCCAGTACCGCAGCTCCTTGCGCTGCGGCTGCTCGCTGCGGCAGCGCATCAGCGCCGCCGACAGCATCGGCTCAGCCTGCCCGTACATCTCCAGGCGGACCCGGGCCATGCCGCCGAACAGCCCCGCCTCGATGCCCAGCAGGGGATCGTCGACCAGCGGCTCGGTGTGCCGGACCAGCTGCTCCCAGTCCTTGACCAGATAGGCCCGGCAGGCGTGAAGGAAGCGGACCTGGGCGTCCGCGTCCACCGGCGGCAGAGCGGCGAGCGCCTGGTCCAGCTCGGGCACATGGCGGCCGTCCAGCCAGTGCGAGGCGTGGGCCAGCAGCAGGTCCCGTCGGCTCTCCAGCACCGGCTGCACCCACCAGCCCAGCCAGTACCAGGAGTTCAGGGTCCGCCGGTGCCGGGCCCGCTGCTCCCCGAACCGGTCCCGGTGGGTGTACATGCGCAGCAGCGCGGTGGTGGTGTCCACCCTCAGTGCGTGCAGCCCCAGCCAGGCGTCCGCCATGGTGGGATCGAGTCGTACGGCCGCCCGGAACTCCTCCTCGGCCTGCGGATAGGCGCCCATGGTGCAGGCGTCCACCCCCCGCAGCCAGGCGAGTTCGGCCGGGGCGTGCGCGTTGCCGCTGCCCTGCGTGCCGAAGTCCATCACATCCCCCACAAGCCTGCCCCCGTGGTGCGCAGCAACCCCCGCTTCGAATCAGCGAGTTGCACCTGCGTCGATGAATTCTGGGTGGCATCGTACCTGCGGCTACGGACCTTACGCAGTGCGCTGCGGGCACCGATCGAGTGGCCGCCGTACGGCAGTGAGGTGACTCAGGGTGAAGATCGGGGGGCGGGTGAACCGCTCCGCGGGGCAGAACGAAGCCCCCGATCACGGGGGAACAACCGGGGGCTTCGTGTCCGCGGTGGCCGTATACGGCCGCGCATTCAGAACGTAAGGCCGGTGCGGTGCCCAGGTCAAGCGGAGTCGAGCAGGCCTTGACAAGTGGATTTCCGGGACGGCTCAGGCCCGGGGCTGTTTGTCACCCTCGGTGACGGAAGTGCCGGTTCCAGGCGTCGCAGCGGCCCCGGAAGTCCACTCGTATCCCGTACCGCACTGGCGTACCAGGGTGTCGGCGAAGGGGCGTGAAGGGTCGTCCGCGAAGTGCGCGAGCTCCGCGCGCTCCCACCCGTCCCAGAAACCGGCCAGTTCGCTCCCGTCCCGGTCCCGCCCGCGCCCCCAGGACTGCTCGCGCGGGGTCTCCATCCACAGCAGCCGGGCCAGATGCGGCCGCACCGCCCGCCGGCCCGCTCCCACGCCCTCGATCAGCAGCAGCGGTACCGGCTCCAGCACCCGGGCCGGGCCGAACCGGCGCTCCACCCAGTCGTACGGCGCCCAGTGCGCGGCCCGCCCGGCGGCGAGCGGCACCAGCACCTGTTCCCGGAACCGCTCCGTCCAGCCGAACAGCTCCTCGTGCGTGGCCACGTCGTCGAGATGCAGCACGGGCACCCCGCCGAGCGCCCGGGCGAGCCGCTCCGCGAAGGTGCTCTTTCCGGACCCGGCGTGCCCGTCGATCCCGATCAGCCGCACCGGCCCCAGCGAGGGCGGCAGGCCCTCGAGCTCGCGCGCGAGCGACTGAAGCGACTGAAGCGGCTGATGCGATCGAAGTGACGGCGAATGGGCTTCCACCAGCCCAGCCTAAGCTCGGCCCGGCCGGCGGCCGGCAGCCGGCGGCCTCGGTCGCGGGGCCGGGGGTGGTCCGGGAGGGCGCGCCCCGGCGCGACACGCACCCCCGCGCCCTGGCCCCGGGCGGGCGGGAACTGGGAGGGTGGCGGGAGCCACCGCCTCGACCACTGGGGGTCGTCCATGACCGCATCCGCTCCGCGCCGAGCCCTGCTCGCCGCCGCCCTCGCGGCAGTCACCGCCGCCACCGCCGCCGCCACGGTGTCCGGTACCGCGGAGGCGGCCGGCTCCGGCCCGAAGCGCCCCAAGGCCCCCGAGGGCGCGGAAGGTGCGGAACGCGGGGAGGGCGGGGAGGGCGCGGAGGGCGGCGGGCCCGGGGCCTCCGGCGCAGTCGCCGGCCCGACGGTGGACAACCGTTTCTGGTTCGCCCACCAGGACTGGCGCGCCGGTACCCACCACGGCACCACCGCGGTCCCCGGCTCCCGCCCCGCCCTCGGCATCCGCACGCCGGCCGGCCGGACCCAGTACGCCGACCCGCACACGGGGAAGAAGAGCACCTGGGAGTACGCCTCCTGGACCTCCCCGGTGCACCGGTCCGCGGTGCCCGCCACCGAGGTCGTCGCCTCCTGGAACGCCCGCACCCCCGCCGGGACCTGGCTGCAGACCGAACTCCGCGGCACCTACACGGACGGCACCGCCACCCCCTGGTACGTGATGGGCCGCTGGGCCTCGAGCGACGCCGACATCCGCCGCACCTCGGTGGACGGCCAGACCGACGGCCGCTCCACGGTGTGGACGGACACCCTCGCCCTCGACGACCCGGCGAAGGGCCTGCGGCTGCGCGACTGGCAGCTCCGGCTGACCCTGTACCGCCGCCCCGGCTCCGGGGTGGCCGGCCCGCTGGTGTGGCTGGCCGGCGCCATGGCCTCGGACGTGCCGGACCGGTTCACCGTCCCCGCGAGCCGCCCCGGCCCCGCCCGCGAGCTGAAGGTCCCGCGGTACTCGCAGGAGACGCATGTCGGCCAGTACCCCGAGTACGACAACGGCGGCGAGGCCTGGTGCAGCCCCACCTCCTCCCAGATGATCATCGAGTACTGGGGGCGCAGGGCCGCCCCGGCGGACCTGGCCTGGGTCCGGCCGGAGTACGCCGACCCGCAGGTCTGCCACGCGGCCCGGTCCACCTACGACCACGCCTACAAGGGCTGTGGGAACTGGCCCTTCAACGCCGCCTACGCCGCCACTTACCCGGATCTCGCCGCCGTGGTGACCCGGCTGGCCTCCCTGACCGACCTCGAGACCCTGGTCCGGTCCGGGATCCCGGCCATCACCTCGCAGTCCTTCCGGGAAGGGGAGCTGACCGGCGCCGGCTACGGCACGGCCGGCCACCTGATGACCGTGATCGGGTTCACCGCGGCCGGAGATGTGATCGCCAACGACCCCAACTCGCCGACCAACGCGGCCGTCCGCCGGGTCTACCGGCGCCGCGAGTGGGAGAACGTGTGGCTGCGCACCAAGCGCCACAACGCCTCCGGCAAGGTCGTCTCCGGCACCGGGGGCATCTGTTACCTCTACGTGCCGGTCCGCCCGACCCCCGCCCAGATCGCCGCCCTGCGGGCCGTCCGAGTGCTCTGATCGCTGGCATGACCAGGGGCCGAATGGGGCATAAGGTGGACATAAAGGGCACAGAAAGCGTCCTAGGAGGCGGCCCACCATGACCACCCATCCGAGAATTGAGCACCACCCCGACCTCGCCGAGATGCGCACTCGGTTCGAGCGGGTGACCAGCACCCCCCGTGCGCAGGCCGTGGAGGCACTCGCCCTCATCACCGGCCTGTACCTGGCGGCCTCGCCCTGGATCGCCGGGTTCAGCGGCCTCGGCCCGCTGGCCATCAACAACCTGATCGCCGGCATCGCGTTCTGCGTGTGCATGAGCGGTCTGGGTTCCGCTTACGAGCGCACCCACGCGATGGCCTGGACGGCGGTCGCCCTGGGTGCGTGGACCATCGTCGCCCCGTGGGTCATCGCAGGGGAGATGGACACGACCCGCTCCGTGGTCAGCAACGTGATCACCGGTGCGATCGCTCTCTGCCTGGGCCTCGCCATGGTGGCCCTGGGCGGTGAACGGAACCGCGAAGTCACCCCCTGAACGCAGGGGTGCACCCCAGTGCACACCTGAGCGCACAGGAGCAGGGGCCCCGGCGGCAGTGACCAACGTCTCTACCGCCGGGGCCCCTTTCGCTGGCACATTGGACGGAACCCGGGCCCTGTCCGAAATGCGACCCCGTCGCGTGGTGTCCACTGCCAGACGAACGATGCGAGAACCCCCATGACTGCGAACGCCGCCGCCCTGACCCGTGCCCGGAACCTCGCCCGCACGGGAGGCCCCAAGGAGGACTCCAAGCTGGTGGAGAACGTCCTCGGCTGGACCCTGGTGGTCGTCGTGGCCATGTTCGTCACCCAGATCGGCTGGATGTAGCCCCTTCCTCGGGCTCCACCCGTTCCTCGGGCTCCACCCGCCAGTGCCGGTCCGGTACGCCCACCAACCCGTACAGCGCCCGTACGGGCGACCGGCGGGGCAGCAGCACCAGCCCGGCGGCCGCCGCGAACAGCAGCAGCCCGGCCGGCCACCCCGCCAGGCGCACCAGGGCGCTCGCGCCCAGCGCCCCCGCGAACGGCAGCCCGTACACCCCGGCCCCCGCGATCAGCACGGCCACCGGCCGCGGCACCTTCAGGTCCGCGGCCGCACCCGGCAGCCGCCAGCCCTCCACCAGCCAGCCGATCTCCGTCAGCAGCATCGCGCCGACCGTCACCACCCCGAAGACCAGCAGGGCCAGAAAGGTTCCGGAGGTCAGGAAGTCCAGGCCGTGGTTGACCGCGCTGTCCGCGGACCAGCCGGCGTAGGTCCGCGGATCAGCGCTCAGCAGCCGCCGGTACCCGGTGCCGTCCCAGCCGTGGACCAGCGTGAAGAACAGCAGGAAATACCCGGCGACGGCCTGGAGGTACCCCCAGTACCCGGCTCCCACCAGCACGAACACCCGGGCCGCGAGGAAGCCGAGGAGCGCCCCGACCACCACCGAACCCGAGTGGAAGAGCGCGAAGCCCGCCCACACCCCGTCGTGGTCCCGGGCCACCTGCATGGTGGCCCAGGCCGGGTTCTGCCACAGCAGGTACAGGCCGGTGGGTGCGAGCAGCAGGGCCGCGTACAGCCCGGTCAGGGCCAGGTAGGGGTTGGCGGCCCGGCTCCTGGTCCGTACGCCCTCGCCGCGGACCGAGCGCTCCCACCACTGGAGCTGCCGGCCGGCCGCCACTGCGAAGGTCGCCCCGATCCCGTAGGCCCACAGCGGCGCGGCCTGCACCGGGATCACAGGGGGTCCCTCCCAGCGGTTGCCGGGGGAGCCTCCAGGCGCAGGCCGTCGGTGACGATCAGGTCGGAGGTGACCAGCGCCTGCTCGGCGGTGACCCGGGTCATGAAGACGAAGGGCGGGATGACGGGCGGTGCGGGCAGCCCGTCCGGGGTGAAGGTGACGCACAGCAGCCCCTCGATGCAGCCGCTGAACCGGGTCAGGTAGAGGGTCACGTCCCCGCTCAGCTCCAGGGAGTCGGCGGCCAGCCCGTACTCGTCCCGGCCGTCGCGGGTGCGCAGCCGGTAGTCGCGCAGCGAGGCCGCCCGCATCTTCAGGACCATCACCTTCAGGGGCCCGTCCACCGTGGGGACCTGGGTGATGCCGGCGAGGGTGAAGCCCTGCGGGGCGAAGAGCGAGGTGGTGACCGTCGGGGGAGTGCGCGGGGCCATGAGGGCGGGGCCAGCGGCTCCGGCGGCTCCGGGGGGCGTGCCGGTCGTGGCGTTCGTACCGGTGGTCCCGGTGGTCCCGGTGGTCCCGGTGGTCCCGGTGGTCCCGGTGGTCTCGGTGGTCCGGGTGGTCCCGGTGGCGAGGGCGGCCGCGAGCAGCACCGGGAGGGCGGCGGCGAGGGTGCGCGGTCCGCTGCCGTCCGGCGAGGGGACGTACGGCCCGCCGCCCTTGCCGTCCGCACCTTCCCCGGCCCCGGCCCCGGACCGCGGGGTCCAGCCGAAGGCCAGCGCGCTGCCCGCGATGCCGAGCAGCATGCCGACCAGGAAACCGCCCAGGTTGGTGGCGACGAAGGACAGCACCGACAGCAGCATCGCGTGGACGCTGACGTACACCCTCGCCTGCGGCAGGAACCACAGGAACAGCCCGGCCGTGATCAGCGCCAGCCCGATCCCGATCGCCGCGATCCCGCCCAGCCCCAGGCTGACCAGCACGGTCAGCGGGGACAGCGGCACCAGCAGCAGCTCGGTGCCGCCCAGCACCAGCAGCAGTCCGCCCCAGAACGGCCGGGTCCGGCGCCAGGCGCGCAGCCGGCGCCGCGCCCCGGGGCACGGCAGCCGGCGTTCCGGGGCTCCCGCTAGAAGCACTTCTTGCCGTCCAGACTGACGTCGAGCTTCAGGCCCTTGAGCCGGAAGTTGCCGCCGGTCGCGGACCAGGCCTTCGACCGCACGCCCGCGACCTCGATGTCCCCGGCCTGAAGCCCGAACTTCCCGGGCTCGCCCCGGACCCCGGCGACCTGGTCGAGGGTGGACGCGTCCCGGCCGATCTGGGCCGTCCCGAACCGGGCGTCGCCGGTCAGGTCCTCGCCGTCGATGATCAGGTTGCTGGCGGTGACCTCACCGGCCGGGCCGCCGGCCGTCAGTTTGAACACCACCGTGCCGACCGGGGTGGTCACCTCGGCGGACTGGCAGATGTCGGTGAGCGTGGCCTCTCCGATGCCGAGCAGGGCGACCGGGTGCCCCTTGCCGTCGACGGAACGGTCCGTCTGTACGTAGGAGGCCAGGCCCCTGCTGGTCAGTTTGGAGGAGGAGACCTGGAAGCTGGTGCCGGAGACGGCGAAGGAGGCGGCCAGCGCCCCCTGGGCCATCACCATCGCCATGGCGCCGACCGCGACGACCGCGGGCATCGCGATGAGGGCGGTCCTCTTCCAGTCGACCCGGCCCTCGGCGCGGCCCTCGACGCGGGCCTCGACCCGGCCCGCCTCCCGGCCCTCGGCCCGGTCGCGGTCGCCTCCGGTGCGCCTGCTGCGTGTGCTCATGGGGGTGCCTCCCGTACGTCGTCCGGTGCGCAGGGGAAGTGCGATACTGCGAGCATCTTTGGCAGTTCGAGGCTAGGGCCGAATTTGAATAATAGTCAACAGCGTGGAACGACCGAGCGTTCGCAGGTCCGCAGGGCCGAACTCATAGCGACCGGGCGGAAGTTGTTCGCCGACACCTCGTACGACGCGCTGTCCATGGACGACATCGCCCGGCAGGCCGGCGTCGCCAAGGGGCTGATCTACTACTACTTCAAGAGCAAGCGCGGCTACTACCTCGCCATCGTCGAGGACTCGGTGGCCGAACTCGTCGCCCGGGCCGGCGGCGAGCCCGACCTCCCGGCCGCCGACCGGCTGCGCCGCACCATCGACGGCTACCTGCACTACGCCGAGCACCACCAGGCCGCCTACCGGACCATCGTCACCGGCGGCGTCGGCTCGGACGCCGAGGTGCTGGCCATCCGGGAGGCGGTCCGCGAGGAACTGCTCGCCACCATCGCCGAGGGCGCCTACGGCCACCGCACGGTCCCCCCGCTGGCCCGCCTCGCCCTGGTCGGCTGGCTCTCCGGGGTGGAAGGCGCCACCCTCGACTGGATCGGCCCGCCGGCCTCACCCGAGCCCGTCGGCCGCCCCGACCGGACCGCGGTCGGTGAGCTCCTGGTGCGCCAGCTCCGGGCCACCCTGACGGTGATCGCCGAATTCGTCCCCGAATGCCCGGCCCCGCCCCCGGCTCCGGACACCACCCCCTTCGGGGCGCCGCCCGGCCCGCCCCAGGTCACAGACCGGGATCAGCCGATCTTGCACCCGTGACGGGACGCATCCGATCGGGCATACTCAACCCGCCGCAGCCGCTCGCCTACCCCTTCCGTGATCCGGGAGGGCAGCATCGGCTGCCTGAGCACCGAGATCCGGTGGCGCGCCCCACACCCCGCGCGTCGCCGCCGTGCCCGACGAGGGAGGAGAGCGCCGCCATGACCGACCGCGCCCCGCAGCCGGTGGACCGTCAGCTGCCCACCGAGGAGTCCCGGGACCTCCTCGCACTGGTACGCGAGATCGCGGCGCGGGAGATCCGCCCGCAGGCCGCCGAGGAGGAAGAGGCCGGCCACTTCCCCCGCGAGGTCTTCCGGCTGCTGTCCGACGCGGGCCTGCTGGGCCTCCCGTACGCCGGCGAGTTCGGCGGCGGCGAGCAGCCGTACGAGGTCTACCTCCAGGTGCTGGAGGAGCTGGCCGCAGCCCGCCTCACCGTCGGCCTCGGCGTCAGCGTGCACTCGCTGGCCTGCCACGGCCTGGCCGGCTACGGCACCAAGCAGCAGCAGAACGAGCACCTGCCCGCCATGCTCGGCGGCGGCCTGCTCGGCGCATACTGCCTGTCCGAGCCCGCCTCCGGCTCCGACGCCGCCTCCCTGACCACCAAGGCCGTCCGCGACGGCGACGACTGGGTGATCACCGGTACCAAGGCGTGGATCACCCACGGCGGCATCGCCGACTTCTACACCGTGCTCGCCCGCACCGGCGTCGAAGGCCCCAAGGGCATCACCGCCTTCCTCGTCCCCGGCGACGCCCCCGGCCTGTCGGCCGCCGTCCCGGAGAAGAAGATGGGCATGAAGGGCTCGCCCACCGCCCAGCTGCACCTCGACGGCGTACGCGTCCCGGACAGCCGCCGGATCGGCGAGGAGGGCCAGGGCTTCACGATCGCCCTGGCCGCCCTGGACGCCGGCCGCCTCGGCATCGCCGCCTGCGCCATCGGCGTCGCCCAGGCCGCCCTGGACGAGGCCCTGGCCTACGCGCTGGACCGCAAGCAGTTCGGCCACCCCATCTCCGACTTCCAGGGCCTGCGCTTCATGCTCGCCGACATGGCCACCCGGATCGAGGCCGGCCGCGCCCTCTACCTGGCGGCGGCCCGGCTCCGGGACGCGGGCAAGCCGTTCTCCCGGCAGGCGGCCATGGCCAAGCTGTTCTGCACCGACGCGGCCATGGCCGTGACCACGGACGCGGTACAGGTGCTCGGCGGCTACGGCTACACCCAGGACTTCCCGGTGGAGCGGCTGATGCGGGAGGCCAAGGTGCTGCAGATCGTCGAGGGCACCAACCAGATCCAGCGCATGGTGATCGCCCGTCACCTGGCCGGGCCCGAAACGCGCTGAGACGACCGCCCGCCGGACGATCCGCAACCGGCGCCACGGGTCCCCCCGATTCCCGACAAGTCTGCGCTCTTGCAGTCGAGTTGGGCATGCGCCAATCTCCTCTCGGGGGGAGTCCGCTTACGGTGCAGCGGGCCTTGGCGTCGTCCGGGCACAGCTTCCCCCTGCCCACGGCGTGCGCCGCGCCGCGTAGGCCCCGTGCCGGACGGTGCGGGGCACCTGAGGGGGGAGTGCAGGGTGAAGTTCTCCAGAATCCCGTCGCGCCGGGGCCGGGCCGCGGTCCTGCTCGCGGCCGCCCTGGTGGCCGGGGGCAGCCTCGCGGCACCCGCCACCGCGGCCGAGGCCGAGGGCGTCGTGCAGTACGCCGGGGCCGCCGACGCGGTACCCGGCAGCTACATCGTCATGCTCAAGGAATCCGGCGCGAAGGCCGAGCCCCAGCGGGGCACGGCGCTGGCCTCGCGCTACCGGGGGAAGCTGCGCGACACCTACGACGCGGCCTTCCAGGGCTATGCGGTGGAGATGTCCGCGCAGCAGGCGAGGCGGCTGGCCGCCGATCCGGCCGTCGCCACCGTCGTCCAGAACCGCAAGGTGAAGCTGGACGCCACTCAGCCCAACCCGCCGTCCTGGGGCCTGGACCGGATCGACCGCAGGCGGCTGCCGCTCGACAAGAAGTACGTGTACCGGGACTCCGCGGGGACGGGCGTCACCGCGTACGTCATCGACACCGGTGTACGGATCAGCCACAGCGACTTCGGCGGCCGGGCCCGCTACGGCTTCGACGCGATCGACGGCGGGGGCGCCGCCGACGGCCACGGGCACGGAACGCACGTGGCGGCGACCGTGGCCGGAACCACATACGGCGTCGCCAAGAAGGCCAAGATCGTCGCAGTGCGGGTGCTCAACAACGAGGGCGAAGGAACCACCGCGCAGGTCGTGGCGGGCATCAACTGGGTGACCAAGAACGCCGTCAAGCCCGCCGTGGTCAACATGAGCCTGGGCGGCGACGCGGACGTGGTCCTGGACACCGCCGTCCGCAACTCGATCGCCTCCGGGCTCACGTACGCGGTCGCGGCCGGCAACGCCGGAGTCGACGCCTCCACGCACTCGCCCGCTCGGGTGCCCACGGCGCTGACCGTCGGCTCCAGCGACAGCGGCGAGGCCCGCTCCTACTTCTCCAACACCGGAAAGCTCGTCGACCTCTTCGCGCCCGGCTCGGACATCGTCTCGGCCGGAAGCTGGTTCGACCAGCACGAGGTGACCATGTCGGGCACCTCGATGGCCGCCCCGCACGTGGCCGGCGCGGCCGCCCTCTACCTGTCCACCCACCGCACCGCCTCCCCGGCCACGGTGGCCAAGGCCCTGATCGACGCCTCGGCGAAGGGATCGCTGCACGACATCGGCACCGGCTCGCCGAACCGCCTCCTCTACTCGGGGACCGCTCCCCAGAGTCCGGCGGGCCCGCGCTTCTTCAACGGCACCAACCAGACGATCAACGACAACGTGATCTGGTCCCACCTTCCGGTCACCGGCGTAGCCGGAAAGGCCCCCTCCGACCTTGAGCTCGAGCTCAACATCAAGCACGAATGGCGCGGAGACCTGAGGATCGAGCTGGTCGCGCCGGACGGCACGCGCTACCGGATCAAGAACTCGGAGCCCTACGACTCGGGAACCAACGTCATCGGCATCTACGCCGTCAACGCCTCGGCCGAGTCGGCGAGCGGCGTCTGGAAACTGAAGGTCACCGACACCTCCTCCTTCTTCGGCGGCTACCTCGACAGCTGGGCCCTGCGCTTCTAGCTCTTCCGGTACTCCAGTACTCCGGTACTCCGGTACCTCTAGTCTTCTGAGTCATGAATTCTGTTCAGATGTGTAGGCTTGCTCCATGGCACGAATGGGGCGACCGAAGGCCGAGTTGACGCTGTCGGACGAG